>NZ_CP091716.1:6057500-6357500 GCF_022009635.1 Variovorax paradoxus
CCGACCCGCTGCTGGTGCAGCGCTACCTCGACATCGTGCTGGGCGCGGGCGCGCAGCAGCTCATCAGCCAGAACCGCGCCGTGATGCGCCGGCCCGACGCGCGGCTGCACCTGGGCTCGGTGCGCGCGCCGGTGCTGCTGATGTGCGGCGACGACGACAAGCTCGCACCACCCGAGTGCACCAACGAGATGGCCGCGCTGCTGCCGCAGGCCGAGGTCGTGTGGGTGCCCGCATGCGGCCACATGCTGACGATGGAAAAGCCCGAACTCGTCAACGCCGCACTGAACGACTGGCTGGCGAAGCACTTCGCCTGATCAGCGCCTGGCGGGCTTGCCGCCGAACTTGGCCACGGCGAACTCCACGAACGCCGAAGCCGCTTTCTGGATCTGCTGGCGGCTCGGATACAGCAGCGAGAAGCTGACCGAAGGCTGCCCGTACTCGGGGAGCACGCGCTGCAGCCGCCCCGCGTCCAGTTCGCTGCGGATCAGAACCTCGGGCAGCAGCGCGATGCCGAGTCCCTCGACAGCGGCGTCGCGCAGCAACCCCATCGCACTGGCGCTGAACCGGCTCTGCACCTCCAGGCGAACCTCGCCGGCGGGGCCCACCACGCGCCAGTCGCGCTGGCTCTGGCTGGGTGAGCTGCGCAGCGTGAGGCCGTCGTGCGAAGCCAGGTCTTCGGGATTGCGCGGCGTGCCGCGCAGCGACAGGTAGCCCGCGCTCGCAACCAGGAAGACCGAGGTCGTCGTGAGCAGGATCGCGACCAGGCGTGAGCTCTCGAGCTTGCCGGCCCGGAACGCGATGTCGATGCCGTCGCCGATCACGTCCACCAGCGCGTCCTGCGCAAAGATCTCCAACCGCACCTTGGGGTGCATGGCGCGGAACTCCCCTAACCAGCTGAGGGGAAACCAGTCGAAGAAGTCCGATGGCGTGGCGATCCGCAAGGTGCCGCTCACCACGCCCACGCCGTCCAGCACTTCGCGGGTGACGTCGCCGATGGCGCTGAAGTGCGTTTCGCAGCGCTGCACCAGCAGCCGCCCGGCTTCCGTCAGCACCAGGCGCCGCGTGGAGCGCTGCATGAGCCGCACTCCCAGCTGCTGTTCGATGTTCTTCACCTGTCGGCTCACCGTGCTGGCGGGAACGCCGAGGGCCTTGCCCGCCAGCGCGAAGCTCCCGAGGCGGGCCACCTGCAGAAAAAGAGCCAACTCATTGAGGTCCACGAATGACCGTCTGCCAAAGCTCAACAAGCTCAATTTCGAATTTCCGGATAGAACGACAAGGGCGGACATCATGGGCCGAACAGATTGCGCAACCGGCACGTGAAAACGCCGAAAAACGCACTTTCCCCAGGCATTCACAAACTTTATGGAAGTGTTAATTGCAAAAAAAACCCTAATCCCCACGTCCGCCGTTGCCGATAGAAAACAGGTCGTGCGTTGTACAGAAAAAAGGCGAGCCCGCTTGCAGCGCACCGGAAACTTTCATCGTCAACCTTCTCCACTACCGTGAAAAATCTGAAAATCAGCGCGCGCTTGAGTCTTGTGTTCGGGCTGCTGCTGCTCCTGCTGGCAGCCATCGCCTTCGTGGGCATCAATCGCCTTCACTACCTGGACGCCACCACCACGCGCATCACGTCCAACATCTCGCCCAAGATCGAAGCCGCGCGCGAGATGTCGTATCAGGCGGCCGACGTGACGCGTATGACACGCAACCTGATCCTCGTGAAAGATGAGGCCGTCAGAACCACCAACAGGCAGACGCTGGAGCAGTCGAGGGCCGAGACCGACAGGCAGATGGCCATACTCGACAAGCTGGTGGACAACGACCGCAGCCGCGAGCTGCTGGCGGCCCTGAAGACGCGGCTCGCCGACTACCGCTCCTTCACCAACGCGGTGGCCGACCTGGCCATGGCCAATCGCCCGGAGGAAGCCACGCAGATGCTCTTCGGCGAGCGCAACAAGACCCAGGCCGCGTACCTGGGCGCCCTGCGCGAGATGGTCGAGTTCACGAGCGAGCAGATGAACAAGGCCGCAGACGCGGCCAGCTCGGCCGCCGAGACGGCCATCGACATCATGGTCGCCACGGCGGTGCTGGCCGTCGTCCTGGGCGTCGTGTCGGCATGGCTGATCACGCGCTCGATCACGCACCCGCTCAACCGTGCGGTTGCAGTGGCCGATCGCGTCGCCCAGGGTGACCTCGGCGAGCCGATCGAGGTGCAGTCCACGGACGAGACCGGCCGGATGCTCACGGCCCTTCAGCGCATGCAGGAGAGCCTGGCGCGCACCGTGGGCCAGGTGCGCGGCAACGCGGAAGGCGTGGCCAGCGCCAGCGCGCAGATCTCGCAGGGCAACGAAGACCTGTCTTCGCGCACCGAGGAGCAGGCCAGTTCGCTGGAGCAGACCGCGGCCTCGATGGAAGAGCTGACCTCCACCGTCAAGCAGAACGCGGACAACGCCCGCCAGGCCAACCAGCTGGCCGTGTCGGCCTCCGAAGTGGCGGTCAAGGGCGGCGCCGTGGTGGGCAAGGTGGTCGAGACCATGGCCTCGATCGATGCGTCGTCGCGCAAGATCGTCGAGATCATCGGCGTCATCGACGGCATCGCCTTCCAGACCAACATCCTGGCGCTCAACGCAGCGGTGGAAGCCGCGCGCGCGGGCGAACAGGGCCGCGGCTTCGCCGTGGTGGCCGGCGAGGTGCGCAACCTGGCGCAGCGATCGGCCGCGGCGGCCAAGGAAATCAAGGACCTCATCGGCGATTCGGTCGGCAAGGTGGACGCCGGCACGGCGCTGGTCAGCGAGGCGGGCCGCACGATGGACGACATCGTGGGCAGCGTGCGCCGGGTGACCGACATCATGGGAGAGATCACCGCCGCGAGCCAGGAGCAGACCTCGGGCATCGAGCAGATCAACCAGGCCATTACGCAGATGGACCAGGTCACGCAACAAAATGCGGCGCTGGTGGAAGAAGCAGCAGCCGCGGCGGCCTCGCTGAGGGATCAGGCAGGCAACCTGCTGCAGGCCGTGAGCGTGTTCAAGCTGGAAGACGGCCACCAGAGCGCCGTGCTCGTGGCACCGGTCGTCACGCCCAAGGCCAAGGCGGTGAAGGCGCCGGCGGCCCTTCCTGTGCGCAGCCGCGTGGCAGCCGTCGCGGCGTCGCCCAAGCTGGCGATTGCCGAAGGCGAGTGGGAGCGCTTCTGACGCAGCGGTTCCGGCGCGCCGCGTTCCGGGCTCAGGCTCGGACCGCGATGCCTTCGGCCTGCAGTCGTTCGCGGATGCGGCGCGCAAAGGCCAGCGCGTGCGCGCCGTCGCCGTGCAGGCACACGGTCTGCGCATTGACCGGCACGACGCTGCCGTCGATGGCCGTCACGCGGTGGTCTCGCGCCATCGAGAGCGTCTGCGCGATCGCGCGCTCTTCGCTGTCGATCAGTGCACCGGGCTGGCTGCGCGGCACCAGGCTGCCGTCGGGCATGTAGCCGCGGTCGGCGAACACTTCCTCGACGGGCTCCAGGCCGGCGCGGCGGGCCGCGTCGATCATGCGGCTGCCCGCCAGGCCGAAGAACTTGAGCGTGGGGTCGAAGCGGCGCACCGCCTCGCACAGCGCATCGGCGAGTTCGGGCTCCTTCGCCGCCTGGTTGTAGAGCTGGCCGTGGGCCTTCACGTGCGAGAGCTTGCCGCCCTCGGCCTTGACGATGGCCGCCAGCGCGCCGATCTGGTAGAGCACATTGGCCACGATCTCGTCGGGCGGCAGGTGCATGGTGCTGCGGCCGAAGTTCTCGCGGTCCGGAAAGCTCGGGTGCGCGCCGATGGCCACGCCGTGACGCATGGCCCAGCGCACGCATTGCTGCATGGTCCTGGCGTCACCGGCGTGCCAGCCGCAGGCGATGTTGGCGGAGCTCACGAGCGCGAGCAGTTCTTCGTCGCTGCCGGCGCCTTCGCCGAGGTCCGCGTTGAGGTCGATGTGCATGGGGCGTTTCCTTTGCGGAAAGTCTATGCCCTGCCCGACCAACCTGCAGCGGCCAACCCTTGTGCCACCTGCGCAAGATAGCGCTGCTGCTGCGCCCATGCGGCCAGCGCCTGGGGCTGGTCGACCTGCACCAGCCGCAGATTGCCGTTCAGCGGCGCCTGCGCCAGCTTCCACAGGTCGGCGCGGATCACCACGCCGATGCGCGGATAGCCGCCGGTGGTCTGCGCGTCGCCCATCAAAATGATCGGCTGGCCCGACGGAGGCACCTGCACCGTGCCGGGAATGACACCCGACGACAGCATGTCGCCGCCGCGCTTGCGCTTGAGTTCGGCACCCGCGAGGCGGCTGCCCATGCGGTTGCTCTGCAGCGTGATGCGCCAGCGCTCGCCCCACAGCAGCTCGCGCGCGGGCAGGGTGAACTGTTCGAACTCAGGGCCGGGCAACACGCGCAAGGCGATGGCGCCGTCTGCCTCCATGGGGCCCCAGTCCGGACCACGCAGGCCGAAGGGGCGACGGGCGAGTTGCGATGCGTCGAGCCTTGACATGCCCAACGGCAGGCGGTCGCCCTTGCGCAATGGGCGCCCCTCATGGCCGCCGAAGCCGGCCTTGAGGTCGGTGCTGCGCGAGCCCAGGATCGGCGGCACATCGATGCCGCCCGCCACCGCGAGCCAGCTGCGCAGCCCGGCCTTCTTCGCGCCCGGCGCGTTGGCGCCCGAGAGCTTCAGGGTCTGGCCGGCGGTCACCGGCATGCTCCAGCAGGGCCAGAGCGGCACGCCGTCGAGCGTGGCGGCGAAGTCGTCGCCGGTCAGCGCGATGCGCGTGTCGACCTCGAAGCGCAGCTCACAGCCGCCCATGGTGAATTCGAGGCCAGCGGCGCCGTCCACGTTGCCCACGAGCCGGTTGGCCATGGTGAGCGAGAGCACGTCGAGCGCGCCGCCGGGGCAGATGCCGAGCTGGCGATGGCCGTGCCGCCCCAGGTCTTGCACCGAGGCGAGCACGCCCGGTTTCTGGACGACGATCATGTCCGCACGCTTTCCACGACGAAGCGCACGCGGTCGCCGGGGCGCAGCAGCGTGGGCGGCGTGGCCGCGGGGTCGAACAGTTCGAGCGGGGTGCGCCCGATCAGCTGCCAGCCGCCGGGCGACGCCAGCGGGTAGATGCCGGTCTGCTCGCCGCCGATGCCCACCGAGCGCGCCGGCACCGCGGTGCGCGGCTCGGCCCGGCGCGGCGTGGCGAGTTCGGGTGCCAGACCGCCCATGAAGGCGAAGCCGGGAAGAAAGCCGAGCAGGTAGACGATGTATTCGCCCGCGCTGTGGCGCCGCACCACCTCGGCCGGCGTGAAGCCGGTGTGGGCCGCGACATCGGCCAGGTCGGGCCCGTGCTCGCCGCCATAGGCCACCGGGATCTCGACCAGCCGGCCCAGTGCGGCAGCGGCCGGCAGCTTCGGCCAGGCTTCGAGCACATGGGCGGTGAGCGTATCGAGGTCGATCGCGGTCGGATCGAAGGTCAGCGTGAGATTGTTCATGCCCGGCAGCGTCTCTCCGACGCCGGGCCATTCGCGCGCGCGCTCGGCGAGCGCCCAGATGCGCTGCTGCTGCGCCAGCGTGGCGGGCGCCGGCAGCTCGCACAGGAGCGCTGCATCGCCCAGGAGATGCAGCCGGGGCGGCGGGGTGCCGCTCATCGCGGCTTATTCACGGCCGAGGCTGCGAACCTTGGCGGCGAGCTGCTGCTCCACGTTGGGGGAGACGAACTTGTGGACCTCGCCGCCGAGCATGGCGATCTCGCGCACGAAGGTGCTGGAGATGAACTGGTACTTGTCGCTGGGGGTCAGGAACACGGTCTCGACGTCGGGCATCAGCGAGCGGTTCATGCCCGCGAGCTGGAACTCGTAGTCGAAGTCGGTCACGGCGCGCAGGCCGCGCACCATGGCCTTGCCGCCGCGCGCGACGACGAAGTCGCGCAGCAGGCCCGAGAAGCTCTCGACGCTGACCTGGTCGCTGTAGGGCTTCACCGCCTCGCGGGCCATGTCCATGCGTTCGGACAGCGTGAAGAGCGCCTTCTTGTGGTGGCCCGCCGCGACGGCGACGATCACCTTGGAGAAGAGCTGGGTTGCGCGCCGCACCACGTCCTCGTGACCGAGGGTGATGGGGTCGAAAGTGCCGGGGTAAACCGCGATCACGTTGCTGGCCATGGTTGCTTCTTCCTCATGCTGCCGATGCGGCTTGTTCGGCGGATTATGCAGTCCCCTCCGGGGCCGCCCTCAGGAGGTGGGCATGCACGGCGCCCGCCTTCAGGTAGCGGAAGCCCACGAGGCCGAAGGCGGCGAGTTCCTCGTCGCTCCAGCGGCGCGGCGCCTCGAGGTACACCGAGCCCCCGGCACGCAGCGCTCTCGCGGCGGCGCGCAGGGCCGGTTCGTAGAGCGCGGTGCTGTCGAAGGGCGGATCGAGGAACACGGCATCGAGGCTGCCGGCGGGCGTGCGCTCCAGCGCGGTCAAGCCGTTGCCGCGCTCGATGCGCACGGCTTCGGCCGACAGCTTGGTCTTGGCGGCCTGCAACTGCGCGACCAGCGCGGCGTCCTGCTCGCACAGCAGCACGTTCGCGGCGCCGCGCGAGGCGGCTTCGAGGCCCAGCGCGCCGGTGCCGGCGAAAGCGTCGACGCAGTGCCAGCCCGGCAGCTCGCCGCCGCCGGCACCGGCCAGGCTCGCGAGCCAGTTGAAGAGGGTTTCGCGCACGCGGTCGGGCGTGGGGCGCAGGCCGGGCTTGTCGGCCACGGCGAGGCGGGTGCGCTTCCATTCGCCACCGATGATGCGCACCTCGCTGGGTTTCGACGGGCGCTTGGTTGCGGCGGGACGGGCGGCTGGGGCGGCTTTCTTCTGGGGCATGCGGCGAGCTTAACGCCCGACGCTCTGCCTCAGAGCCCGCTGAAGGCGCGATGGGCCAGCATCGCGGCCAGCAGCAGCATGGTGCCGCCGATGAGCCCGTCGAGCATCTGCCAGGCGCGCGGCCGAGCGAACACCGGCGCGAGCAGGCGCGCACCGAAGCCCAGCGAGGTGAACCACAGCGCGCTGGCGGTGGCCGCGCCCGCCACGAACCAGACCTTCAGCAGCCCCGCGTACTGCGCGCCGGCGCTGCCCACGAGCAGCACGGTGTCGAGGTAGACATGCGGATTCAGCAGCGTGAAGCCGGCCGCCTGCGCGACCACGGCCGCGCGCGACAGCGACGCACCCTGTGCCGTGGCCTGCAGCGCGGCGGGCCGGCGCGAGCGCCACAGCGCCTTCAGGCCATAGGTGCAGAGGAATACGGCGCCGAACGCAGCGAGCGCGGTGGCCAGCATCGGGCGGCCCTTCAGCGCCTGCGCCATGCCGGCCACGCCGGCGCCGATCAACACCGCGTCGCTGGCCGCGCAGAACAACACCACCGCGCCCACGTGTTCGCGCCGCAAGCCCTGGCGCAGCACGTAGGCGTTCTGCGCGCCGATGGCGACGATGAGGACCAGGCTCATGAAGAGCCCGTTGACGAAGGCGGGGGTGACTTGTACGGCTTGCATGGTCCGAGCTTGCGGCCTGACCGTGATTAACTCAAACTAAACTTTCTAACTGCTGTTCAGTTTTACTTCACCGTCACCATGCTTGACTACGCCGCCCTGAATGCTCTCGCAGCCGTCGTGCGCGAGGGCAGCTTCGAACGCGCCGCCCGCGCGCTGCACGTCACGCCGTCAGCGGTGTCGCAGCGCATCAGGCAGCTGGAGGAGCGCACCGGCGGCGCCCTGCTCGTGCGCGGCCAGCCCTGCGTGGCGACGGAAGCCGGGCTGCAACTGTGCCGCCACGTCGAGCGCGTGGGCATGCTGGAGCACGAACTGCGCGACGCCCTGCCCGCGCTGGGCATGGGCAGCGGCGAGGCCGGCGATGAGCGCCTGACGGTGCGCGTGGCCGTCAACGCCGACAGCCTGGCGACCTGGTTCATCGCGGCCGCGGCCGCCTTCACGGCGCAGGCGCAAACGGTGCTGCTCGACCTCACGGTGGACGACCAGGACCACACGGCCGAGCGGCTGCGCAGCGGCGCGGTGCTGGCGGCCGTGACCGCGCTGGCGAAGCCGGTGGCCGGCTGCAACAGCGAGGCGCTGGGCACTGTGCACTACGTGGCCGCCGCCAGCCCGGAATTCGTGCGCGACCATTTCGCCAAGGGCGTGGGCGCGCGCACGCTGGCGAACGCGCCGAGCCTGGTGTTCGACCGCAAGGACCGGCTGCAGGCGCGCTGGGTGCGGCGCATCTGCCATCGCAATGTCGAGACGCCACGGCACTGGGTACCCTCGCCCACCGCCTTCGTCGAGGCGGCCTGCGCTGGAATGGGCTGGGGCATGCATCCGACCAGCATGGTGGCCGAAGCCATCCGTGAAGGCAGGCTGGTGGAACTGGTTCCCGGCTCGACACTGCCGGTGCCGCTCTACTGGCAGCAGGCGCGCGCGGCGTCGCGCCTGCTGGAAAGACTGGGCGCGGCGGTTCGCGCTGCCGCCAGCCAGGGGCCGCACGCCCTGGCCTAGTCGCCCGCCTACTGCTGCGTCTTGGCGGCGGCCGCCTGGGCGGGCTTGCCGCCCACCACCACCGTCACCATGCGCTCCGGCTGCAGCTTGCGCTGGAACGCTGCCTTGATGTCCGCCGCCGTGACCGCATTCATGCGCGCGGTCCAGGTGTCGAGGTAGTCCAGCGGCAGGTCGTGCCATGCGATGTTGGCGACGTTGCCGATCAGCTTGCGGTTGCTGTCGAGCAGCAGCGGGAAGCCGCCGATCACGTTGTCCTTGGCGGCCTTGAGTTCGCTCGCGGTCGGGCCCTCGGCCACGAACTTCGCGAGCACTTCGCGCGACACCTTCACCGCTTCCTCGGCCTGGTCGGGCCGGGTCTGGAAGCCGATGCGGAACGCGCCCGCCTCGAGCCCCGGCGCGAAGCCGCTGTAGATGCTGTAGGTGAGGCCGCGCTTCTCGCGCACCTGGTCGGTCAGGCGCGACACGAAACCGCCGCCGCCCAGCACGTAGTTGCCCAGCGTGAGCGCGAAGTGGTCCGGGTCCTTGCGCGGATAGCCGGGCTGGCCGATGAAGACGTGGGCCTGCGCCGAATCGAACGGAATGCGCTCGTCCTTCGCCGCCGTGAGCGCGGCCACGGGCGCGATGGCCGGCAGGGGCGTGCAGGCCTCGGGGCCGGGCAGGCGCGACAGCAGCGTGTTGGCGAGCGTCTCGGCCTCGGCGCGCGTGACCGCGCCGACGATGCTGAGCTTGGCGCGGCACGGCACCATCAGCTGCTGATAGCGCTGGCGCATGGCGGCGGTGTCGATGCGCGCCAGCGTTTCCTCGGTCACTTCCTGCCCGTAGGGGTGCGTGCCGTACGCCGCCTGCGCGAACGCACGGCCGGCCACGGTCGCGGGCTTGGTGTTGGCTTCCTTGATGGCGGCGTTGATGCGCTCGCGCTCGCGCTGCCACACGTCGTCGGGGAAGGCCGGCTCGCCGATCTCGCGCGAGGCCAGCGTGACAGCCTTCTTCAGCAGCGCCGGGTCGGACAGCGTGCGCAGCGAATAGCTGGTGCGGTCGGTGCCCGCGCTCACGTCGAAGCTGGCGCCCAGGTCGGCCCAGGCTTCGCCGAGGGCGTTCTGGTCGAGCGCCGGCTCGCCGCCCTTGCCCGCGCGCACGCCCTTCTCGACCATCGCGGCCGTGGTGCTGGCCAGGCCGGCCTGCGACGCGGGGTCACGGCGGCTGCCGGCGTCGAAGTCGACCTGCATGTCGACGATCGGCAGCGCATTGGTCGACACGAGATAGATCTTGGCGCCGTTGGCGAGCGTCCAGTGCTGGATCGGCAGCGCGGCGTGCGCGCCGGTCATGCCCGCGAGTGCCGCCGCGCCTGCAAGCACGAGAGCGCGCGCGGTTTTCTTCAGAGTCTTGTTCGTCATGGAATCGGGACCTTTCAGCGCAGCTCGCCAGCGGGCGCCGCGAAGCCGCGGCCGCGCTTGGCCTCGGGCGGCAGGGGCCGCAGCGTGGCGACCGTGAGCTGGTCGTCGCCGAAGTACTTGGCGGCCACGGCCTGCACCTGCGCGGCCGTGACGGACTGCAGCCGGGCGACGATGCGCTCGCTGGCGTCCAGCGGCAGGCCCTGGATCCAGTTGCTGCCGAGTTCGCGCGCCTGCGCCATCACCGAGTCGCGCTTGTAGGTCTCGCTGGCCACCCATTGCGTCTTGACGCGGGCCAGTTCGGCTTCGCCCACGCCGTCCTTGGCGATGCGCGCCACCTGCGCGCGCAAGGCGGCCTCGACCGCCTCGGCGCTCTTGCCGGCGGCCGGCACGCCTTCGAGCACGAAGAGCTGCGGGCCGCGGCCGACGAAGCCCGCGTAGGCGCCAGCCGAGTCGGCGACGCGGTCGGGGCCCTGGGTGAGCGCGCGGTCGAGCCGGGCGCCGGCATAGCCGTCGAGCACGGCGGACAGCACCACCAGCGCCCAGGCGTCGCTGTTCACGTCGTCGATGCTGGCGATCTGCGGCACGCGGTAGGCCAGCGACACGTAGGCCTGCTCGGCGGGGGCCTTGAATTCGAGGCGGCGGATGCCGCGCTGCACCGGCTCCACGCGCGGCTTGCGCACGGGCACGGCACGCGCGGGAATGCGGCCGTAGTATTTCTCGGCCATCGCGCGGACCTGGGCCACGTCGACGTCGCCGGCCACCACCAGCACGGCGTTGGCGGGCACGTACCAGCGCTGGTGGAAGTCGCGCACGTCAGCCGGGGTCATGGCGTCGAGGTCGCTCATCCAGCCAACCACGGGGCGGTGGTAAGGCGACGCGATGAAGACGGCGGCGTTCTGCTGCTCGCCGAGCAGGGCGCGCGGCTGGTCTTCGGTGCGCAGTCGGCGCTCTTCCTTGACGACCTCGATCTCGCGCTTGAATTCGTCGTCGGGCCACTGGTTGTTGGCGAAGCGGTCGGATTCGAGCTTCATCACCTGCTCGAGGCTGCCGACCGGAATCTGCTGGTAGTAGCCGGTGTAGTCGCGGGTGGTGAAGGCGTTTTCCTGGCCGCCGAGGGCCGCCACGCGGCGCGAGAACTCGCCGGGCTTGATGTCCTTGGTGCCCTTGAACATCATGTGTTCGAGCGCATGTGCAACCCCAGAGGTGCCGTCGACTTCATCGAGGGAGCCGACCCGCACCCAGACCATCTGTACCGCCGTGGGCGAGCGCCGGTCGGGCTGCACGATCAGCGTCATGCCGTTGGGCAGCGTGAATTGCTGGGGTCCCGGCGCGGCCGCGGTGGCGGCGGACGAAGCGGCGGGGGCCGGTGTGGACTGAGCCTGCGCAGGCACGGCCCACGGCGCCACGAGCGCCATTGCCAGTACCGCACCAGACGCAGCACGGCGTGGCGGGAGGTGTTTCATAGAATGGGTCGGATTGTAAAAAGCTTCTGATGTTCAGTTTCTTCAAGAAAAAACCGCCTGCCGATGCCCCGGTCGCGCCGGCGCCCCCTCCGGCTGTCGCGCCAGCGCCCGCCCCGGAGCCCGCGCCCACGCGCTCGGTATTCTCGCCTTCGAGCTGGTTCGGCTCGAAGCCAGCGGTGGAGGAAACGCCTGTTGCGCCTGCGCCGGCCGTTGCGCCACCGCCCGCTCCGGCTCCTGCACCGACAGCCCCTGCGCCGGTCGTCGCAGCGCCGGCACCAGCGCCGGCCCCGGTCGTGGCCGCGCCCCCTCCCGCACCGCCGCCTGTCTTCGCTCCCCCGCCAGCCCCGGCGCCCGCTCCCGTTCCCGCCCCGGTCGCCGCGGCACCGGTCGCCCCCGAGCGCAAGAGCTGGCTCGACAAGCTCAAGACCGGCCTGCGCAAGACCGGTACCGGCATCCAGGCCGTCTTCGTCAATGCCCAGATCGACGACGCGCTCTATGAAGAGCTCGAATCCGCCCTGCTGATGGCCGACACCGGCGTCAAGGCGACCGAATACCTGCTCGAAGACCTGCGCGGCCGCGTCAAGCGCCAGATGGCCACCGACGCCGGCCAGGTCAAGGTGCTGCTGGCCGAGGCCGTGGCCGACCTGCTCAAGCCGCTCGAGAAGCCGCTGGTCATCGGCCAGTTCACGCCCACCGTCATCATGGTGGCCGGCGTCAACGGCGCGGGCAAGACCACCTCCATCGGCAAGCTCACCAAGCACCTGGCCAACGAAGGCGCCTCGGTGCTGCTGGCGGCGGCCGACACCTTCCGGGCGGCGGCGCGCGAGCAGCTCTTGGTCTGGGCAGATCGCAACACGGTCGAGATCGTGAGCCAGGAAGGCGGCGACCCCTCGGCCGTGAGCTTCGACGCGGTGAACGCCGGCAAGGCGCGCGGCAAGGACGTGGTGCTGGTCGACACGGCCGGCCGCCTGCCGACGCAGCTGCACCTGATGGACGAGCTCAAGAAGATCAAGCGCATCGTCACCAAGGCCGACGGCACCGCGCCGCACGAGGTGCTGCTGGTGATCGACGGCAACACCGGCCAGAACGCGCTCGCGCAGGTCAAGGCCTTCGACGAGACCCTGGGCCTCACCGGCCTGATCGTCACCAAGCTCGACGGCACGGCCAAGGGCGGCGTGCTGTGCGCCATTGCGCGCGAGCGGCCGATTCCGGTGTACTTCATCGGCGTGGGCGAGAAGCTGGAAGACCTGGAAACCTTCGACGCGCGCGAGTTCGCGCAGGCACTGCTCGGCTGAACCGGCTGCTCCTCCAATAAAAAAACGGCCCTGGCTTGCGCCAGGGCCGTTTCTCTTTTCTTCTTCTCTTCTCCCCCTCGCCGGGTCAGACTCCGAACGGCGATGTCGGCATGCACAGGGCAGGCCCCGTGCAATTGGTGGCCTTGTAGTAGTAGTTGCGCGTCTGCGAGTTCACGATCATCGGCCCGATGAGTGCGAAGCCGTCCGCACCCAGCGTGTTCGACTGCTCGAGTTCCGCCGACAGCGTGTCCTTCGGCACCAGAGCCTGGTAGGTGAAGGTGCTGGACTGCGAAAGGTCCTTGGCGAAGATGTTTCCGAAGCTGTACGGTCCCCGGAAACGGAAGCCGCGAGCGCCTGCCTCTTCGAACTGCGCCAGGGTTGCGCCGACGTCGGATGCGTTGTCCTTCACCTCGTAGGCGAACGTGGAATTGCCGGACGAGCTCTTCTCGAAGACCGCGACCATCGCCGAGCCGAAAACATAGGCCGGTGCGGTATTGAAGTAGCCGTCAGCACCCTGCGCATTGCCACGGGTGATGAACTCGGACCTGCTGGCCGCCGCTGCCTCGGTGCGGTAGGTGTAGGTGGCATCGGTACCGCTTTCCTTGCGGTAGATCATCACCGGCACGTTGTTCACGCTGCTCGCACCGGCCCAGCGGTAGCCTCGCCCGCCCGCCTCGTTGGCCTGGGCCAGGAAGGCACTCGCGTCCGTCGGGGTCGCCTTCGTCTCGTAGACATAGGTGATGCTGCCCGTCTTGTAGTAGACGTTGGCGCCGGCCCCGGACTGGGCGTCCGTCAACGCGCCGAGGAACCTGAAGCCCTTGGTGCCCTCGGTATTGAGGTCGTTCAGGAAGGCACCGCCATCCGCCGGATAGGGCAGTTGCTCGTACAGGAAAGTGCTTGTGGCCGGCGCGGGCGCCGGAGCAGGAGGCTCCGCGGGCGGCGGAGCGGGAGCGGGAGCGGGAGCGGGGGGTGGGGACGGGAGAACGCCGATGGGTGCAAAGCCGTTGCCATCGTTGCCGCCGCCACCGCAAGCCGCCAGGGCAAGCGTCGCCGCGACTGCTGCGGCTATCGCCGCGAGTCTGAACTTCATTGGGGAAAAACCTCCGGGATCCAAATGTTGTGAGCGCACTGGCAAGGGATCGGACAGGAGGCCGAAACGCCAGGGCCCGCCTAAGTTAAAGCGGCGCCACTGCATTCACCAGTGCCAAAAGTCATGACATCTGTCGTCTATGGATCGCATTGGTTATTAAATTAATACCAATAGCCTCCAATTACCAAGAAGGCTAACGAGCCGTCACAACCTCGGCCATCGCCCGCAAAAGGGATTCGGCAGCCACGGGCTTGAACAGCACCGGCACGCGGGACTCGCGCACGCGCTGCAGCCGGTCCGGTGAGGTTTCGCCTGTGACGAGCAGCAACGGCATGGCCGCCCTGCCCTGGGCCGCGCCCTGGCTCAGGCGCAGGCCGGCGTCGAGCCCGTCGGCGCCATCGGCCAGCCGGTAATCGCACAGCAGCAGATCGAACGGCCGACCTTCGGCGGCCGCCTGCTGCAATGCCTCGGCGGCGGCCTCCTCACTGTCGACGGCATGCGCGTCCACCGCATGCGAGCGCAGCAGCCCGACCATGGCTTCCCGGATTTCCTGTTCGTCGTCGAGCAGCAGCACCCGCCCGGGCAGCACGGCCTCGGGCTTGTCGCTTCGCCGTGTCGACAGCGCCCCGGCAGCCGCCACGCGGGCCGGCGCCTTCACCGCGGGCACCACCACGCGAAAGAAAGTGCCCCGGCCCGGCCGCGAATGCATCTGCACCGGATGGCCGAGCAGCCGCGACAGCCGCTGCACGATCGACAGCCCGATGCCCAGCCCCCTGGAACGGTCTCGGCCCGGATTGTTGACCTGATAGAACTCCTCGAAGATCCGGCTCGACTGTTCGGGCGCGATGCCGATGCCGCTGTCGCGCACCTCGATCCACACCGCCTCGCCGCGGTCGCGCGCCGTCACGGTCACGCCGCCGCGCGTGGTGTATTTCAGCGCGTTGTCCATCAGGTTGGACAGCATGCGGTGCAGCAGCTGCGGGTCGCTGTGCACCCACAGGCCGCTGGCGAGCACGCGCAGCTGCAGCTGCTTGTGCTCGGCCCTGGCCGCGAAGGTGTGGTTGAGCGGCAGGAACAGCGCGTCGAGCTGTACCGGCTGCGGCGCCGGCGTGACCACGCCCGCGTCGAGCCGCGAGACGTCGAGCATGGTGTCGAGCGACGCGCCCAGCGCATTCACCGCGCGCATCAGGCGCTCGGCATTGCGGCGCTCGGGGCGGTCGCGCAGTTCGTTTTCCAGCGCGGCGCCGAACAGCGCAATGGCGTGCAGCGGCTGGCGCAGGTCGTGGCTGGCGGTGCCGAGAAAGCGCGTTTTCTCTTCGCTGGCGCGCTCGGTGGCGGCGATCTGCTCGCCGAGCCGCGCGGCAAGCGCCTCGTTCTCGAAGCGCAGCATGAGCGACTCGGTGAGCAGCTTGTGCTGGCCGACGCCCGCGTGCAGCGTCAAAAGCAGGTAGGCCGCGCCGGCCGCCGCCAGGAACAGATGTAGGCCGTCGCCCTGCCAGGCCAGCGCGGTGATCATGCCGAGCGACATCGGCATCGTGTAGCCGAACAGCGCCGGCTTCAGCGGCCAGAGCGACTGCGCCGCGCGCGCGCAGCTGCCGACGATCACGGCCATCAGCAGCGAGGTCATGGGCAGGTTGTCGTGCGGCACGATGAGCCAGGGCACCACCGCGGTGATCATGCTCACCAGCGTGACCATGCGCGAGATCTTGCGCGCCCAGTAGGCGCTTTCGCGCGCGGGCCGCGCGGGCGTCCAGCGCGGCGTGAAGAGCACGTAGATGTCGGCGATCAGCAGCGTGGCGAGCCAGAACAGCAGGCTCGGGTCTTTCAGCTGCGAATAGATGATGGCGCCGAACACCAGCACGAACGCCATGTGCGTCAGCGTCGAGGCGATGTAGGTGCTGTAGACCGAGGCGATGTTCTCGCGCAGCACCCGCTGGCCGAGCATGTAGTCGGCGGAGGGCTCGCTGGGCGCCACGATCGGTGCGCTCAATTCAGTGCAGGGTGCTGATCAGTTGCGCGCGCGAGCGCATGCCGAACAGCAGCAGGATGGTCGAGACGTGGTTCTTCACGGTGCCTTCGCTCAGGTTGGCGAGTTGCGCGATTTCCTTGTTGGCCTTGCCTTCGAGCACCCACTGCAGCACCTGCATCTGGCGCGGGGTCAGTTCTTGCCAGGCGCTGGCATGGGCGAATTCGGCATAGCCGGCGAGCGGCTTGGACGCGGTCGGCGGCGGCGGCTCGGTAGTGCCGGGCGCCGAGGGGTCGAGCAGGCCGCAGGCGCGAATGAAGCTCACGACCTCCTTCAGGTCGGCCGACTTGGGCAGGAAGGCGGCCGCGCCCAGCGCCAGCACACCCTGCGCCAGCGTGCTGTTGCCGGTGCCCGAGAGCACCACGATGCGGGCGTCCGGAAAGCGCTGGCGGAAATCGGCCAGACCGCTCAGGCCGCGCGTGTCGGGCAGCGCCAGATCGAGCAGCACTAGGCCGATGGACGCTTGGTGGGCTTCGTACAGCACCAGGGCGTCAGCCACGTTGCCGGCCTCGAAAACCTCGATGCTGGCGCCGGAGGACGCAGCCTGCGCCTGGACCAGCGCACAGACGCCGAGGCGCAGCAGGTCGTGGTCGTCCACGACGAGGATCGCGGTGGGGGACTGGGCGGGTGCGCCGGCCTCGGCAGGCGGCTGCAAGGGCGTGGGTGAGGTGTCGAGGGAAGCCACGCGTTTGATCTTAGCGGCGCAGCGGCACGGTGAAAGTGCCCAAAGTCATGCCATGCGCCCTCCCGTAGTGCTTTTACGCTACTTTTTTGATAGCAAATACGCATGGCAAGCGCTCTTGCCATCGGGCTTTTCCATGGGCACCATCGAAGTTCCGCCGCATCGAACGGCGCCCACGGAGACCCACAATGACGCATACCGCCGCCGCCCCGCTCGAATCGAGCGACCGCAAGGTCGACCGGCTGCTCGCCCACTACGAGGAGAGCCATCGGAACCCGACCAACGAACTGATCCATTTCGTGGCCATCCCGGCCATCATGCTGAGCATCGTCGGGCTGCTGTTCGCCATTCATCCATGGGTGGCGTATGTGTTCGTGGGGGCCAGCCTTGTCTATTACGCGCTGCTGCGGGCACCGGCCTTCCTGCTGACCATGGCTGTGCTGACGGCCATCGCGCTGGCGCTGGTGCATGCGATGGGCGGCCTTGTATTGCCGGTTTCAGCCGCTATCTTTGTGGTGGCCTGGATCTTTCAGTTCGTGGGCCACAAGCTGGAAGGCAAGAAACCTTCGTTCTTCGAAGACATCCAATATCTCTGGGTCGGCCCGCTGTTCGTTCTGTCGAAGCTGTTTCTAAGGCTAGGCATCCGCTGGTAGCCTCTGGCTATCAGCGCGATAGAAACTCAAGGGAACCCTTGGTTTAGCACTCCCTCTAACCGAGTGCTAATATGGCCAACACAAAGGAGTTTCCCCTGATGACAACGCTGTCTGGAGTCTCTGCCAACCAGCTGGCCGTCGCCAATCCATGGTCGATGGTTCCCCCGCTGGGCAACCTGGATGCCTACATTTCGGCCGCCAACCGCCTGCCGATGCTCACGCTCGAAGAAGAGCAGGGCTTCGCACGCAAGCTGCGCGACCAGAACGACCTCGAATCCGCCGGCGCGCTCGTGCTGTCGCACTTGCGCCTCGTGGTTTCCATCTCCCGCCAATACCTGGGCTACGGGCTGCCGCACGGCGACCTGATCCAGGAAGGCAACGTCGGCCTGATGAAGGCCGTGAAGCGTTTCGACCCCGACCAGGGCGTGCGGCTCGTGAGCTACGCCATGCACTGGATCAAGGCCGAAATCCACGAGTACATCCTGAAGAACTGGCGCATGGTCAAGGTCGCGACGACCAAGGCCCAGCGCAAGCTGTTCTTCAACCTGCGCTCGATGAAGCAGGGCTTCAAGGCCGACTCGGCCGCGGCCGACAACGGCACGCACCGCGAAACGCTGAGCCCCGACGAGGTGTCGCAAATGGCGACCCGGCTCAACGTCAAGCCCGAAGAAGTGCTCGAGATGGAAACCCGCCTGTCGGGCGGCGACGTCATGCTCGATCCGGGCCCGTCGGACGACGGTGAAGAGGCCTTCGGCCCCATCGCCTACCTGGCCGACGCCACCCAGGAGCCGACCGCCCTGCTCGAGTCGCAGCAGCGCGACCGCCTGTCGAGCGACGGCATCGCCACGGCGCTCGAGGCGCTGGACGACCGCAGCCGCCGCATTGTCGAAGAGCGCTGGCTCAAGGTGAACGACGACGGCTCGGGCGGCATGACATTGCACGACCTCGCGGCCGTGTACGGCGTGAGCGCCGAACGCATCCGCCAGATCGAAGTCGCGGCGATGAAGAAGATGAAGAAGGCGCTCGCGGACTACGCGTAAGCCACCAGCCTCTCCTTCCCAGGATGAAGAAAAGCCCGGTCTCCCGGGCTTTTTTCATTTGGAGAGCGTGCGCATCGCCCGCTTGGCGATGTAGCGGGTTTCTGGCGTATCCGACTCGGCCAGCCAGCGCGCGCAGAGTTTGTCGACCCATTCGCCCTGGCTCTTGCTCGCATCGTTGAGCCAGTTGGCCACCGAGTTCTGCACATAGCGGCTCGGATCGGCGCGCAGCGGCTCCAGCAGCGGCAGCGCGCGCCAGGGCTCGGTCTTGAGCGCCTCGATCTGGGCGCACCACACGCCGCGCGGGCGCGTGAGCTCGCTGGCGAAGCGGCGGATGTTGGGGTCGGCATCCAGCACCCAGGGCTGCAGCAGCGCGAGCGCTTCGTCGAGCGAGGCAATCACCGCGTCGCGCACCGCCATCCAGGCGATCTCGCGCACGCCGAAGTGCGGATCGGCGGCAAAGCGGCGCACGGCCTCCAGTTGCCGCGGCAGCGACAGGCCCGAGAGCGTGACCCACTGCGCGGCCCAGCAGCGCGCCACGTCGCTCGAATGCGTGGCCAGCCTGTGGGCGACGGCATCGCGCTCGTCATGCAGCGCCGCGAGGTCATACAGCGCGCGGGCGATGTGCCCGTGCCGCTGCATCGGCTTGAACGCCGCCAGCATCGCGAGAGTGTCGACCAGCCGCTCGCTCTGCGCGTCGAGCCCGATGTGCCCCGCCACGCTGCGCGCCAGCCGCGGCAGCTCCAGCGCCATGAATTCGTTGAGGTTGACGGTTTCGAGCAGCCCGTCGTTGAGAGCGCCCAGCACCTCGGGCGGGATCAGCGCGATGCGGAAGGCGCCCTTGCGCGTCTTCAGGTGCTCGACCGAGCCCACCACGGCTTGCATCTGTCAACCCTGCTCAAGAAGCGATCAGCGTCTTCAGGTCCGACACCATGGCCGGCACGCCCGCGCCGTAGCGTGCGTAGAGCCGCAGGCGCCCCTGCGTGTCGTACACGTAGCTCGCGGCCGAGTGGTCCATCGAATAGCTGGTCGGCGTCTTGCCGTCGACCTTCTTGTAGTAGACCTTGTAGTCCTTCGCGAGCGCGGCCAGTTCGTCGGCGGTCGGGATCAGCGCCACGAAGCTCGGGTCGAACGCGCCCATGTAGGCCTTGAGCACCTCGGCCGTGTCGCGCGCCGGGTCGACGGTGACGAACAGAACCTGCAGCTTGTCGCCGTCCTTGCCCAGCTGCTGCTTGACCTGCGCCATCTCGGTCATGGTGGTCGGGCAGACATCGGGGCACTGGGCGTAGCCGAAGAACATCACGACCGCCTTGCCCTTGAAGTCGGCCATGGTGCGGACCTTGCCGTCGGCGTCCTTCAGCGAGAAGTCCTTTGCGTAGTCGGCGCCGGTGATGTCCACGGCATTGAAGCTCTGCTTCTGCTCGCTGCAGGCGGAAAGCCCCAGGCCCAGGGTCGCGGCGATGCCCACCCAGCCGGCGCTTCCGGCGATCAATCTGAGAGCGTTCCGCTTGTTCATGGAAAAGACGTGGTCAATGGATGTAGTGATCGACGAGCAAGGCCAGGAACAGCACGCTCAGGTGGATCAGCGAGAAGCGAAAGGTCTTTCGCGCCAGGGTGTCGGAGTAGTTGCGCCACAGCGCGAAGGCGTAGCCGGTGAAGCCGACGCTCACGACCACCGCCACCGCCAGGTACAGCCAGCCGCTCATGCCGTAGATGAAGGGCATCAGGCAGGCCGCGAACAGAATGAAGGTGTACAGCAGCACCTGCAGCCGCGTGAACTCGTTGCCGTGCGTCACGGGCAGCATCGGCAGGCCCGCCTTGCGGTAGTCCTCGACGCGGTAGAGCGCCAGCGCCCAGAAGTGCGGCGGCGTCCACAGGAAGATGATGAGGAAAAGAATCAGCGCCTCGGGGCCCACGTCGCCCGTCATCGCAGCCCAGCCCAGCACCGGCGGCATGGCGCCCGAGGCACCGCCGATCACGATGTTCTGCGGCGTCAGCGGCTTGAGGATCACGGTGTAGATCACCGCGTAACCGACGAAGGTGGCGAAGGTCAGCCACATGGTCAGCGGATTGACCGTGAACCACAGCAGCACGGAGCCGGCGGTGCACAGCAGCGCCGAGAAGATCAGCGCCTGCAGGTCGCTGAGTTCGCCGCGCGCGGTGGGGCGCCACGCGGTGCGCTTCATCTTGGCGTCGATGCCCTTTTCGACCAGGCAGTTGAACGCCGCCGCCGCCCCCGCCACCAGCCAGATGCCGATGCAGGCCAGCGCGCCGCGCTGCACGTCGGCCCACGACGGCATGCCCGGCACGGCCAGCACCATGCCGATGAAGGCGCAGAACACGATCAGCTGCACCACGCGCGGCTTTGTCAGCGCGTAGAACTGGCGCAGCACGTTGGCGGTGCTGCCTTGCTGAACGGAAATCGGGGTACTCACGCGGCGGCCTTCCTCTGGTTGTTGTTGTCGTGACCGGTTGCATTGTCACTGGCGCGCGCGAGCCGTGCTTCGGGCACGGCGCGGCGGCTTTCGCACAGCGCCCATGTCAGCACCACGGCCAGCGCCGCGGCGCCACCCGTGTGAAGCACGGCCGCCGCCAGCGGCCAGCCGAGAAGCACGTTGCCCAGGCCGGTGGCCAGTTGCAGCAGCGCAAGACCCGCCAGCCAGCGCGCCTGGGGTTTCAGTGTGTCGATGCGACGCAGGCGCCATGCCAGCACGCCGAGCGCGGCGAAGACGGCGTAAGCCATCAACCGATGCGCATAGTGGATGGCGGTGAGCGCCGAGAAGTCGAGCGGCTGGCCTTCGCCGGTCACGCCGAGGTGGCGCCAGATCTCGAAGCCCTGCGCGAAGTTCATCGGCGGCCACCAGCTGTCCTGGCAGGTCGGGAACTGCGTGCAGGCGAGCACCGCATAGTTGGTGCTGACCCAGCCGCCGAGGGCGATCTGCAGCACGAGCAGCACGGTGGTGGCGATGAGCCCGTTGCGCAGCGCCGGCGATAAGGCGGTGGGCAGCCGCTGAGCGGCGGCCTGGCGGTAATGCACGGCCTGGATGCAGAGCAGCGCCAGCAGCACCACGGCGCCCAACAGGTGCAGCGTGACGATCGCGGGGAACAGCTTCCAGGTCACGGTGAGGGCGCCGAACGCGCCCTGCAGGCACACCCAGACCAGCGTGAATGCCGGCCACCAGGCGCTGAGCGTGGCGTGGTGATCGCCGTCCTTGGACGATGACGACGGCTGCGGCACGCGGCGCTGGCGGCGGCGCACGATCCAGGTCGCGCCCGCGAGCGTGAGGATCAGCACGCCGACGCCCGTCGCCAGGTAGCGGTGAACCATCTCGACCCAGGCCTTGCCGTGCGTGACCGGACCGGTCGGCTGCGCGCTCTGCGCCATCGCGATCTCGTGCCGTGCGCCGTGCGGGCTGGCATTGCCGTAGCAGCCGGGCCAGTCGGGGCAGCCCAAGCCCGAATCGGTGAGCCGGGTGAACGCGCCGAACAGCGTCAGGTCGAAGGTCAGGAACAGCGTGAGCACGGTCAGCGCATGCAGCCGGCGCGCCGGGCCTGCGCCCGCGTTGCGCCGCCAGACCCACAGCAGCGGGCCGAGCGCGATCAGCACGCCCGCGGCCATGAGCCACGCGATCGGCGTGAGGTCGTAGAGCGAGCTCGTCGTGTCCATGCGGTCTTGTCTGTCTGCGGCCGCTCAGCGGTCCGGCTTGTCCCACGACGCCGAGGCGCGCAGCAGGCGGTCGAGGTCGCGCTTGGCGCGGCTGGCGCCCGCGGCGTCCATGCGCGCCGGGAAGCGCATCATCCAGTGGCCCATCGGATCGACCACGTAAAGGTGTTCGGCCAGCGTGTGGCCCGACACGGGAACGAGCCACTTGGCCAGTTCGTCGGCCGGCACGCGCAGCACGGTCGCGCCGTGCAGGCCGTTGTTCAGGCGTTCGGGCACGGGTGCGGCGTCGCTCACCAGCCAGACGCGGTCCATGCGGTCTTTTTCGCGGCCCAGGCTTTCGCGCAGTTGCCGCTGCAGGTAGAGCTGCTGCTCGCACAGCGCGTCGCAGGCGGCGTCGGCCACCGCGACCAGCAACCACTGCCCCTTGAGGGTGGCCAGGTCGACCGGCGCGCCGTTGCGATCGGCGGCGACGAACTTCGGCAGTTCGCGCTGCGGATCGATCAGCTCGCCGTAGACGCTGCGCCCCTCGGGCCGGATCACGTAGTAGGTGAAGTACGAGGCGATGACCGGCGCCGCGCACATCAGCATCACCGCGATCATCTTCCAGCGCCCGACGACCGTGCGCCGGCCTTCCGCGCCGTCGAGGGCCTGGTTCGGCGACGGCATCGAATGGACCGTCAGGCCCAGCGGCTCGTCAGAAGCGGCCATCGCGTGCGCGGCGCCTCGCGCGGCGGAAGGGTGTGATGAATTGGAACCAGACATAGAGGATGACGACGAGGGCCGACAGGCCAAACCACTGGAATGCGTAACCGTAGTGCCTCTCGAGGCCCAGCGCCGGGGCCGGCCAGTCTCGCTGCAGCCCCTCGGAGGCCGGCCCGGTCTGCTGCAGCGACACGTCGGTACGCAGCGGCATCTTGGTCTCGGCGCGGAAAGCCTCCAGGTCGAGATTTTGCCGGATGGGCGAATACCCTTCGACGGCCGGTGCCGGAGCGGCGGCTTCCGGCGTCGCCGCGGTTGCGGGTGCGCCCGCCGGTGCTGCCGGTGCAGGGACGGACGTGCCCAGCTCCAGCAGGTGGCTCGGCGGCGGCTCGATCAGGCCCGTGACCTCGACGATGCCGGCCGGCGTTTCGACAGCGCCGAGCTTCGTGCGGTCGACGAAATTGCGCTGCACCCAGCCGCGCTGGACCATCACCGTCTGCTCGGTGCCCTCCAGCGCGAACGGCGTCAGCACGTAGAAGCCGGGCACGCCGTGCATCTGGCGGTTGTCGAGGTACACGGTCTGCGGCGTCAGCCACAGGCCGCGCAGGCGCACCGGGCGGTGCAGTTCGTCGGAAGGCTGCGCGAGCGCCAGGAACTCCGCCTGCGTGAGCGGCGGCTTCACTTTCTGGGCTTCGATGCTGGCCTGCAATGCCTCTTTCTGCGCGGCGCGCGAGAGCTGCCAGCGGCCCAGCGAAACGGTGGCGGCCAGCGTCAGCACGGCGGCGACGGTGATCAGCCAGAAGCGACCGGGACGGCGCCGGTCTTCGGAGTACAGGGGTTCAGGAGTCACTGGAGGAAGCGGGGCGTGCGGCAGATAATGCGGGTCATGAAATATTTCGTCGCCCTGGTGTTCGTGGGCATCTTCGCGAGCCTCGCGTTTGCCCTGTTCTTCATGCTGAAGGACGGGCGCAACGGGCGCGCCAAGAGCGGCGGCATGGCGCGCGCCCTCACCGTTCGGATCGGGCTGTCGGTGTTTTTGTTCCTCTGCATGCTGCTCGCCTGGAAACTCGGCTACATCCAGCCCACCGGACTCCCGCTCGGCAAGTAGGTGGTGCTCGTTCCACGAGAACCATGAAAAAGGCGCCTTCCGGCGCCTTTTTTCTGGAATGCCGCGAGGTGCTTCGCTCAAAGCCAATAGACCAGCATGTAAAGGCCGAGCCAGACCACGTCGACGAAGTGCCAATACCAGGCCGCGCCTTCGAAGCCGAAGTGGCGCTCCGGCGTGAAGTGGCCCTTGCGCAGGCGCAAGGTGATGAACAGCAGCATCAGCATGCCGATGAACACATGCAGGCCGTGGAAGCCGGTCAGCATGAAGAAGGTCGAGCCGTAGGTGCCGGAGCTGAGCTTGAGGTTCAGTTCGGTGTACAGGTGGTGGTACTCGTAGGCCTGCACGCCCAGGAAGATCAGGCCGAGCAGCACGGTCATCCACATGAAGCGGATGGTCTGCGCGCGGTGGCCGGCACGCAGCGCGTGGTGGGCGATGGTGAGCGTGACGCCCGAGCTCAGCAGCAGCGCGGTGTTGATGGTGGGCAGCCAGAACGGGCCGACCGTCTGGAAGGGCTCGACGATGCCGGCCGGCGAACCGGTGGCGCCGGCGGCGACGCTGGGCCACACGGCCTTGAAGTCGGGCCAGAGGATTGCGTTGTCCAGGCTGCCGAGCGTCGGCAGCGCGTGGGTGCGGGCCCACCACAGCGCGGTGAAGAAGGCGCCGAAGAACATCACTTCGGAGAAGATAAACCAGCTCATGCTCCAGCGGAACGAGAGGTCCACCTTGTGGCCGTACTGCCCGCTTTCGCTCTCGCCGATGGCGGCGCGGAACCACACGAACAGCGTGCCGAGCCAGATCACCATGCCCGCCAGCAGCGACCAGGCGCCCCATGCGTGGCCGTTGATCCATTGCGCGGCGCCCAGGATCACGAAGAACAGGCCGATCGCGGCCGAGACCGGATAGGCCGACGGCCCTGGCACGAAGTAATAGGGCGTGGCGCCGTGGGTGGTTGAACTCATATCAGCTGCTCCTGGCTTTCTTTCTTCTCTCGATTCAGTGGATTCTGCTCGTTCAGGCCGCGGCCACATGGCGCACCAGCAGCACCAGCGCGACCACGAAGACGATCACGGCCGCGAACGCCACCGCAATGATGTGCAGCGGGTTCAGCTTGCGCAGGTCTTCCTGGTAGGCGCTGTTCTTGCGAACGCCGAAGAACGACCACGCCACCGCCTTCACCGTATCCCACAGCGAAGCCTTCGAGTCGTTCGGCCGGTCGGGCGGCTGAGCGGTCATCACGAGCGCGGCTCATTGGGGGCATTCGAAACGGCGGCAACCGGCGCCGCGGGCGTCTTGCCGCCCACCTCGAAGAAGGTGTACGACAGCGTGATGGTCTTCACGTCTTTCGAAATCTTGGGGTCGATCACGAACGCGACGGGCCACTGCTTCTTCTCGCCCGGATCGAGCGTGTACTGGTTGAAGCAGAAGCACTCGAGCTTGTTGAAGTACGGCGCCGCCTGCTGCGGGGCGTAGCTCGGGATGGCCTGCGCGGCCATGCGGCGGTTCTGCACGTTCTGGAACTCGTACATCACCGTGTTGAGCTGGCCCGGGTGCACCTGGATGGTCCGCTCCGCGGGCTTGAAGTCCCAGAGGCCGCCGCGCACGTTGGAGTCGAACTCCACGGTGATTGTGCGGGTCATGTCGACCTGCGTGTTGTCGGGAGCGTTCACGCCCTTGCCGCCGCTGGCACCGCCTGGCACCTGCAGTTCGGAAAGCGCGAGGATGTTGATGCCCGTCATCTCGCAGATCGCGCGGTACATCGGCACCAGTGCATAGCCGAAGGCGAACATGCCGCAGGCCACGACAGCCAGCTTGCCGACCATGCGGACATTGGCGCGGCGGATACGTTGACCGATGCTCATGCTGGTGCTCCCGTTCGTTGGATCGTCAACGGCTGCCGAAGAAGACCATGCGAACGATGAAGCCGATGAAGAAAATCACCGCGATGGAGGCCAGCGTGAGCCCCATGCGCCGGTTGTTCCTTCTCTGTTCTGGCGTCGTCATCGTCGTGGTCGATCAGCCGATCACCTTGGTGGCGGTCGCGTCGAGCTTGGGCGGGTTCTCGAAGGTGTGGAACGGCGCCGGCGACGGCACTTCCCACTCGAGGCCCTCGGCGCCTTCCCATGGCTTCTGCGCAGCCTTCTCGCCCTTGCCGCGCATGGTCGGGAACACGACGAACAGGAAGAAGTACACCTGCGCGAAGCCGAAGAAGAACGCACCGACCGAAGCCACGGCGTTGAAGTCGGCGAACTGCATCGGGTAGTCGGCGTAGCGTCGCGGCATGCCGGCCAGGCCCAGGAAGTGCATCGGGAAGAAGGTCACGTTGAACGAGATCAGCGACCACCAGAAGTGCACCTTGCCGCGCGTTTCGTTGTACATGACGCCGGTCCACTTGGGCACCCAGTAGTAGAAGCCCGAGAACATGGCGAACAGCGAGCCGGCCACCAGCACGTAGTGGAAGTGGGCCACCACGTAATAGGTGTCCTGCAGCTGCGTGTCGATGGGGGCAACGGCCAGGATCAGGCCGGTGAAGCCGCCCATGGTGAACACGAAGATGAAGCCGACCGCGAACAGCATGGGCGTCTCGAAGGTCATCGAGCCCTGCCACATGGTGGCGATCCAGTTGAAGATCTTCACGGCCGTGGGCACCGCGATCAGCATGGTCGCATACATGAAGAACAGCTGGCCCGTGAGCGGCATGCCGGTCGTGAACATGTGGTGCGCCCACACGATGAACGACAGGATGGCGATCGACGAGGTGGCGTACACCATCGAGGCATAGCCGAACAGCTTCTTGCGGGCGAAGGCCGGCACCACCTGGCTGATGATGCCGAAGGCCGGCAAGATCATGATGTAGACCTCGGGGTGGCCGAAGAACCAGAAGATGTGCTGGTACATCACCGGGTCGCCGCCGCCGGCGGGGTTGAAGAAGCTGGTGCCGAAGTGGCGGTCGGTCAGCGTCATGGTGATGGCGCCCGCGAGCACGGGCATCACGGCGATCAGCAGGTAGGCGGTGATGAGCCAGGTCCAGCAGAACATCGGCATTTTCATCAGCGTCATGCCGGGGGCGCGCATGTTGAGGATGGTGACGATGATGTTGATCGAGCCCATGATCGACGAGGCGCCCATGATGTGCATCGCGAAGATGCCGGCGTCCATCGAGGGGCCCATCTGCAGCGTGAGCGGCGCGTAGAGCGTCCAGCCCGCGGCGGGCGCGCCGCCGGGCATGAAGAACGAGCCCACCAGCATCAGCGCCGCCGGGATCAGCAGCCAGAAGCTGAAGTTGTTCATGCGCGCGAACGCCATGTCGGAGGCGCCCACCTGCAGCGGGATCATCCAGTTCGCGAAGCCCACGAAGGCCGGCATGATGGCGCCGAACACCATGATCAGGCCGTGCATGGTGGTGAACTGGTTGAACAGCTCCGGGTTCACCAGCTGCAGGCCGGGCTGGAACAGCTCGGCGCGGATCAGCAGCGCGAGCACGCCGCCCACCATCAGCATCGTGAAGCTGAACAGCAGGTAGAGCGTGCCGATGTCCTTGTGGTTGGTCGCGAACACCCAGCGGCGCCAGCCGGTGGGCGCGTGGTGATCGTGATGCTCGTCGTGCGCGTGGCCGCCGGGGACTGCGTGACCGTGGGGGTCGAGGACTGCACTCATTTCGTTGTTCCTTGCAATTTCTTCGTCGCGGGACGCTTGCGCATCACTTGCCGCGCAGGGCGAGCACTTCGGCCGGCTGCACCAGCTGGCCCGTCTTGTTCGACCAGCTGTTCTTGGTGTACGTGGCCACGGCCGCGAGGTCGGTGTCGCTCAGTTGCTTCCAGGACGGCATGGCGCCGTTGTTCTGGCCGTTGAGCAGCACATGCAGTTGCACCGAGTGGTCGGCGTCGAGCACCTTCGGATCGCCGTCGAGCGCCTTGATCGGGCCCGCGCCCTTGCCGTTGGCCTGGTGGCAGGCCGCGCAGTTGGCGGCATAGACCTTCTCGCCGCGAACCAGCATGTCGGGCAGCGTCCAGACCTTGGTCGGGTCGTCGAGCTTGGCGGCGGCGATCTTGCGCTGGTCGGCCACCCAGGCGGTGTAGTCGGCGGCCGAGACCACTTTCACCTGGATCGGCATGAAGGCGTGTTCCTTGCCGCACAGTTCCTGGCACTGGCCGTAGTAGGTGCCGATGGTCTCGGCGCGGAACCAGGTGTCGCGCACGAAGCCGGGAATGGCGTCCTGCTTGAGGCCCAGCTGCGGCACAGCGAAGGCGTGGATCACGTCGTTGGCGGTGGTAATGATGCGGATCTTCTTGTTGACCGGCACCACCAGCGGGTAGTCGACCTTGAGCAGGTAGTCGTCAGGCATCGCGCCCTTGGCACCGGCGTCGGACATGGCGCGCTGCGAGCTGTCGAGCGTGGAGATGAAGGCCAGGCCCTCGCCTTCGCCGTTCAGGTAGTCGTAGCCCCATTTCCACTGGTAGCCCGTGGTCTTGATCGTGAGGTCGGCGTTGGTGGTGTCCTTCTGGGCCACCAGCACCTTGGTGGCGGGCAGCGCCATGACGATCACGATGAGGAAGGGCACGATGGTCCAGATGACCTCGACCACCACCGACTCATGGAAGTTGGCGGCCTTGTGGCCCACCGACTTGCGGTGCTTCCAGATGGAATAGAACATGACCGCGAACACGGCGACGAAGATGACCGTGCACAGGATCATCATGATCGTGTGGAGCAGATGCTGCTCCTGCGCGATCTTGGTCACGCCGACCGGAAGATTCAACTGGCGCACCGAAGGGCCGCCGGGTAGATCGTTGACTGCGTGCGCCGCGCTGCTGAAAGCCGCGCCGGCCGCCAGCAACAGATTCGCCGGCCTGTACTTATTGCGCCAAATGCTCTTCATCGTGTTCACGTTTCTTCAATTTTTCGACAAACCCAACCGTGCAGCACTGCGCGAGCCCCCTCAGGCGCCACGCAACGCCATGCGAATCTCGCGGGCCAAAGCCGCACGCAACTCCGGGCGTACATAGCGCCCCACCCTGACCGATCGACCCTGCCCCGAGACCTCGATCAGCGAGCGATCGCCGGCCTGGGGTTCGACCCGCACCTGGTGCGGAAGAAATTCAGTGCGCTCGTAGTGCCCGCCGTTCTCGAGCTCGACGACGAGGCGTCCCTCCTGCAGCGCGATCTTTTCGCCATCGGTCGCGTGCCGCGCATAGACCATGAAAGCGAATCCGACAGCGGCCAGTTCGAGCCAGGCGAAAGGCAGAACCAGCGGCGCACCGTGCAGCCAGAACAGGGTGCCGATGCCGAGCGATACCACGCACAGCGAGGCGTAGAGCCAGCCCAGCTGGCTCGGCGTCACCGAGCAGTTCCGCTTCAGGAACCAGTGGATGCTCTGGCCTGAAACGGTGGCAAATCGAAACACGGAATTCGACACGGGCGAGTTCAGCAAATCGGTGCGTCGACGGTCGCCAAACCCTTCGTACAAACAGGATCCGACACCCCTCGATCGCGGGACAATACCCGCGAGTTTCACGCAACGGCGGATTGTAGCGGGTAGATACCTGCGCCAGAGTGCCCTGTGGGACGCCTACGGGTCACTACTAGTAGGCAAGAAACGGCCTGTGCGCCAAGCGTTTTTGCCAGGCCGAAAGCCGGCGATCAGGCGCCTGGGCGACCCCGTTGCAGCATCGATCGCATCTCGCGCAGCGACACCGCGCTTTCGGCCGACAGCGACACGCGCGGCACCGGCTTGAACGCATGGCCGTAGATGACCTCGAAGGTCAGCGCGATGCGCCCGCCGCCCTCCTCGGCCGGCGCGAGATCGGGCAGCGCCTTCTTCAGCGACTGGTGCCAGGCCTTGCCGCGCAGCGCCGGAAAGCGCCCCGGGTGCAGGTTGCGCCCCAGCGTGCGCAGCTCTGCGAGCGCCGCCTCGGGCGTGGCCCAGGTCAGCACGATGCGCTCCATGTCCATCACGGGTTCGGCGAAGCCGGCGTGCACCAGCATGTCGCCCCAGTCGTGCATGTCGGTGTACTCGTGGCCCGCCGCCGGCCAGCCCAGGCGGGCATGCAGCGCGCGCAGTTCGCGCACGGTGTCGGGGCCGAGGCACGAGAACATCAGGAAGCCGTCGGTGGCCACCAGCTTGTGCCAGTGCGCGATGAGTGCCTCGGGGTCGGCCGCCATGTGCAGCGACATATTGGCCCAGAGAAGGTCGACGCCGTCTTCGGGCGGTGCGTCGAAGCGCGCCTTGCCGGCCTGCCAGCGGCGCGCGCTCCACCACGGGGCGGCCAGCGCCTGGCCGGTGGCGGCAGCGAGCACGGGCTCGGGTTCGATGACGAAGGAGGCGGCGTCCTTGTAGCGACGGGCGACCAGTTCATGGGCCTCGAGGCCGCCGCGCAGGGGCGCCCAGTCGGCCCAGCTGCGGGGCTGGGCCTTGATCCATTGCAGCCGGTCTTCCATGCGGCGGCCGATTTCTTCGTGCAGCCAGGGGGAGCCTTCGGCGGGCGCAAGGCGACGCCAGCGGGCGGCCGCCGTGGCATCGATGGTCGGCGGTCGTCTTGAGGGGTCGGTGGCCATGGGGCAGTGAGTATATTGAGCGATGTCCAGCCTGCGCGCCCTGTGGCCTTTCCGGCCTTTCACTTCGCTGCTCGCGCGGTTGCCGAGCCAGTGCGCGGTCTGCCGCGCGTGGCCGTCGCGCCCGGTGTGCGACGCCTGCGTGGCCCGCTTCGCCCCGCCGGCGGCGCGCTGCGGCGGCTGCGCCCTGCCGCTGCCCGAAGGCGTCACCCGCTGCGGCGAGTGCGTGGCACACCCGCCGCCGCTCGATGCCTGTCTTGCCGCCTGCACCTACGCATGGCCGTGGCCTGACGCCATCGCCGCCTTCAAATTTCGCGGAGAAGCAGGCTGGGCCGGCCCCTTCGCCATGCTGATGCGCAGCGCGCCCTGGGTCGAGCCCGCGCTGGAGCAATGCGACCTGGTGCTGCCGATGCCGCTGGCGCCCGGCCGGTTGCGCGAACGCGGCTTCAACCAGGCACATGAACTCGCGCGGCGCCTGTCTTCGGGCAAGACCGACGCGACCCTTCTGCTGCGCACCCGAGAGACACCGGCCCAGAGCGGCCTCGCGCGCGCCGAGCGGCTGCGCAACCTGCGCGGCGCCTTCGCCGTGGAGCCGCTGCGCGCCGAAAGAATCAGGGGCCGGCGCATCGTGCTGGTCGACGACGTGATGACCAGCGGCGCATCGCTGTTCGCGGCCGCCGAACCCCTGCGGCTGGCCGGCGCCGCCCATATCACGGCGGTGGTGCTGGCCCGCACCGACCCGCCGCGCTGAACCCCGTGCCCGGGGCGCCGACAATCGGCGCATGTTCCATATCGTCCTGGTCCACCCCGAGATTCCGCCGAACACCGGCAACGTCATACGGCTCGCCGCCAACACCGGCTGCACGCTGCATCTGGTCGAGCCGCTCGGCTTTTCGATGGACGACCGCCTGCTGCGCCGCGCCGGGCTCGACTATCACGAGTACGCCGAAGTCAAGCGCCACGCCGACTGGCAGGCCCTGCTCGCCGCCGAACAGCCCCCGGCCGACCGGATGTTCGCCCTCACCACCCGCGGCACGCGGGCCGTGCACGATGTGCGCTTCCAGCCCGGCGACTGGCTGGTCTTCGGCTCGGAGACCAGCGGCCTGCCGCCCGCCGTGCGCGACGGTTTCGCCGAGCCGCAGCGCCTGCGGCTGCCGATGCGCGAAGGACAGCGCAGCCTGAACCTCTCAAACGCGGTGGCCGTGACCGTGTTCGAAGCCTGGCGGCAGAACGGCTTCGGCTGACACAAAGACACAAAGTCGCAGGCCCTCATTCCGGCGAAAGTGCATCCGCCGCGGAACGCCCGCCGTATGGAAAGCATGCCGGCCGCAAAGCGACCCGGCATCTGGTCCATCCACCGCATGTCCGAGGAGTCTTGCCATGAACACCCAGTCGATTGCCCTTGCCGCATTTGCCACGCTGGCTTTTGCCGGCGCCGCCCACGCCTTCCAGGGCGAGCAGAACCCGCTGCCGCCGGCGCCCTTCCAGTCGACGCTGTCGCGAGCACAGGTGCAGGCCGATGCGCGCCAACCGTTCAGGGTCACCAATGGCGGCACCGGCGCGCTGCAGGCCCGCAACGGCAGCACCGACCGCAACGCGGTGCGCCAGAGCGCCCTGAGCATCACTCGCCAGGGCGCGGCCACCTACGGCGACGTGACCGACCGCCGGATGTAAGCCTGAAAGGAGAAGGTCAGCGGTAGCGCCGCGCCACCGACTCCGCCACGCAGGCCGGCTTGGCCGCGCCTTCGAGTTCGATGGTGGTTTCCCAGGTCATCTGGAAGCCGTCGTCGGCAATCGGCTCGGAGCTCAGCAGCTTCATGCGCGCGCGCAGCCGTTTACCCACCGGCACCGGCGACATGAAGCGCACCCGGTTCATGCCGTAGTTCACGCCCATGCGCGACTCCACCACGTCGATGGCCGCCTCGAAGAAGCGCGGCAGCAGCGACAGCGTGAGGAAGCCGTGCGCGATCGGCGCGCCGAACGGGCCGGCCTTGGCCCGCTCCACGTCGACATGGATCCACTGGTGGTCGCCCGTCGCCTCGGCGAACAGGTTGACCTGCTCCTGCGTGATGGTGATCCAGTCGCTCACGGCGACTTCCTGGCCGACGCAGGCGGAGAGATCCTGAAGGGTCTGGAATGTCTTTTTGGTCATGCGGGGCATTCTGGAGCCAAGGGCGCGGGGCCGGCTGTCGGGCTCGCGACAACCGGGCTCAGGGAAAACCGGGAGACGACTTCAGGCGTCGAGCCACTGGCAGATCGGCTGCCACTGCTCCAGGTCGCGCTGCACGCGACCCGGCGCGATGTCGAACATCGTGAGCCCGCGCGCCGCCAGTTGCACATAGTTCTGGGTATCACGCAACTCGCCGATCACCGGCACGCCCAGCCCCTGGATGAACTCGTGCAGCCGGTCGGCGGCCAGCGTGCGGGCATTCACCCGCATGCCGACGAGGCCGATCTGCGTTTTCTCGGCGCGGCGCTGTTCCTTGAGCCGGTCGAGAAAGTCGCGCGTCGCGTAGATGTCGAAGATGCTCGGCTGCAGCGGCACGATCACCCGGTCGGCCAGCGCCAGCACTTCCTTGAAGCGCCAGCCGTGCAGGCCGGCCGGCGTGTCCAGCACCGCGTGCGTGGTGCCGCGCGGCGGCCTGACCACGGTGCTGTCGCCGGTGGCCTCCCAGGTGGCGATGGGCCGGGCCTGGGGCGGGCGCAGGCCCAGCCACAGGCGGGAAGACTGCTGGCGGTCCACGTCCCCCAGCATCACGGCATGGCCTCGGCTTGCGAAATAGCCCGCGACATTCGTCGCGATCGTCGACTTGCCGACCCCGCCCTTGGGATTGGCGACCAGAACCACCGGCATAAGGCTTTCCTCCAGAACTGGGACAGCCGGAATGGTAGTCGCTGGCGTGTTTTTGCCCGACGCGCCGGCCCCGACTGAGATATGTTCTCTGCCATGACGACAACAACATCCATGGGAAACACCGCCGCCGGTCCCGGCGGCATCTACGTGCTGGCGGCGCACCCGCACTGGCGCGACTCGCGCGTCAACCGCCGGATGCTGGCCGCCGCCCGCGCCGTACCGGGCGTCGACGTGAACGACCTCTACGGCAGCTACCCCGACTTTTCCATCGACATCGAGGCCGAACAGGCCCGGCTCTCCCAGGCCAGCCTGGTGGTGCTGCTGCACCCGATCCAGTGGTATTCCATGCCCGCGCTGCAGAAGCTCTGGCTCGACGACGTGCTCGCCTACGGCTGGGCCTACGGCCCCGGCGGCACGGCGCTGCAGGGCAAGGACCTCTGGCTGGTGGCCACCACCGGCAGCCCGGAGCCCAGCTACCACCCGCAGAGCTACCACCGCTACTTCTTCGACGCCTTCCTGCCGCCGTACGAGCAGACAGCCGCGCTGTGCGGCATGCGCTTCCTGCCGCCGCTGATCTTCTACGGCGCGCGCAGCGCCCCGGAAGCCGAGGTGGCCGCGCACGTGCAGACCTTCGCCCAGCGCCTGGGCAGCTACCCCGACTGGCCCGAGATCGAGGAACTCGACACCTGCATCGCCTGCCCGGTGCCCGAAACCGACCGCCCGGCCGATTCCGACGACATCGGCAAGGTCGTGTCCAACGCCTTCCACGCCGCCATGACCCACGGGCTGGCCGCGGCCTCCACGAGCAAGGCGCCCTGAATGGAACACGCACCCGCCTGGCTGACCAACAGCCTCATCTACCTGAGCGCCGCCGTGCTGGTGGTGCCGCTGTCCAAGGCCCTGGGCCTCGGCTCGATCATCGGCTACCTCGTGGCCGGCATCGCCATCGGCCCCTGGGGGCTGGGCCTGGTGTCCAGCGTCCAGGACGTGCTGCACTTCGCCGAGTTCGGCGTGGTGCTGATGCTCTTTCTGGTCGGCCTCGAGCTGGAGCCCAAGCGCCTGTGGAACCTGCGCCGCCCGATCTTCGGCTGGGGCACGGCGCAGGTGCTCAGCTGCGCCGCCGTGCTGTTCGCCGCGGGCTGCGTCGTGGGCGCCGAATGGCGCGTGGCGCTGGTGGCCTCGCTGGGCCTGGCGCTGTCGTCCACCGCCATCGCGCTGCAGGTGTTCGGCGAACGCAACCTGCTGAAGACGCCGAGCGGACAGGCCGGCTTCTCGATCCTGCTGTTCCAGGACGTGGCGGCCATTCCCATCCTCGCGCTGCTGCCGCTGCTGGCCGGCGCCACCGCCGCCGAGCAGTCGATCAGCGGGCTCGACCGCGCGCTGGAGGCCGCGAAGATCATCGGCGTGATCGGCGGCATCATCCTCGGCGGCCGGCTGCTGCTGCGCCCGGTGCTGCGCTGGATCGCCCGCAGCGACACGCCCGAGATCTTCACCGCCGCCGCGCTGCTGCTGGTGGTGGCCATCGCGGCGCTGATGCAGCTGGTGGGCCTGTCGATGGCGCTGGGCGCCTTCCTGGCCGGCGTGCTGCTGGCCGAGAGCGAGTACCGGCGCGAGCTGGAAACCGACATCGAGCCCTTCAAGGGCTTGCTGCTGGGCCTGTTCTTCATTGCCGTGGGCATGTCGATCAACTTCGGCGTGCTGATCGCCAGCCCCTGGGTCATGGCGGCGCTGGTGGTCGGCTTCATGGTCGTCAAGCTGGCGGTGATCTATGCGCTGGCCAAGGCCATGGGCATCGCCTACCAGGAGCGGCCTGTGTTCACGCTGCTGCTCGCGCAGGGCGGCGAGTTCGCGTTCGTGGTGTTCCAGGCCGCGGGGCCCGACGTGCTGCCGCCCGAGATCACGTCGCTGCTGATCGGCGCTGTCGCGCTGTCGATGCTGCTGTCGCCCCTGCTGCTGGTGCTGCTCGACAAGTTCGTGCTGCCGCGCTACAGCCGCAACCACGGCCCGCAGCTCGAAGAAATCTCGGAGCAGCAGGATGCCAAGGTGCTGATCTGCGGCTTCGGCCGCTACGGCCAGATCGTCGGGCGCATGCTGATGTCGCAGGGCCTGCGCGTGACGGTGCTCGACCATGACGCCGACACCGTCGAAGGCTTGCGGCAGTTCGGCTTTCGCGTGTTCTACGGCGACGCGACGCGGCTCGACCTGCTGCGCACCGCGGGCGCCGGCACGGCCAAGGCCATCGTGGTGGCGGTGGACGACATCGAGCAGTCGCTGGAAATCGTCGACCTCGTGAAAGAGAACTTCCCGCAGGCCCGCATCATCGCGCGGGCGCGCAACGTGACGCACCTGTTCCAGCTGCGCGACCGCGGCGTGACGGATGTAGAGCGCGAGGTGTTCGAGTCGTCGTTGCGCAGCGCCCGCGCCACGCTGGAAGCGCTGGGCTGGCCGGCGCACGAGGCACGCGAATCGACGATGCGGTTTCGCCGCCGGAACATCAAGCTCAGCGACGAGATCTATCCGCACTACAAGGACCGCGCCAAGCTGATCGCCGCCAACAAGGCGGGGCGCCAGCAGTTCGAGGAACAGATGGCGCGCGAACGGGAGGAGCGGCAGCGCCGCTCCGGGCGCGACTGGGACCGGCTCGAGGAAGAAGAGCAGGCCGAGCAGGCGCCCTAGATCGCGACGGTCAGATAAACGCCTTCGCGGCCCACCAGCGCCGCGCGGGTCGGCATGAAGATCGTGCAGTCGTCGCAAGGCGATCGGATTTCATGGCCGTCATCGACCGCGATCAGCTCGCCCTTCTGGAAGACTTCGAAGCCGAGCACCGGCCGCGCGAAGGCGAAGCTCTCGGTCTTCACCATGTGCACTTCGAGCAGGCGGAATCGGCGCGCCGGCGCCTTCGCCTCGGCAGCCGCCGGCGCATCGACCAGCCCCAGGTGCGCCAGAAAGCGCAGCGTCACGTCGGTGGCCAGGTCGGCCGCGGAGCGGCTGAAATGCTGGCCGCATTCCACGACCACCGCGCCGCCATCGGCACCTGCTTCGCCGTGGCGGCCGTAGCCCGTCACGCCGGTGCCGGGCGCGCCACCCAGCGGCATCACCAGGTGCACCAGCGGATTGCCGACGGCCAGCGCCAGCTCGGCGTTGCGCTCGAACTCCGGGTACACCCAGAAAGGCTGCACCGGCGCGCGCGTCGAGTGGATGTCGAGCACGTAGTCGGCCGCGTCCAGCACCGGCCGCAGCTCGCGCGCGCGGCGCAGCTCGGGGCTCTGTTCGCTGCCGTCGAGCATGGCCTTCGACCAGATGCGGTTGAGGTTGTGCACCAGCTGGCGGTTGTCGTAGGGCCGCCCGATGTCGAAGGCGTTGTAGGCCTCCACGTTCGCGAAGCTCACGGTGAGCGTGCCGGTCTTCGGGCGCACGCCGGTGTCCAGCAGGTGCGTGGCGGCGACCATGCCGCAGATCTCGTTGCCGTGGGTCAGCGCGTTGACCAGCACGTGCGGCCCCGGCCGGCCCGACTCGAAGCGGTGCACGTAGTCGATGCCGGTGTTGCCCTGCTTGTAGGCGGAGATGTCGCGCGGCAGCACCTCCAGCGGCGCGGTGTCGGGCGCGAACGATGCCTCGGTCATGCCGCCGCTCATTCGCCGCGAATGCCGGCGCGCTTGACGAGGTCGCCGTAGACCGCGAGCCGCTCCGACATCATGGCGGTGAACTGCGCGGGCGACTGCGCCTCGGGCGGCAGCGAGCCGCGCGACTCCAGCGCCTCGACCATCGACGGCTGGTCGGCCACCGAGCGCACCGCCTTGTGCAGCGCCGCGATGACTTCCGGCGGCGTCTTGGCGGGCGCCGCCAGGCCGATCCACGAAGTGGTGTTCAGCACCGGGTAGCCCAGTTCCGCGAAGGTCGGGATGTCGGGCAGCGCCGCCACGCGCGTGGGCGAGGCCACGGCCAGCGCGCGCAGCTTGCCGGCCTGGATCTGCGGCAGGAAGGGCGCGAGGTTGTCGAGCCCGAACTGCACTTCGTTCGAGATCAGCGCGGTGACCAGCGGGCCGCCGCCGCGGTAAGGCACGTGAGTGGCGTTGAGCTGCAGCTGCGACTTCATCAGCTCCACGTTGAGCTGGCCCATGCTGCCCGGGCCCGCGCTGCAGTAGTTGAGCTCGCCGGGGCGCGACTTCACCAGCGCGACGAATTCCTTGAAGTTCTTCGCGGGCACGGCCGGGTTGACCAGCAGCACGTTGATCGAGCGCGCGAGCTGGCTGATCGACGCGAAGTCCTTGATGGGGTCGTAGCCGGGGTTGGGCTGGGTGAGCGGGTTGGCCAGGTGCGAGCTCTGCGACGACGCGACCAGCGTGTAGCCGTCGGGCTTGGCGCGCGCCACCTGCGCGCTGGCGATGGAGCCGCCGGCGCCGGCACGGTTGTCGATGACCACCGCCGTGCCCAGCGCCTTGGCGAGCGGGTCGGCATACAGCCGCGCGATCAGGTCCACGGAACCGCCCGCCGGGAACGGCACCACCAGCGTGACGGGCCGCGAAGGCCACGCCTGCGCGCGCGCCGCCAGCGGCAGCATCGACACGAGGCCGGCGGCGAGGATCTCGCGGCGGCGCAACGCCGCGGCGGTGGAGATGGGATTCATGGAGCGTCCTGTAGCGGGATTTTGAAGTGGGCGCATTGTTGCAAGATGATTTCAATTTTGCAATGACCATTGCAAAATTAGGCCCAACGCGAATCAACGCGCAGAATGCGCGCGACCATGAATCTGAACCAACGCATCTCGGGCTACGGCAGGAAACTCACCAGGAGCGAGCAGCGCCTGATCGAGGAACTGCAGACGCGCTACCCCCAGGGCCTGCTCGAATCTGCAACGAGCCTTGCAAAGAAGGTGGGCACCAGCGCCTCCACCGTGGTGCGACTGCTGGCCAAGCTGGGCTACCCCAGCTACGCCGAGGCGCAGCTGGAGGCCCGCTCCGAGGTGACCGCGCGGCTGTCATCGCCGGCCACGCGGGCGGACGCCGTCATCGCCGACGACGCCTCGGTGCGCACCTGCCTGGCCAATGCGCTGCTGCACGACCAGCACAACCTGGCATCGACCTTCGCGGCGCTCGACGTCGCCGCCTTCGAGGGCGCGGTGCGCCTGCTCACGCAGCGCAAGGCGCGCGTTCACGTGACCGGGCAGCGGCACGCGGCGTCGCTGGCCGGCCATCTCGCGCTGCACCTGAACCTGTGCCTGCCCGACGTGCGCCCCATGTCCGGCGCCGGGCCGCTGCTCATGGAAGACCAGTTGCTGTGGGTCGGCGAGCAGGACGTGCTGCTGGCCGTCACCTTCAGGCGCCACGCGCTCGCCACCGCGCGCGCGGCCAGGTATTTCAAGGAAAAGGGCGCGAAGGTCATCGTCATCACCGACGCGCCCTCGGTGGCCGCGGCGGCCTCGGCCGACCATGTGATGCTGGTGCGCACGTCGAGCGCCTCCCCCTTCGATTCGTACACCGCCGCGTTCTCGCTATGCAACGCGCTGGTCACCGCCGTGGTGCAGCGGCGCAGGAAGGAACTGGGCGCCGCGCTCGAACGCGGCGACGCCCTATGGGAGCAGCACTGGAACGACGTGCCCGCGCAGCCTTCGGCGAAGAAGCCGCCGGCCGCCTGAGCGGCTCAGCCTCCTGAAGCCGCGCCCAGCTTCAGCAGGCGCATCGCATTGCCCTTGAGGATGCCGGGCATCACCTCGGGCTTGAAGCCCGCGTTTTCGAAGTCGCGCATCCAGCGGTCGGGCGTGATCAGCGGATAGTCGCTGCCGAACAGCACGCGGTCTTTCAGCAGCGTGTTGGCGTACTGCACCAGCTGCTTCGGAAAGTACTTGGGGCTCCAGCCCGACAGGTCGATCCACACATTGGGCTTGTGCGTGGCCACGCTCAGCGCCTCGTCCTGCCAGGGGAAGCTGGGGTGCGCCATGACGATCTGCATGTCGGGGAAGTCGATGGCCACGTCGTCCAGGTGCATCGGGTTGCTGTACTCCAGCCGCAGGCCGCCGCCGCAGCGCATGCCCGAGCCGATGCCGCTGTGGCCGGTGTGGAAGATGGCCGGCAGGCCGTATTCGGCGATCACCTCGTAGATGGGCCAGGCCATGCGGTCGTAAGGGTGGTAGCCCTGCACCGTGGGATGGAACTTGAAGCCCTTCACGCCGTGCTCCTCGATGAGCCTGCGGGCCTCGCGCGCGCCCATCTTTCCCTTGTGCGGATCGACGCTGCCGAAGGCGATCATGATGTCGCTGTTGTTCTTCGCGGCATCGGCGATCTCTTCGTTCGGGATGCGCCGGCGGCCCATGTTCGACTCCGCGTCGACCATGAACATCACCAGCCCGATCTTTCTTTCACGGTAGTACGCCACGCTCTCGGCGATGGTGGGCCGGCCGCTGGAGCCGAAGTACTTGTCGGCGGCGCGGTCGTATTCCTCGCCGTAGTTGTCGAACGGGTTCCAGCAGCTGACTTCGGCGTGCGTGTGGATGTCGATCGCAACAAGGTTCTCGTGGTCCATGTGTTTGTCTCCAGTGCGGGTAAGTCCCTAGCTTGGGGTGGGCTTGAATGCCTTGAATTGATTATTTCTCATAACCATAATCCAACGCAACCCCGGACACCTTCCCATGACCAATCCAGACCTCCACCTCGACATCCGCGACGAAGTCGCCATCGTCCGTCTGACGCGCGGCGCCAAGCGCAACGCGCTGTCGGACGGCCTGATCCTCGCACTGCGCGACACGTTCGAAAAGCTGCCTTCCACCGTGCGCGCCGCGGTGATCGACGGCGAGGGCCCGCACTTCTGCGCCGGCCTCGACCTGAGCGAACTGAAGGAGCGCGACGCCGGCCAGGGCATGCAGCACTCGCGCATGTGGCACGCGGCGCTCGACCTGATCCAGCACGGCCCGGTGCCGGTGATCGCCGCGCTGCACGGCGCGGTGGTCGGCGGCGGGCTCGAACTGGCCAGCGCCTGCCACATCCGCGTGGCTGACCGCAGCACCTTCTACGCGCTGCCCGAAGGCTCGCGCGGCATCTTCGTGGGCGGCGGCGGCTCGGTGCGCATTCCCAAGCTGATCGGCGTGGCCCGCATGACCGACATGATGATGACCGGCCGCGTCTACAACGCCGAGGAAGGCGAGCGCGCCAACTTCGCGCAGTACCTCGTGGACGAGGGCACCGCCTTCGACAAGGCCTTCGAACTCGCCAAGCGCGTGGCCACCAACGCGCCGCTGACCAACTACGCGCTGATGCATGCGCTGCCGCGCATCGCCGAGCAGTCGGCCGACCACGGCTTCTTCACCGAGGCGCTGATCTCCGGCATCACGCAGGCCGCCCCCGAAGCCAAGCAGCGCGTGCGCGACTTCCTCGAAGGGCGCGGCGCGAAAGTGAGCAAGGGATGAGCGCCGTCCGATACCGCCCGCTGGTCTTCGGCGTGACGCGCGCAGTCTTGCGCGACGGCGCGCCGGGCACGCAGTACCTGAGCGCCGAGACACAGCTCGCCCCCTACCGCGAGCGCATGACCGACCGCCTCGCCTACTGGGCCGAGCGCACGCCCGATCGCACCTTCATCGCCCGCCGCGAACGGCTGGCCGACGGCAGCACCGGCGACTGGGTGCGCGTGAGCTACGCGCAGGCGCTGAAGGAAGCGCGCGGCATCGGACAAGCCCTGCTGGACCGCGGCCTGAGCGCCGAGCGCCCCGTGGCCATCCTCAGCGAGAACGGCATCGAGCATGCGCTGCTCGCGCTCGGCTGCCTCTACGCCGGCGTGCCCTACTGCCCCGTGTCGCCGCCCTACTCGCTGGTGAGCCAGGACTTCGAGAAGCTGCGCCACGTCTTCGACACACTCACACCGGGCCTCGTGTTCGCAAGCGACGCGGCACGCTTCGCCAAGGCCATCGCGGCGGTCGTGCCGGCGGACACCGAAGTCGTGCTCGCCCAGGGCACGCTCGAAGGCCGCCCCACCACCGCGTTCGACGCGCTGGCCTCCACACCCGCCACGCCCGCCATCGACGAAGCGATGCGGGCGACCGGCCCCGACACCATCACCAAGTTCCTCTTCACCTCGGGCTCCACCAAGATGCCCAAGGCGGTGATCAACACGCACCGCATGTGGTGCGCCAACCAGCAGCAGCTGCGCCAGTCGATTCCCGCGCTGGGCGACGAGCCGCCGGTGCTGGTCGACTGGCTGCCGTGGAACCACACCTTCGGCGGCAACCACAACGTGGGCATCGTGCTGGACAACGGCGGCACGCTCTACGTCGACGACGGCAAGCCCACGCCCGCCGGCATGGCCGAGACGCTGCGCAACCTGCGCGAGATCGCGCCCACCATCTACTTCAACGTGCCCACCGGCTTCGAGGCCATCGCGCACGCCATGGAGACCGACGCGGTGCTGCGCCGCAACCTGCTGTCGCGCGTGAAGATGTTCTTCTACTCGGGCGCCGCGCTGTCGCAGCCCGTGTGGGACAGCCTGCACCGCACGCAGGAGTCGGAAGTGGGCGAGCGCATCGTCATGGGCACCGGCCTGGGCATGACCGAGTCGGGCCCCTTCGCGCTGTACGTGACCGGCCCCGACGTGAAGTCGGGCGACGTGGGCCTGCCCGCACCGGGCATCGAGCTGAAGCTGATCGAGGTCGACGGCAAGACCGAGGTGCGCTACCGCGGCCCCAACATCACGCCCGGCTACTGGCGCGCACCGGAAGCCACCGCCGAGGCCTTCGACGAGGAAGGCTTCTTCTCCACCGGCGACGCGGTGAAGTGGATCGACGACGCCGACATCCACCGCGGCCTGCGTTTCGACGGCCGCATCGCGGAAGACTTCAAGCTCGCCACCGGCACTTTCGTGAGCGTAGGCCCGATGCGCGCGAAGATCATCGCGGCCGGCTCGCCCTACGTGCAGGACGCGGTGCTGACCGGCATCAACCTGAAGGAAGTGGGCGCGCTGATCTTCCCGACGCAGAAGGTGCGCCAGCTCGCCGGCCTGCCGGCCGACGCCACCATGCGGCAGGTGCTCGAAAGCGCGCCGGTGCAGGCGCACTTCCAGCAGGTGGTCGACACGCTGGCCGCCGGCGCCACCGGCAGCGCCAACCGCATCGCGCGGCTGCACCTGATGGCCGAGCCGCCGTCCATCGACAAGGGCGAAGTCACCGACAAGGGCTCCATCAACCAGCGCGCGGTGCTCAAGCACCGCGCCGAACTGGCCGACGCGATGCACGGCGCCGCGCTGCCCTTCACCCTCAAGCCCCGCTAAACACTCCAGGAGACAGAACACCATGAAGATCGAAGGACAGGCAGCACTCGTCACCGGCGGCGCCTCGGGCCTGGGCGAGGCCACCGCGCGCGAGCTCGCGCGCCTGGGCGCCAAGGTCGCCGTGCTCGACCGCAACGCCGCGCTGGCAGAGAAAGTGGCGGCCGAGATCGGCGGCGTCGCCTGCGTCTGCGACATCACCGACACCGACAGCGTGAACGCTGCGCTCGACAAGGCCGAGGCCGCGCACGGCACCGCGCGCATCCTGATGAACGTGGCCGGCATCGGCAGCGCCAGGCGCATCGTCGGCAAGGACGGCAACCCCGCCCCGCTCGAAGACTTCGTGCGCGTGGTCAACATCAACCTGATCGGCGGCTACAACATGGCCCGCCTGTTCGCGGCGCGCTGCGCGAAGCTGCCGGCGCTCGACAACGGCGATGAAAAAGGCGAGAAGGGCGTGATGCTCTTCACCGCCTCCGTGGCGGCCTTCGACGGCCAGGTGGGCCAGCAGGCTTACAGCGCCTCCAAGGGCGGCCTGGTCGGCATGACGCTGCCGATGGCGCGCGACCTCGCGCAGCACGCCATCCGCGTGTGCACCGTGGCGCCGGGCCTCTTCGCCACGCCGCTGCTGCTGGAGCTGCCCGAGCCGGTACAGCAGTCGCTGGCCGCCTCCATTCCCTTCCCGCCGCGCCTGGGCAAGCCGTCGGAGTTCGCCGAACTGGCCTGCCACATCGTCACCAACGGCCACCTCAACGGCGAGGTGATCCGCCTCGACGGCGCGCTGCGCATGGCGCCGCGCTGAGTCGCACTCTTTCGCGTACCCGAGTTCCCGCCTTCACAACGTATCAGGAGACATCGATGACCTTCAAGAAGACCACCCTCGCCGCCGTGCTGGCGCTCATGGCCGCCGGCTTCGCGCATGCCGACATCACCATCGGCGTGGTGCAGCCGCTCACCGGCCCGGCCTCGGGCCTGGGCATTCCGGTGAAGAACGGCATCGCGATCTGGCCCAAGACCATCGCGGGCGAAACGCTCAAGGTGGTGGTGCTCGACGACGCGACCGACCCGACCACGGGCGTGAAGGACGCCCAGCGCCTGGTCACCGAGGACAAGGCCGACATCATCATCGGCTCCAGCGCCACGCCCGTGGCCATTCCCATGGCCGACGTGACGGCCGAGTCGGGCACGCCGCAGCTGTCGACCGCGCCGGCCGGCCTGCCGCCGGGCAAGGACAAGTGGTTCTTCCGCCTGCCGCAGTCGAACGACGTGATGGCCTACGCCGTGGTCGCGCACATGAAGAAGCAGAACGTGAAGACGGTCGGCTTCCTCGGCTATACCGATGCCTACGGCGAACTGTGGCTCAAGGCGCTCACCGCCGAAGCCGCCAAGAACGGCATCAAGATCGTCGCCACCGAGCGCTTCGCGCGCGCCGACACCAGCGTGACCGGCCAGGTGCTCAAGCTCACCTCGGCCAACCCCGACGCGATCCTGATCGTGGCCTCGGGCAGCGGCGCCGGCATGCCGCAGAAGGCGGTGATGGAGCGCGGCTACAAGGGCAAGGTCTACCAGACGCACGCCGCCGCCACGCAAGACCTGATGCGCACCGCCGGCAAGGACGCCGAAGGCACCTTCGTGGTGTCGGGCCCCGCCACGGTGGCTGAGCAATTGCCCGACAGCCATCCGTCGAAGGCAGCCGCGGTCGCCTTCGTGCAGGGCTACGAGAAGGCTTATGGCCCCGGCTCGCGCAACCAGTTCGCCGGCCACGCGGCCGATGCGCTCACGGTGCTCGAGAAGGCCGTGCCCGTGGCGCTCAAGAAGGCCAAGCCCGGCACGCCGGAGTTCCGCGCCGCGCTGCGCGACGCGCTCGAGGGCATGGGCCGCACGGTGCTCGCGCACGGCGTGCTGAACTGGACCGCGCAGGACCACTGGGGCTACACGACCGAAACCGGCGTGATGCTCAAGGTGGTGAACGGCGCGTTCAAGGTCGAGCAGTAAACCCTTTCTCCAGCCGCATCACACACACGCCATGGATCTCTCGATCGCCAGCATCCTGACGCTGGACGGCCTCACCAATGGCGCGATCTATGCCCTGCTGGGCATGGGCATCGTGCTCGTCTTCACGGTGACCCGCGTCATCTTCATCCCGCAGGGCGAATTCGTGGCGTACGGCGCGCTGACGCTGGCGATCTTCCAGACCGGCAAGACGCCGGGCACGGTGTGGCTGCTGCTCATCCTGGCCGGCGTCGCCGCGCTGATGGACCTGGTCACCATCTGGCGCCACAGCGGCAGCGCGGCCGCCGGGCTGAAGGCGGCGCTGCGCACCTTCGCGCTGCCGGCCGTGGTCTGCGCGGTGTCGGCCTGGGCCGGCCCGCGCAACCTGCCGATCGGCGTGCAGGCGCTGCTCACGGTGTTCATCGTCACGGCCTTCGGGCCGCTGGTGTACCGGGTGGCGTATCAATCGCTGGCGGGCGCGAGTTCGCTGGTGCTGCTGATCGTCTCGGTCGGCGTGCATTTCGCGATGACGGGGCTGGGCCTGCTGTTCTTCGGGGCCGAGGGCTTTCGCAATCCGCCGTTCTGGGACGAGCGCATGGCGCTCGGGCCGCTGAACGTGAGCGGGCAGGCGCTGATCATCTTCGGCGTGTCGGCGGCGTTGATCGTGCTGCTGTGGCTCTTCTTCGAGCGCAGCCTGTACGGCAAGGCGCTGCGCGCGACCGCGGTGAACCGGCTCGGCGCGCGGCTGATGGGCATTTCCACGCAGGCCGCGGGGCAGCTCACCTTCGCGATGGCGGCGCTGATCGGCGCGCTGTCGGGCCTGCTGATCGGGCCGACGACCACCGTGTTCTACGACTCGGGCTTCCTCATCGGCCTGAAGGGCTTCGTGGCGGGCGTCATCGCCGGCCTGGCGAGCTACCCGGGCGCGCTGGTCGGCGCCCTGGCCGTGGGCGTGATCGAGGCCTTCGGTTCTTTCTGGGCGAGCTCGTTCAAGGAAGTGATCGTGTTCACCATCATCCTGCCGGTGCTGCTGTGGCGCTCGCTGCGCAGCGGCCATTCGGACGAGGAGCATTGACATGGAAGCCCTGCTGAAATCCGAAACCGCCGCGCCCGCGCCCGACAAGAGCGCGCTGCGCACCTGGGGCCCGCTCGCGCTGATCCTGGTGCTGGCCGTTCTGCCGTTCCTGCCGCTGCCCGACTTCTGGATCATCCAGCTCAACTACATCGGCATCTACACGCTGCCGGTGCTGGGCCTCGTGCTGCTCACCGGCGTGGGCGGCCTCACCTCGTTCGGGCAGGCGGCCTTCGTGGGCATCGGCGCGTACACCACCGCCTATCTCACGGTGAACACCGGGCTGTCGCCGTGGGTCACGCTCTTCATCGGGCTGGCGCTCACCGGCATCAGCGCCGCGATCATCGGCGCGATCACGCTGCGCATGTCGGGGCACTACCTGCCGCTGGCGACCATCGCCTGGGCGCTGTCGCTCTACTACCTCATGGGCAACCTGGACGCGCTGGGCAAGTACGACGGCATCCTGGGCGTGAAGGGGCTGTCGCTGTTCGGCTTCGAGTTCGGGCAGCAGCGGTTCTTCTACGGCGTGGTGTGGGTCTTCGCGATCGTCGCGGCATTCGCGGTGATACGGCTGCTCGACTCGCGCAGCGGCCGCGCCATCCGCTCGCTGGCCGGCGGCTCGCAGATGGCCGAGGCCATGGGCGTGAACACGCTGCGCTTCAAGATCGGCATCTTCGTGCTGGCGGCCATGCTGGCATCGATCTCGGGCTGGCTGTTCGCGCACTTCCAGCGCACGGTGAACCCCTCGCCCTTCGGGCTGAAGATGGGCATCGAGTACCTGTTCATGGCGGTGCTCGGCGGCGCGGCCCATGTGTGGGGCGCGATTGCCGGCGCGGGCGTGGTCAAGCTGCTCGAAGACCAGCTGCAGGTGCTGCTGCCCAAGCTCATCGGCACGGCCGGCAGCTACGAGCTGATCGTGTTCGGCATCATGATCGTGCTGGTGCTGAAGTACCTGCCCGAAGGGCTCTGGGCTTTTGTCGATCGGCGCCTGCCGCGTCCGCGCCGCACCGTCGACTGGCAGGACGCGAAAGACCTGCCCGCGCGCGCCAAGCCGGCGGCCGGCGAAGTGGTGCTCGACGTGCAGGCCATCCGCAAGACCTTCGGCGGGCTGGTGGCAGTGAACGACATCAGTTTCCAGACGCGCGCCGGCCAGATCGTCGGGCTGATCGGGCCGAACGGCGCCGGCAAGTCGACCACCTTCAACCTCGTGACCGGCGTGCTCTCGCTGTCGGGCGGCGCGGTGCGTTTCCGCGGCGAGGCCATCGGCGGACTGGGCGCGCGGCAGATCGCCCAGCGCGGCGTGTCGCGCACCTTCCAGCACGTGAAGATGGTGGCTGACATGACGGTGCTGGAGAACGTGGCGCTCGGCGCGCACCTGCGCGGCCAGCGCGGCGCCATCGCCGCGATGCTGCGCACCGACCGCCAGGAAGAGCGCGCGCTGTTCCGCGAGGCCGAGCGCCAGTTGCGACGCGTGGGCATGGGCGAGTACCTGCACGAGCTGGCGGGCAACCTGGCGATGGGCCAGCAGCGCCTGCTGGAAATCGCGCGCGCGCTGTGCGCCGACCCCGCCCTGCTGCTGCTCGACGAGCCGGCCGCGGGCCTGCGCCACAAGGAAAAGGAAGCGCTGGGCAAGGTGCTGCGCCAGCTGCGCGACGAGGGCATGAGCATCCTGCTGGTCGAGCACGACATGGGGCTGGTGATGGACATCTGCGACCACATCGTGGTGATGGAGTTCGGCACGCACCTGATGGAGGGCACGCCTGCCCAGGTGCAGAACAGCGACAAGGTGCGCGCCGCGTACCTGGGAACGGAACACTGACATGACGACACCCCTGCTTCGCATCCGCGACCTGCACGCCGGCTACGGCCGCGCCGAAGTGCTGCACGGCATCGACCTGCAGGCCGACCAGGGCCGCGTCGTCACCGTGATCGGCCCGAACGGCGCCGGCAAGTCGACCCTGCTCAACGCGCTGATGGGCGTGCTGCCGTCCAAGGGCGGCATCGAGTTCAAGGGCCAGCCCATCTCGGCGATGACGCTCGAGGAACGGGTGATGCTCGGCATCGCGCTGGTGCCCGAGAAGCGCGAGCTGTTCGGCACCATGCCGGTGGAAGACAACCTCGTGCTCGGCGCCTTCCGCCAGGTGCGGCTGCGCAACCGGCAATGGCGCGACCGCATCGACGAGGTCTACACGCTGTTCCCGCGCCTGAAAGAGCGGCGCGCGCAGCTGGCCGGCACGCTCTCCGGCGGCGAGCGGCAGATGCTCGCGGTGGGCCGCGCGCTGATGTCGCGTCCCACGCTGCTGATGCTCGACGAACCCAGCCTGGGGCTGGCGCCGCTGGTGGTGCAGGAAATCTTCCGCACGGTCGATGCGCTGCGCGCCACGGGCGTGACGATCCTGCTGGTGGAGCAGAACGCGCGCGCCGCGCTCGAAGTGGCGGACCACGGCTACGTGCTCGAAATGGGCAGCGTGAGCCTCGAAGGCGAGGCCGGCAAGCTCGCGGTCGATCCGCGCGTGATCGACACCTACCTGGGCGCGGCACGCAAGGCCGCCTGACGGCAAGACACGGACCAGCACAGCCGCCGCGCGCGCGGCAAGGAGACGACATGACGAGACAGCAGCAGCGCCACCTCCACCTCGGCCTGTGCGCCAGCGCGCTCGGCGTTGCCGCACTGCTCGCGGCCTGCGCGGCCAGGCCGCCCGCTCCGCACGCGCCGCTGGCCGCCGCGCGGCCCGGCACGCTGCAGGCCTGCACGGACCTCGCCACGCGCGCCGCGCTGCCGGGCACGGTCTACACCTCCGTCACCGACGTGCCGGCCGGCACCGTCACGGTCGGCGGCGTCGCGATGGCGGCACCCGCGCACTGCCTGGTGCAGGGCCGCATGAACGAGCGCACCAGCCCGGTCGACAACCAGCGCTACGCCGTCGGCTTCGAGATGCGGCTGCCGGTGGCCTGGAACGGCCGCTTCTTCTATCAAGCCAACGGCGGTCTCGACGGCGTGGTGCTGCCGGCGCTCGGAGGCATCGGTGGCGGCGGGCCGCGCAGCAGCGCGCTGCAGATGGGCTTCGCCGTCATCAGTTCCGACGCGGGCCATGCCGGTTCGATGGGCCCACGCTTCGGGCTCGACCCGCAGGCACGGCTCGACTACGGCTACAACGCCGTCGCGCAGCTCACGCCGATGGCGAAGAACCTGATCTCCAAGGCCTACGGCCGCGGCCCCGACCGCTCTTACTTCGGCGGCTGCTCCAACGGCGGGCGGCATGCAATGGTGGCCGCCGTGCGCTCGGCGCAGCAGTACGACGGCATCCTCGCGGGCGACCCCGGCTTCAACCTGCCGAAGGCGGCCGTGGCCCAGCTTTATGGCGCGCAGCAGTACGCCGCCGTGGCCAGCGCGAAGACGCCCGCCGGCCAGCCCGACCTGCAAAGCGCATTCACCCCGGCCGAGCTGAAGCTGGTGGCCGACAAGGTGCTCGCGCGCTGCGACGCGCTCGACGGCCTGGCGGACGGCATCGTGTCGAACGTGCGGGCCTGCCGCACGCGCTTCGACATCCAGCGCGACGTGCCCACCTGCGCCGCCGGCACGCGCGACGGCATGTGCCTGAGCGCGCCGCAGAAGAATGCGCTGGCGAACGTGTTCAAGGGTGCGCGCAACAGCGCGGGCCAGCCGCTGTACAGCAGCTTCCCCTTCGACGCCGGCGTGAGCGGCAGCAACTGGCGCGAATGGAAGTTCGCGAGCCCGCCGACGCGCGACGCCGGCGCCGTGGCCTTCATCTTCAGCACGCCGCCGCTGGCCGACCGGCCGCAGGGCCTGCCGTTCGCGCTGGGCTTCGACATGGACCGCGACGCGCCGCGCATCGCCGCGACGGACGGCGTGTTCCGCGAGTCGGCGCTGTCGTTCATGACGCCGCCGGACGCGGCCAACCTGAGCGCGCTGCGCGACCGCGGCGGCCGCATGATCGTCTACCATGGCACCAGCGACCCGGTGTTCTCGTCCGACGACACCGCCGCCTGGTACGAGCGCGTGCAGGCGGCGAACGGCAGCGATGCATCGGCCTTCGCGCGCTACTTCCCGGTGCCGGGCATGAATCACTGCTCGGGCGGCCCGGCCACCGACCAGTTCGACATGCTGCGCGCGCTGGTCGACTGGGTCGAGCAGGGCAAGGCGCCCGCGTCCGTCACCGCCTCCGCCCGAGGCGCGGGCACGCCGGTGCCGAACGCCGAAGTGCCGGCCAACTGGTCGCCGCAGCGCACGCGGCCGCTGTGCCCCTATCCGCAAGTCGCCACCTACACCGGCGGCGACACCGAGCGCGCGAGCAGCTTCGCCTGCAGGCCGCCTTCCCCCTAGATTCCTTTTTCCGAGCCTCCATGGATTACCAGCCCCGCCCCGAAGATGTCCGATTCCTGCTGAACGCGGTGCTCGATGCGCCCACGCGCCTGGCCGCGCTCGCGCCTTTCGCCGAGGTCGACGAGGCGCTGCAGTCGCAGGTGCTGGAGGAAGCGGGGCGCTTCGTCGGCGAGGTGATCGCGCCGCTGAACCGGGGCGGCGACGAGACCGGCTGCCGCTTTGCCGGCGGCGAAGTGGCCAGCCCGCCGGGCTTTCGCGAGGCGTACCAGGCCTTCGTCGATGGCGGCTGGCCTGCTCTTTCGGCCGCGCCCGAAGACGGCGGCCAAGGCCTGCCCGCGGTGCTGGAGGCGGTGCTCTACGAATGGCTGGCCGCCGCCAACCACGGCTTCACGATGGCACCCGGGCTTCTGCATGGCGCCTACGCCTGTCTCAAGCATCACGGCAGCGACGAGCTGAAGCAGCGCTACCTCTCGAAGATCGCGACCGGCGAATGGCTGGCCACCATGTGCCTCACCGAAGCGCACGCGGGCAGCGACCTGGGGCAGGTGCGCACGCGGGCCGTGCCACAGGCCGACGGCAGCGTGCGCGTGAGCGGCGGCAAGATCTTCATTTCTGGCGGCGAGCACGACCTGACGCCGAACATCGTGCACCTGGTGCTGTGCCGCCTGCCCGACGCGCCGGACGGCCCCAAGGGCCTGTCGCTGGCGCTGGTGCCCAAGCTGCTGCCGGACGGCGCGCGCAACGCGGTGCACTGCGAACGCATCGAGGAAAAGATGGGCCTGCACGGCAGCCCCACCTGCACCATGCGCTTCGACGACGCCACCGGCTGGCTGGTCGGCGAGCCGGGGCGCGGGCTGGCCGCGATGTTCGTGATGATGAATTCGGCGCGCCTGCATGTGGCGCTGCAGGGCATCGGCCTGCTCGACGCCGCCTGGCAGAAGGCCGACGCCTATGCCGCCGAGCGCCGCCAGATGCGCGCGCCCGGCCCCGTGCCCGCGAGCCGTGGCGGCGAGAGCGCCGACCTGATCGCGGAACACCCCGCCGTGCGCCGCATCCTCGACACGCAGCGAGCCTGGATCGACGGCGCGCGCGCCCTCGCCTACCGCAGCGCGCTGATGCTCGACGTGGCCGCGCACGACGCCGACGCCAAGGCACGCGAGCGCGCGCAGCGCTGGTGCTCATTCGTCACGCCGGTGCTCAAGGCCGCGTGCACCCAGCAGGCTTTTCATGGCGCGAGCGAATGCCTGCAGGTGTTCGGCGGCCACGGCTACGTGCGCGAATGGGGCATCGAGCAGATCGTGCGCGATTCGCGCGTGACCATGATCTACGAGGGCACCAACGAGATCCAGGCCATCGACCTGCTGGTGCGCAAGGTGCTGCCGGACGGCGGCGCCGGCATGTCGGCGGTGCTGCTGGAGCTGCGCGACACGCTCGACGCCTCGCGCGAAGCCGATGCCGACGTGCAGCGCCGGCTCGCGCAATTGCGCTACCTGGGCACCACGGTCGCGATGGCCGCGCATGCCAACCCCGCGCTGCCCTATGAAGTGGCGGACGACTACCTGCGCGTGGCGATGCTCACGATGCTGGCCTGGGCCTGGGCGCGCATCGAGGCGGCGGCGCCGCGGGACGCCGCCAGGGCCCGGGTGGCCGCGGCCTTTCGCCGCTGGGTACTGCCCGAGTTCGAGATGCGGCTGGGCATCGTCAAGCGGGCCTGCGAGACGGTCGCGCTGACCCACGCGGCGCAGCCGCAAGGTGTCGCGCGCTAGGCTGCCGGCGCCCATTCACGCGGTTACGCTCTGGCCATGTCTTCCTCTTCGAAATCCGCTCCCGCGAAAGGCGAGCCGGCTGTGGCGCCGCCGGGCAAGTCGGACCGGCTCGACGCGCGCATGCTCGAAACACTGGTCGGCTACAACGCCCGCCGGGCGTGGCTGATCGTCAGCGACTTCTTCGCGGAGCGCATGGCGCCCTACGGGCTCAAGCAGATCGATTTCTCGGTGCTCTCGCTGCTGGCGCACAACCCGGGCGCCACGTCGCGGCAACTGTGCAGCACGCTGGACATCCTGCCGCCCAATCTGGTGAGCTTGGTCGCCACGCTCGACAGCCGCGGGCTCATCGAGCGCCGGCCGCATCCGCACGACGGCCGCGCGGTGGGCCTGCACCTCACACCGGCCGGCGAGGCGCTGATCCATGAAGCGGAACAGGCCGTGATGCAGCTCGAGGCCGATGCCAGCGCCAGGCTCACGGCACGCGAGCGCGAGACGCTGATCCGCCTGCTGCAGAAAATCTATTTGTAGGCGCTATAGGGCGATACAGGGCGCTACAGGCCTCGCTCAACCATGTCGATGAGGCGCTGGCCCAGCGCGTGGGTCTCGGCGGGCGGCATGGCGCGCAGCGGCCCGTCGATGATGAGCAGCGCCAGCCCGTGCACCGACGACCACGCGAGGTATTCGGCGTTGGGGCGCCGGGCCGGCTCGAGCACGCCCGCGTCCACCAGCCGGTCGATGGCCTTGCCCAGCAGCTGGAACGGATCAAGCCCGCTCGCGCCGGCCTTGCCGGGGCCGAGTTCGCCGTCGCCTTCGGCGGAAACCACGAACGCGGTGCGGAACAGGCCGGGCTCGGCCTGCGCGAACCGCAGGTAGGCGGTGCCGATGGCGCGCACCTGAGCGCGCGCGAAGTCGGCGGGCGGCTGGTCGCAGGGCAGCACGGCCAGTTCCTTTTCCATCGCCCCGGCCGCCGCGGCCAGGGCCGCCTCGCGCACGGCCCACAGAAGCTCCTGGCGGCTGCCGAAGTGCCTGTAGGCGGCATTCGGCACCACGCCCGCGCGGCGCGTGGCTTCGCGCAGCACCACTGCGTCGGGGCCACCGTCGCGTGCAAGCTCGATGCCCGCGTCCAGCAACGCCCGGCGCAAGTCCCCGTGGCGGTAGGTGCTGCGGGCGGGCGGCAGGCTTTCAGGGACGTTGTTGAGCTTCATTGCACTTCCATGTGGACACCGTCCATTATCCCTGCTATTCTTTGTGGACGGTGTACACAAAGTAATCCGATTGTTTGCGGCCCGATACACCGGGGCCCCACGACCCACCTCATCCAGCCCGAAGGAATCGTCATGAAAGTCCAGTCTTACCTCTCGTTCGAAGGCCGCTGCGACGAAGCGCTCGGCTTCTACAAGAAAGCGCTCGGCGCCGAAGTGATCCAGCTCATGCGCTATGCCGACGCACCGGCGCCCGAGCCCGCCGCTTCCGGCAACGCCGACGCCAGTTGCGGCGGCGCCGGGCCCGCGCCCGACAAGGTGATGCACGCGGTGGTCCGCATCGGCGAGACCGAGCTCATGGCCTCCGACGGCCGCTGCTCGGGCCAGCCGAAGTTCGACGGCATCATGCTGGCCCTCACCGCCAACACCGACGCCGAAGCCGTCAAGTGGTTCAACGCGCTGGCCGAAGGCGGCCAAGTGATGCAGCCGCTGATCCCGACCTTCTTCACATCGAACTTCGGCATGCTGGCCGACCGCTTCGGCGTGAACTGGTTGCTGGTCGTGGCGCACCCCGCCTGACCTCGCACCGCCCGCCCGCGCTCATCTCCAGGAATTTTTCTCCATGTTCAAGACCATCACCCTCATCGTCGTGGCGGCCATCGCGGCGCTGCTGATCTTCGCGGCCACCCGGCCCGACACCTTCCGCGTGGAGCGCACCGCGCGCATCAACGCGCCGGCCGAGAAGATCTTTCCGCTGATCGACGACTTCCACCGCTGGGGCACATGGTCGCCCTACGAGAAGCTCGACCCCGACATGCAGCGCAGCTTCGGCGGCAGCGCCAGCGGCAAGGGCGCAACCTATGCCTGGGAGAGCAAGGGCAAGGCCGGCGCGGGCCGCATGGAAATCACGGAATCGACACCCTCGTCGAAGATCGCGATCAACCTCGATTTCACCCGGCCCATGGAAGGCCACAACGTGGCTGAATTCACGCTGCAGCCACAAGGCGACGCTACACAGGTCACCTGGTCCATGCACGGCCCGAGCCCTTTTGTCGCCAAGCTCATGGGCATCTTCTTCAACATGGACCAGATGATCGGCAAGGACTTCGAAACCGGCCTTGCCAACCTCAAGACAGCCACTGAAAAGTAACCAAGGAAACTCTCATGTCCCCCATCAACGCTTACCTCACGTTCGACGGCAATGCAGCCGAGGCCATGCGCTTCTACGAGAAGACGCTCGGCGGCAAGATGCAGATGATGATGACCATGGGCCAGGCGCCCGGTGCCGAGCAGTTCCCGCCCGGCGCGGCCGACCGCATCATGCATGCCGCCCTCGCCTACGGCGGCGGCCTGCTGATGGCCTCCGACTCCATGCCCGGTATGGCCTACGAAGGCATGAAGGGCTTCGGCGTGGCGCTCACGCTCGACACCGTGGCCGAAGCACAGCGCGTGTTCGATGCCTTCGCCGACGGCGGCAAGGTCGGCATGCCGTTCGGCCCGACCTTCTGGGTCGAGGGCTTCGGCATGGTCACCGACCGCTTCGGCACACCCTGGCTCATCAACGGCGGCAAGCCCCTGGTGTAACGCGCATGACGGACACACTCGACAGCCGCAAGCGCTGGCTCGCGTTGATGGTGCTGTGCCTGGGCGTTCTGATGATCGTGCTGGACACCACCATCGTGAACGTCGCGCTGCCTTCGATCCGCACCGATCTCGGCTTCACCGAGACGTCGCTGGTCTGGGTGGTGAACGCCTACATGCTGACCTTCGGCGGCTTCCTGCTGCTGGGCGGCCGGCTCGGCGACCTGTACGGCCATCGCAAGCTCTTCCTCATCGGCCTGGTGCTGTTCACGCTGGCCTCGCTGGCCTGCGGCATCTCCAACTCGCAGGTGCTGCTGGTGGCGGCACGGGCGGTGCAGGGGCTGGGCGGCGCGGTGGTGTCGGCTGTGTCCCTCTCGCTGATCATGAACCTGTTCACCGAGCCTGCCGAGCGCGCCAAGGCCATGGGCGTGTACGGCTTCGTGTGCGCGGGCGGCGGCAGCATCGGCGTGCTCCTGGGCGGCCTGCTCACGAGCACGCTGAGCTGGCACTGGATCTTCCTGGTGAACCTGCCGATCGGCGTGGCGGTGTATGCGCTGTGCGTGGCGCTGCTGCCAAGCGCGCGCGGCCATGCGCACGGCGAGAAGCTCGACGTGGCCGGCGCGGTGACGGTCACGCTGTCGCTCATGCTCGCGGTGTACGGTGTGGTCAACGGCAACGAGGCCGGTTGGGGCTCCACGCAGACCGTGGGCCTGCTCGGCGCGGCCGTGGTGCTGCTTGCGGTGTTCATCGCCATCGAGGCGCGCGTGCAGCATCCGCTGATGCCGCTGGGCCTGTTCCGGCTGCGCAGCGTGTCGGTGGCCAACGTGGTGGGCGTGCTGTGGGCGGCGGCCATGTTCGCGTGGTTCTTCATCTCGGCGCTCTACATGCAGCTGGTGCTGCAGTACACGCCGATGCAGATCGGCCTGGCCTTCCTGCCGGCCAACATCATCATGGCGGTGTTCTCGCTGGGCCTGTCGGCCAAGATCGTCATGCGCTTCGGCATCCGCAAGCCACTGGCGGCGGGGCTGTGGCTCGCGGCCATCGGCCTCGCGCTGTTCGCCCGCGCGCCGGTCAACGGCAGCTTCGTGGTCGACGTGCTGCCCGGCATGATGCTGCTCGGCCTGGGCGCGGGCATGGCGTTCAACCCGATGCTGCTGGCGGCCATGAGCGAGGTGAGCCCCTCCGATTCGGGCCTGGCCTCGGGCGTGGTCAACACCGCCTTCATGATGGGCGGCGCGCTGGGCCTGGCCGTGCTGGCCAGCGCGGCGGCTGCGCGCACCGCGTCGATGGACGCCGCCGGCGCGCAGATGCCGCTGGCGCTCACCGGCGGCTACAACCTCGCGTTTCTCGTCGGCGCCGTGTTCGCGGCGGCGGCGGGGCTGATCGGCGTGCTGCTGCTTCGCTCGGCCATGCCGGGGCAGATGCAGAACAACAACGAAGAAGAAGCGGCCCCCCGAGGAACGGCGGCATCGTGAGCCCAGAGGCGCCATGCAGCCGCAGGTCTTTTTTCTTCAACGGTTCCACTCTTTGTTCAGGAGAACTTCCATGGCTCGTTATGTAGACGGTTTCATCGTCGCGGTTCCCACCGCCAACGTCGAGGCGTACCGCAAGCTGGCGCGCAAGGCCGGCAAGGTCTGGATGGAGTACGGCGCGCTCGAGTACGTCGAGTGCATTGCCGACGACGTGAAGCCCGGCAAGCTCACCTCGTTTCCGCAGAGCGTGAAGCAGAAGGCCGACGAGACCGTGGCCTTCTCGTGGATCACCTACAAGTCGCGCAAGCACCGCGACACGGTGAACGCCAAGGTCATGGCCGACCCGCGCATCGCATCCATGGACCCCAAGACCATGCCCTTCGACGCCAAGCGCATGATCTTCGGCGGCTTCAAAAGCATCGTCGAGCTCTGAGTCTTCTCAGGAACACCGCGGAACCGGCTTCGCCGGGCCGCCGGTGTTGCCCCCTGCAAGGGGGGTGGCGCAGCGACACGAAGTGCGCGAAGCCTGGGGGTTAGCCAATAAACCCGTCGTAGACGAGCTTGAGCCCCGTGAGCAGCATGCCCAGGTACACGAAGCGATAGAACCAGGTCGCGTCGATGCGCCGCGCGATGCGAATGCCGACCCACACGCCGAACGGCGCGATCGGCATCAGCACCAGCGAAGTGGCCAGCGTTCGGAAGTCGATCAGGCCCAGCCAGGCGTAGGGAATCCACTTGCTGAGGTTCACCACGAAGAAGAAGTAGGCCATGGTGGCCGTGAAGATCACGGGCTTGAGCCGCAGCGGGATCACATAGGCATTGATGGGCGGGCCGCCGGCATGCGCGATGAAGCTGGTGAAGCCCGACACCGTGGTCAGCACCGCGCCCACGCCGCGCGAGGGCAACGGGTCGTCGGGCTTGGGCGGGAACAGCAGGCGCTGCGCCAGGAACAACAGCGTGAACACGCCCACGATGCCCGCCACCGTGTGCGCCGACAGCATGCGAAACAGCAGCGTGCCGACCACCGTGCCCAGCAAGCCGAACGGAATCAGGAACTTGAGCAGCGAGCGGTCGAAGTCGCGCCGGAACGCGGCCAGGCCCAGCACATCCATCAGCAACAAGAGCGGCATCAGGATGGCGGCTGCCTGCGGCACGGTGACGGCCAGGGCCATCAGCGGCACCGCGAGCGACCCGAAACCGGCGCCGAAGCCGCTCTTGCTGATGCCGAGCAGCAGCACGGCGGGAATGGCGACCGCGTAGAAGTACGGGTCGGTGATCAGTGGGAAAACCATGGACGGAAGGCAAAAGAAAACCCGCCATGCGGGCGGGCCTTCCGAGGGTAGCAGGATGGCGCGGAACGCGCCGAAGGCCGCCGCGCTCCTCTAGCGCTCCAGTTCGCCGCCAGCCAGCCAGCGGGCGCCGCGCGCGTACAGCGCCTCCACCGCCGGGCCCTTGAGCATCGGCATGTCGAGCTTCACCGTGTAGCCGATGCGCTGCTGGATGTAGGTCAGGTGGCGGTAGCCCTCGGGCAGGCCGGCCAGCACCGCGGCATCGAGCTTCACGGTGGCGGCGGGGTCGACCGGGTCGATGCGGTCCTTCTCGTAGATGGGCTGGCGGTGCAGCAGCTTCCATTCGCCGCCGTGCTTCACCACGAAGTCGTAGAAGCGGCCGGTGCACACCACATCGCACAGCACGCCCTCGACCATGCCGCGCTGCGAGATGGTCATCTTGGTCTGCGCGATGGCGCGCTCGCCCGCCACCTCGATGGCCGAGCCGCCCAGGAAGTGCAGGATGCTCACGCCCTTGGCCCAGCCCTCCTGCGTGACGCGGATGAACTCGGTGTACGGGCCCTGGAACCAGGTGGCCATCATCACGCCCTCGGGGTGCCACACGGTGGCGAATCGCTCCCAGTCGCCGGCGTCGCGCCACACGGCCCAGCGTTCGATCATCTGGCGGATCAGCAGCTCCTGCTGCAAGGTGTCGGTCATTCTCTTCATCTCCGGGAGGGGTTGAGCACAAAATCGAAATCGAGGCGCCAGCGGCCGTTGTCCTGCTTCTTCCAAGGCGCGACCAGCGACTGGCGCACCGCGAACACGGCGTCGGAGTCCAGCCATTCGTCGCCGTCGCGGAACACGTGGGTGATGAGCCGCTCGTAGCCCGGCGCCTCGATCTTGAAATGCAGATGCGCGGGCCGCCAGGGGTGGCGCTTGGTGGCACGCAGCAGGTCTCCCACGGGGCCGTCGACCGGAATCGGATAGGCCACCGCCACCACGCTGCGGAAGTTCAGGCCGCCGTCGGGCCCGGTGCGCAGGGTGCCGCGGTTCTCCGCATGGTCGAGGCCCGGATGCTGCACGTCGTAGTGGCCACCGGCATCGGCCTGCCACACGTCGACGACCGCACCGGGCACCGGTTCGCCGTCGAGCCCGCGCACCGTGGCGTACACGTCGCAGGGCTCGCCCTCGGCGCCGTTGGCCACGTCGTCGCCATGCTCGTACTCGGGGGCGCCGTCGAAGTAGAAGGGGCCGAACACCGTGGCCTCGGTGCACCCGGCGGGCTTGTCGTTGTTCATCGCGATGGTGAGCATCGACAGGCCCAGCACGTCCGACAGCAGGATGAATTCCTGCCGCTTGTCGTCGCACTTCTGGCCGGTGGCCGTGAGGTACTGGATGCCCTGGAACCACTCCTCTTCAGTGAGCTTCACGTCGCGCGCAAAGGCATGCAGGTGCTGCACCAGGCTGGTCATGATCTCGCGCAGGCGCGGATCGGGGGTGTCGGCAAAGCGCGCAAGCACGGCCTGCGTGATGTTGTCCTGGTTGAGGTTGCGCATCGTGGTGTCTCCATGTTGTCTCGTCCGAAGCGGCACTGTAGGCCGCGCGCCGCCTGGCCGAAAGCTGCCGGGCGCAAATGATTTTTCCGCCCAGCGGAACGGTCGCCGCGCCGCTGCGCCAAAATCGTCCGAACAGACAAAAGACAAGCCCCGGAGACACCGCCCCATGGACCGCTGGACCGAAATCGCCCTGCTCGTGCAGATTGCCGATGCCGGCAGCCTGAGCGGAGCGGCCGAAGCGCTGGGGCTCTCCAACGCCGCCGCGAGCCGGCACCTGAGCGCGCTGGAGGCCCGGCTGGGCGCGCGGCTGGTGGAGCGCAACACCCGCCGCCTCTACCTGACCGACACGGGCCGCGAGTTCTGCGGCCGCGCCCGCACCATCCTGAGCGACCTGGCGGACGCCGAATCGACGGTCAACGCCACCGCGTTCAACCCCACCGGCACGCTGCGGGTGACGGCGTCGCTGTCGTTCTCCATCCACCACATCGCGCCGCTGCTGCGCGAATACACCCAGCGCTACCCCGGCGTGACGGTGCACGTGGAAGCCGCCAACCGGTACTTCGACCTGATCGACAACAACATCGACGTGGCGATCCGCACGCGCGAGTACGAGCCCGACTCGAACGTCACGATCCGCCGGCTCGGCGAGACCCGGCGCATCCTGGTGGCGTCGCCGCGCTACTTCGCGCAGCACGGCTTTCCGAAGACGCTGGACGAGTTGGCACGGCACAAGCTGCTGATCTACACCCACGCCAACAACCCGAACGAGCTGCGCTTCAGCCGCCAGGGCGAGACGCGCACGGTGTCGGTCACCGGGCTGCTGGAGTCGAACGACGGCCAGGTGCTGCGCGCCGCCGCGCTCGACGGCATGGGCATCCTGGTGCAGCCGACCTACATCGTCTACGACGACATCGTGGCCGGCCGGCTGGTGCCCACGCTGGACGACTGGGACCTGCCGCACCTGGCCATCAACCTGGCGTACCCGAGCCGCAAGCACCTGTCGGCCAAGGTGCGCAGCTTCATCGACTTCATGGCGGCGCACTTCGAGAAAATGGACTACGAGCGCAAGTGGACGGGCAGGTTCGGCGTGCGCTGAGCCGGCTTTGCGGCAAAACATGTGCGTTTACGCACATCCCGGCTTGCGGCGGCTGCGGACACTGGAGGCGCAACCGTCGCATTTCGCGGCGGCCTTCAATTTCCAAGGATCCGCCATGAACACCCAGGCCACCGCCGCCAACACCCCGCGTGCGCCGATCGCATCGCCGCTGTCCGCCCTCTCCCCCACCACGCTGGACGATTCCGGCAAGCTGCTGATCCGCGTGGCGGTCGGCTTCCTGGTGCTGCTGCACGGCATTCTCAAGCTGTCGGCGGGCGTCGGCTTCATCGCGGGCATGCTGGCCAAGTCGGGGCTGCCGGGCGGCATCGCCTACCTGGTGTATGTCGGCGAAATCGTCGCGCCGCTGCTGATGATCGCGGGCCTGTTCACCCGCGCCGCCGCCGGCGTGGTGGTGATCAACATGCTGGTGGCCTTCGGCCTCGTGCACATGGCCGACCTGTTCGCGCTGACCAAGCAAGGCGGCTGGGCGCTGGAACTGCAGGGCCTGTACCTGTTCGGCGCGCTGACCGTGGTGCTGCTGGGCGCCGGCCGCTTCAGCATCGGCGGCAAGAACGGCCGCTGGAACTGACGACGGCCAGCCGGCTCAGCCGGCATCTCCCCTGACCTGCGAGACCATCATTTCCAGGCGGGCGATGTCGGCCACCAGCAGGGCCTTGTCGTCCTTGCGCAGCACCCCGCTGCGCACCAGCACGTTGAGTTCGCGGGTCACCTGCTCGCGGTTGGTGCTGATCTGGCTGGCCAGCGCCGCATGCTTGGGCGCGGGGTCCAGGCGGGCCTGGTTGGCGTCCGCGGCATGCGGGCCGGCGGCCCGGGCCAGCCGAAGAAGCTCGGCGTGCAGCCGGTTCTGCACGCCCAGGGTGCTCAGGTCGATCACCCGTTCGGACAGCTGCCGCACCAGCGAGGCCAGCCGCTGCATCACCCGCTCGGCCACCAATGGCTCGTCGCGCAAAAGGGCCATGAAGGCGGCACGGTCGAGGCTGGCGACCACGCTGGGCGCAAGGGTGACCACGTCGGCGGAGCGTGGGCCGCCGTCGATGGCGGCGATGTCGCCGAAGTGCTCTCCGGCCTCCGAGTCGCGGAAGGTCACCTGCCGGCCGTTGGCCGAATAGGTCGTCACCCGCACCCGGCCCGAGACCAGCAGGAACACCTCGCCCTGCTGCTCGGCGCGCAGCAGCAGCGGCTTGCCGGCCTCCACGCTGTGCCACAGGCATTGCTGGGCCAGCAGGGCCAGGCGCTGGTCGGAAAGGCCTTCGAACAGCGCGATCTGGCGCAGCGCGAGGCTGGAGCGGGGTACAGGTTCGGGTTTGGCCATGCCGGGGATCGAAGCTCCATGAGGATGGGCGCGCGGATTATGCTCGGGAGCCGCTTCGAACCCGTTCATGGACAGACGTTCCCCCCAACCCCACTTTTCCCCGAGAACGCCGACCCGGCGCAATCTCCGCTGGGCGAGCGGGTTGGTGCTGATGGCCTACATCACACTTCACCTGCTGAACCATTCGCTGGGCATCTATTCATTCGCGGCGGCCGAGACCGTGCTGCGCGGCGTGCAGAAGTTCTGGCACAGCCTGCCCGGCACCGCGCTGCTGTACGGCGCCGCCGCCATCCATCTCGTGCTGGCCGTGGTTGCCCTCTGGGAGCGCCGCACCCTGCGCATGCCGCCGCTGGAGGGCCTGCGGGTGCTGCTGGGCTTCGCGTTGCCGCTGCTGCTGGCCACCCACCTCACGGCCATGCGAGGCGCCTACCTGGCCTACGGCATCGAGGGCTCTTACGTGCGGGTGGTCTGGGGCCTGTGGGACTGGCAGGGCGCCGCCGCGCAGTTGGTGATGATGCTGGCGGCCTGGACCCACGGCTGCCTGGGCCTGCATTTCGCGCTGCGGGCCCAGCCGGCGTACCGCCGCTTTTCGTACCTGCTGCTGGCCGTGGCGGTGATGCTTCCGCTGACGGCGGCGATGGGCTTCGTCTCGATGGGCCGGGAGTTCCAGTGGAACGGCGTGCCGCCCGTCGTGCTGCCGACGGCCGAACAGGGCAAGGCGCTCAGTGCGGCCGAAGGCAGCATCAAGTGGTTCTACGGGCTGGCGCTTGCCTTGCTGCTGCTGGCGCGCTGGGGCCGCAACGGTTTCTCGCGCCTGTCGCGCCAGCCATCGGTCGCGCTGCGCTACCCCGACCGCACGGTGCAGGTTCCGCGCGGCTGGAGCGTGCTGGAGGCCAGCCGTTCGCACGGCATCGACCACCTGTCGATCTGCGGCGGCCGGGCCCGTTGCTCGACCTGCCGGGTGCGCGTGGCCGGCCCGGCGGAGCACATCGGCGAGCCGGGCCGCGACGAACAGCGCACGCTGGAGCGCGTGCGCGCGCCCGCCGACGTGCGGCTGGCCTGCCAGCTGCGCCCGCGCGGCGACATCGAAGTGACGCCGCTGTTCGCGCCGCTGCCCAACGAAGGCCGGCCCGCGCCGGTCGGCAGCTTCGGGCGCGAGCGCGACGTGGCGATCCTGTTCGTCGACCTGCGGCGCTGGTCGGGCCTGTCGGAGCGGCAGTGGCCCTTCGATCTGGCCTATGTGCTCGACCGCTACTTCGCCACCGTGGGTGCGGCCGTGCGCGAGAGCGGCGGCGTTCCCAACCAGTTCATCGGCGACAGTGTGATGGCCATCTTCGGGCTCGAATGCGACCTGCCCACTGCCTGCAGGCAGGCCATGCGCGCGACCGAACTGATCGGCGAGCGCATGGACGCATGGAGCAAGGGCTTCGAGGCGCAGTTTGGCCAGCGGCTGGAGTTCGGCATGGGGCTGCACGCAGGGCGCGCGGCAGTGGGCGAAGTGGGCTACCTGGAAACCACCACCTTCACGGCCATCGGCGAAGTGGTGAACACGGCGAGCCGGCTGCAGGACCACTCGAAGACGGCGGCCTCGCGCCTTGTCGTCTCGCTGTTCGCGGCGGAGCAGGCGGGCGTGGCACATGCCCTGGGCACGCCCGAGACGCTTTCGGTGCGCGGGCGCTCCGAACCTCTTTCAGTGCTTTACGCATCCACTGGTGCCGTTCCTGCGTAGTAGATGCTGAATGCGGTGCGCAAACGCACAGCGCGAACCGCACTGCGGTTTCACACTGCATCTTGTGGCAACGACGAATGTCCGCCGCCCACACAGTGAACCAAAGGGACTCTCACCATGAACACCAAGCAACGCATCGCCGCCTCCGCTTTCGCCACCGCCTTCGCCCTGCTGGGCGCCGCCGGCGCGGCACATGCGGAAACCTATGACGGCGTGCACGCCATTACCTCGGCCGCCAGCCGCGCCGACGTGAAGGCCGAAGCCGTGGCCGCCGCGCGCGCAGGGAATGTCTATTCGGACACCGCCGCCGAAGGCGCCGTGGCCTTCAACTCCACGATCGACCGCGCCACCGTGCGCGAGCAGGCCGTGGCCGCCGCGAACAACCCGCTGCAAAGCCTGGACCGCCGCGCCTTCTACCGCGACGAAGTGCCCTCCGCCTACAAGAAGCCCAGCATGTCGTTCACGCGCCAGGCCGGCCTGTAAGGCCAGCCGCGGCCCCGCCCCGTCGGTTCAGGGCCGCACGCCTTCCCACGCGTCCTGCAGCAGGGCACGGATCGCATCGCGCTCCAGCGGGCGCGGATTGGGATACTGGTTCTTGAGCGCATGCTCGCAGGCCAGGTCGAGGTCGGACTCCTTCATGCCGATGTCGCGCAGCGCGACCGGCGCGCCGTTGTCGCGCGCCAGGTCGTACACCGCCTGCGCGGCGCTGCTTCCCCCCAGCGCCTTCACGATGCGCGCCATGGCCCGAGGCGCCGCTTCGGCGTTGTAGGCCAGCGCATGCGGCAGCACGATGGTGTGGGTCTCCGCATGCGGCAGGTTGAAGCTGCCGCCCAGCGTGTGGCACAGCTTGTGGTGCAGCGCCATGCCCACGTTGCCCAGCACCGAGCCGCAGAGCCAGGCGCCATAGAGCGCATCGCCGCGCGCGCCCGGGTCTTGCGGCGTGGCGCGGATGGCGGGCAATGCGCGGCCCAGCGCCGCAATGCCTTCCTGCGCCATCAGGTCCATGACCGGGTTCGAATCGACCGCGTAGAGGCCCTCGGCCGCATGCGCGATGGCGTTGATGCCGCTCGTCACGCTGATGCCCACGGGCAGGCTCGAGGAAAGCTCCGGGTCGTAGATCACCGTGCGCGGCAGCACCCGGATGTCTTTTCCTGTCTTCTTCATGCCGGCTTCGGTGATGCCGTAGATCGGCGTCATCTCGGAGCCCGCGTAGGTGGTCGGTATCGCGAGGATCGGCAGCCCCGAATCGAGGGCGATGGCCTTGCCCAGCCCGGTGGTGGAGCCGCCGCCGATGGCCACTGCGCAATCGGCGCCCAGGCGTTGCGCCACTTCCCTGGCCTCGCGCGCGGTCTCGATGGGCACGTGCATCACCGCACGGTCGAACACGCCGGCCGCATGGCCGCCGAGCATGCCTGCAACGCGCTCGGCTTGCGGGCGTTGCTCGGGCGTGGAAAGCACAAGCGCGCGCTTTGCGCCGAGCGCATCGATCTCGCGCGCCAGATGCTGCAGCGACCCCGCGCCGAACACCACCCGCTGGGGCACGCTGTTGTAGACGAATGAGGGGATGGTCATGGCTTTCCTGTTCCTCGGATGTTCATTCATGAAGCGTCGGTGTGGCTGATGCGGCCCTTGACGAAGACGCCGGTCATCGCCAGCACTGCCGGCACGATCAGCACCGTCAGCACCTGCTCGAAGTTCCAGCCCAGGCCCAGCAGCGCCGCCCCGAGCCAGGCGCCCAGCACCGCGCCGAAACGACCGATGCCGAGCATCCACGATACGCCCGTGGCACGCACGTGGGTCGGGTAATAACGTGCCGCCAGCGAAGGCATGGCCGACTGCGCGCCGTTGATGCACATGCCCGCGAGCAGCACCAGCAGCACGAGTGCCAGCCCGCTGCCCATGCTGTGGCCCACAGCCACCGCGAGCACGCCCGCCAGCAGGTAGCAGATGCCGATCACCTTGTGCGGGTTGCCGCGGTCCATGGCCCAGCCCACGCCCACCGCGCTCAGCACGCCGCCGAACTGGAAAAGCGCCCCCACCACGGCCGACTGCGTCATCGACGCGCCGCTCTCGCGCATCAGCGTCGGCAACCAGCTCGTGAGCAGGTAGATGATGATCAGCCCCATGAAGTTGGTGCCCCACAGCAGCAGCGTGCCCGGGCCGAGGCCGCCGGCGAACATGCGTGCCAGCACCGGGCCGCGCGGCCCCTTGCCGCCGGCCTGCTGGCCCGGAATGGTGAACTGCTCCACGCCCGCCAGCGACTCGCGCGCCACCGGCTGCAGCACCTTGCGGATGCGCTCGACCGGCTGCCCGCGAACCACCATGAAGCGCGCCGACTCCGGCAGCCAGAACAGCAGCACGGGCAACAGCAGCATCGGCACGATGCCGCCGATGAGCAGCAGGCTGTGCCAGCCCCAGTGCGGAATGATCGCGGCCGACAGGAAACCACCGCCCGCCATGCCCAGGTTGAAGCCGCAGAACATCGTCGTCACCAGCAGCGACTTGACTTTCTCGGGCGTGTACTCCGACAGCAGCGTGGTCGCGTTCGGCATGCCCGCCCCCAGCCCGAGCCCGGTCAGGAAGCGCAGCAACACGAGCTGGTCGATGCCGGTCGCGAAGGCCGACCAGAGAGAGAAGCCGCCGAACACCGCCACCGACACGCACAGCACCGTCTTGCGCCCGAAGCGGTCGGCCAGCGGTCCCGAGCCCAGCGCGCCGAAGATCATGCCGGCCAGCGCCGCGCTCATCACCGGGCCGAGCGAGGCGCTGGGCACGCCCCAGTCGCGCACCAGCGCCGGCGCGATGAAGCCCATGGCGGCGGTGTCGAGGCCATCGAGCAGCACGATCAGAAAGCACATCGCCACGATGCCCCATTGGTAAGGCGAAAGCGGGCGTGCGTTGATGAGCCACTGCACGTCGACGGTGCGGCGCGTGGCGATTGAACCTGTGTCGGTCATGGGCTTCTTTTGTCTCCATCGCTGATATGCGATGGGCGCGAGTGTCCCGCCGGCACGCAACCGGTTCAACGACACGAGCGGAAAGGAGTTTTCCGCTCAGGCCGGGGCGACCTGCACCCTGCAGGCCTGGCGGCCCTCCGCGATCGTGAAGCGCACCGGCAGGAAGCGCTCGATCACCGCGCAGTTGGTGCGCGTGTGCTCCGTCAGCTCGCTGCAGGTGAAGACGCAGGCTTTTCGCCCCTGCCACGCCGCAAGCGCCTGCAGCAGCGCCAGTTGGTCCGCGAGGTGCGGTCCGACCGCCGCCTCGCTCTTCTGGAAGTCGCGCAGCTCCTTGGCCAGGCCATGCGCCACCTGCTCGGCGCTCATCGACTTTTCGCCGAAGGCGGTGAACACCTCGGTCACGTGCTCGTAGGCCAGCGTGGCCATCAGCGCATTGCCGGGGCCTTCGTTCTGGCGCACCGCGCCCAGACGCAGCTGCTCGCCGGACCAGCCCATCGCGACACCCAGCGTGTCGAGTTCGCGCGTCGGCACATGGCGCGGCAGGCCGGGCGCGAGGCATTCGGCATGGCTTTCCTGGTACGCGCCGCGCGCCGTCAGGTCGAAAGGCTGCAGCGCGCCGCCAGCCGGCACGATGACCGCAGCCACCTCCCCTCCCCCGGCCGGATAGAAGCCGCAGCGGCGCAGCGTCAGTTGCAGGTCCGCGCCCAGGCGGCGCACCAGCGGCGCGAAAGCACGCTCCAGAAAATGAAACGGCGGCGCCATCGGGTTGTGCGTGCCGCCGCTCAGTTGCACGCGGCTCGTCGCGCCGGCCAGCAGCAGCGGCGGCAGCACGGTCTGCAGCACCAGCATGCAGCTTCCCGCGCCCGAGATCGCGAAGCGGTACTCGCCCGCGCGCACCGCGCCGGGCGTGAAGCGCAGCGCCTGCGAGCCCAGCTCCGCGCCTTCGACCTGCGCACCGCTGATTGCGGCGGCGGCGTTCACGCACGCCAGATGCTGGCGCATCAGGCCCGGCTTGGCGCGGCCCGCGCGGATCTTCTCGATGGCCAGCGGCTGGCCGGTGGCCACCGACAGCGCGAGGCTGGTGCGCAGGATCTGACCGCCACCTTCGCCTTGGGAGCCGTCGAGTTCAATCATGGGCGGACTCCTTCTTCTTGTTCTCCGCCTCGAGACGCAGCACCGTGTCGTACAGGAACGCATCGAGCCCCGAACCATCGGCCGAAGGCAGCGGCGTCACCGGCTCGGCCGCATTGGCCGCCAGTTCGGCTTCGATGAACGCGTGGATACCCGGCCAGCGCGGGCTGGTTGCGGCTTCGCCGGCGCGCATCTTCACCTCGAGCAGCGCGTTGATCTCGGCGATCAGCGCGGCGTCTCGCACGGTGTCGAGCGTGTGCTGCGCCAGGTCGGCAAAGCGCATCGGAGGCACACCGGCGCGCGAGCGGATCCAGCGCGCCGCCAGCAGCGGGCGCAGCACGTAGAGGTACTTCTTGTAGCGCACCTCGTCGGCCTGCAGGTGCTCGCGGAAGTTCTTCTTCGCCATCGAGCTGTAGTGATGCCAGCCGCGCGCGTTGGAAAACACCGCCTCCGACAGCTCGCGAAAGCGCGGCATCGCGGTCGCGTCGTCGCGGTACACGACCGGCGAACGCAGCCACTCGAGCAGCGTCGGGTTCGACTCGCGCATCAGGCCCAGCGCCTTGCGCAGGTCCCAGCCGTTGATGTCGAGGTCGCCGCTGATCGGCACCTCGATCACGTCGCGACGCGGCGCCACAGTGAGGTACCACGGCAGGCGGTTGACGTAGATGAAACGCACGTCGTAGTCGCTGTCGGGCGAAGCGAAGCCCCAGCCGCGGCTGCCGGATTCGCAGGCGAACAGCACGGTCACGTGATGCGTCGCCTCGATGTCGCGCAGGGCGTCCATGATCTGCGTGCGCACGGCCGGGTCGATCGGGTGGGCGGAGCGCAGGAATTCTTCGGTGCTCATTTCTTTCTTCTTCTCTTCAGGCCCGGGTGACGGTCACATGGCCGGCACCGTCGAGCTCGTAAACATCCAGGTCGTTGGCCAGGAACGCGTGGCCGCTGTAGCAGGCCTGCGTCTCGGCCATCAATGCGGCCATGCCCTCTTCGTTCTGATGGCGCGCGCTGAAGTGCGTGAGGATCAGATTGGGCACTTCAACCGCCTGCGCGAACTCGGCCAGCAGGCGCGCGGAACTGTGCATCGGCCCGGGGCCGACCTTGTCGAGCGCGTCTTGCGTGAAGGTGGCTTCGTGCACCAGCAACTGAGCGCTCTTGCAGGCGTCGCGCAGCAATGCGGGCTCGGCGTTGTCGCCACCCATCACCGCGGCAACCGCCTCGACCTGGGCATCCGTGTAGTCGGCACTGCGCAGCACATCGCCGTTGAAAGGCACGTCCTCGCCGGTCTGCAATGCGCGCCATGCGGGGCCGGGTGGCAGGCCGATGGCGCGCAGCGCGTCCGCCTTCAGCCGCACGCGCCGAGTCTCGACTTGCACGCGGTAGGCGTGGCTGGGCACGCGATGCAGCAGCGCATGGCTTTCTATGCACACGCCCGGCACCTCGTAAACCAGTGACGGGCCATCAAGATTCACGTGCTCGACTTCGTAAGGCAGATGCAGGTCGGTCAACGCGCGCGTCGCCTCGAACCACTGCCACACCGGCAGCGGCGCGATCAGCTTCAGCGGCTTCGTTCGCTTGTTCATGCCCGCACTTGCGAGCAAGCCGGGCAGGCCATAGCAGTGGTCGCCGTGCACATGCGTGATGCAGACGGCAGCCAGGTCGTTCAGGGACAGCGGCGTCTGCAGCACACGATGCTGCGTGCCCTCGCCGCAGTCGATGAGGACCCAGTCTGCGCCGAGCACCGTCTGCACGGCCAGGCCGGAGACGTTGCGGTGGCGCGTGGGGGTGCCGGAAGAGGTCCCCAGGAAAGTCAGTTTCATCATCTCGTTTGTCACTCCCTGCGCATCAATGCGCTTCTTGCGGCGTCGGCGGCGACGCGCTCCCAGCCGAAGTATCGGCGACCTCCCTCCGGGCGAGCCGCCATGAACGCATGGAGTCTTGCAAGATTCGCTTCGCCGCCCCAGCGCCCCATGGCCTGGATCGCCACGACGCGCAGGCTCCACCATTTGCTTTGCAGCGCCGCCTCGACTTCGGCTTCGGCCTGCACGCTCGGCTTTGCGGCGCCCAACGCACGCAGACGGCACGTCTTCTCGAACAGAAGGTTGGCGCCGGGTGCGGCGCTTCGCAACCGCTCGCGCCGCGCGCGCCTGCATGCGAGGCATCGCACGGCACGGCTATCGATATGACCGTGAATCGTCTCGTACCACCACTTCTGTTGCTTGGCCGTCCAGACCTCTTCGGCCCCGCAATCCCGGCAGATGAAGGGGCGCGCGACATAGAAGTCCGGCAGCACGCCGTAGGTGTTGCTGTACAGCTGGAGAACGGCTTGGTCCGCCGGCTCGCAACCGGGTGCATGGGCGATATCGGACTTCGACAGCCGGACATCCGGCGAACGCAGGCGTGCGGCCAGCGTCGCAGCACGCTCGCGGCGATGCGCCTTGATCTCGGCGCGGCGTTGCTTGTTGCTCTTCATTTTTTTAACCTCCGTAATACGTTGCTACGAAGGCAGGCTCGATTGTTCGAACCCTCTTCTATAGCTCTTCCACTGTCACGACGCCTTCGCCCGCAGCAAGTTGAACGATCCGGCCAAAAATCTGCCGCGCAAGGTCGCTGTTCGCATGCAAACAGACAACAAGGCCATCGGCTTCGATGTCCGCCGAGACTTCCGGCCATGTCGCGGACGTGGGTGCCACCGACGAATAGAAGCTGCCGCCAGCATCCCCCATCTCCAGGCGGCAGCCGTCGGCGGCCTTCCTCAGGACGGCTTCTGCGGTGGCCCCTGTCGGCAATGCCATCCTGATGCGGTACTCGACGCCCACCGCGTCAACCCTTCACGCAAACAACCTGCTTGAGCGTGTAAACCACCTCCACCAGGTCCTGCTGCGCCTCCATCACCGCGTCGATGTCCTTGTAGGCCATCGGAATCTCGTCGATCACGTCCGCGTCCTTTCGGCATTCCACGCCTTCGGTCGCGGCGATCTGATCGGCGATGGTGAAGAGCTTCTTCGCCTTGGTACGGCTCATCTTTCGACCGGCGCCGTGGCTGCAGCTCATGAAGCTCTCGGGGTTGCCCTTTCCGCGCACGATGAAGCTCTTGGCGCCCATGCTGCCGGGGATGATCCCCAGCTCGCCGGCCTTCGCGCTCACCGCGCCCTTGCGGGTCACGAGCACGTCTTCACCGAAGTGCGTCTCGCGGCTCACGTAGTTGTGGTGGCAGTTCACCGCTTCCACATGCGCCTCGAAGGGCTTGACGATGACCTTTCGCACGGCCGCGACCACGCGCTGCATCATCACTTCGCGGTTCGCTCGCGCGAACTTCTGGGCCCAACCCACCGCACGCACGTAGTCACCGAAGTACCGGGCGCCTTCCTCGAAGTACGCCAGGTCCTGATCGGGCAGGTTGCGCTGGTGCAGTTCCGCGTCTTTCTTGGCGAGCTCGATGAAGTGCGTGCCGACGGCGTTACCCACGCCGCGCGAACCCGAATGCAGCATGAACCACACGGAGCCCGCTTCGTCCAGGCACACCTCGATGAAGTGGTTGCCCGTACCCAGCGTTCCCAGGTGCTTGTGGTTGTTGGTGTTCTTCAGGCGCGGGTAGTCTTCGCAGATCGCGTCGAACTCGTCCTTCAGTGCAGCCCACGCCACGTCGGTTTCGTTCGGCGGCGTTTCCCACGAACCCTTGTCGCGCCCCATGCGCTTGGGGTTCGATCCGTGCGGCACGGCCTTCTCGATCGCCGAGCGCAGCGGCCCCAGGTTGTCCGGCAGGTCGTTGGCATGCAGCGTGGTCTTGCACGCCATCATTCCGCAGCCGATGTCCACGCCCACCGCGGCCGGGATGATGGCCTTGAAGGTCGGGATCACCGAACCCACGGTGGCGCCGATGCCGTAGTGCACGTCGGGCATGGCCGCGATGTGCTTGAACACGATGGGCAGGCGCGCCGCGTTCTCGAGCTGCTTCTGCGCCTCGGGCTCCACGGGCACGCCGCGGGTCCACATCTTCACGGGCACGCCGTTTTCGACTTCGTGCAGGTCGTAGTTCATTTTTTCTTCTTTCATCATCGTTTCACTCCTCTGTTCAGGTCATCGCGCGCTTGTACAGCGCGATCGACAGTCGTTCGTAGTCCTGCAGCGGGAAGTCGTGCTCCACCCACATCTCGCGGTAGCGCTTCGGCCCCACTTCATCGTGGATGCGCTGCAGGATCGCATGGATGTTCCGGACCAGCTCTGTACGCGAAATCTCTCCGCGCGCCACCACTTCATGGTCATGCACACCGACCACTCCCCAGCTGGCCCAGTCACGGTACTGGCGCAGCTCGTACTGCAACACGTCCCCAGCGCCCGAGACCAGCAGGATCACCTCGCCCGGCTCGCCCATGAACACGGCCTCGGCGTGCTCGGCACCCTTTTGCAGGGTCAGGCCCATGCGCGCAAGGTCGCCGAGCGAATCGTGCAGGTAGGACACCGCGAAGCCCAGTCGCTCGGAAGCGGCGCGGAAGCTCACCTCGGCCCAGCCCGCGTCGTGCAGGTCATAGGCGACGAGGTCGTGTTCGCGAATTTCTTCTTCGGTCATTTTCTTCTCCCTTGGCGCCTCTTCTGCGCCAGTCAAGCCTTCTCGAATCCGCAGCTCAAGGGGCGTTCGGCCGAAGCGTCACCAACCCATTGAGCACTTGGTCCAGACCGCCGATCACGGAGATCTTGTCGATCCGCTCGGCCACCCGTTCCAGCGTTTCGAGTTCCTTCATCCGCAGCGCGACGGGGTTGCCCTCCATCACCTTCGCGGTGTTCAGCAGCGAGCGCGTGGCCGCGGTTTCCTCGCGGCGGCGGATCACGTTGGCCTGGGCCGACTTCTCGGCCTCCACCACCTGGGCGAGGATGGTCTTCATCTCGCCGGGCAGGATGATGTCCTTCACGCCCACGCTTTCCAGCGCGATGCCGCTGCCCTCGATCCGCTCGCGCACCTGCGCCAGCACCGTCTGGTCGATGGCCGCCTTGTTCTCCAGCAGCGCGTCGAGCGTCTGTTCGCCCACGGCGGCGCGCAGCCCGAACTGCAGCTCGCGGTACACATGGTCGGCCGGCTTCGGCATCTGCGCCATCGCCTGACGCACATCGGTGAAGCGCCACACCGCTGACATGTTCAGCCGCAGGCCCACCTTGTCGCGGGTCAGGATTTCCTGGCCGCTCACTTCGGCGATCTGCGAACGCATGTCCACGCAGGTCACGGCCACCTGCCGGTTGAAGCGCCAGAAACCATGGTTGCCCGGCTGCAGCAGCTCCTGCATCTGGCCCTGCAACGTCAGCACGCCGACGTGGAACTCGGGCACCTGCACCAGCAGCACGCCGTCGAGGCCGGCCACCGCACGCGGGCGCAGCGCCACGCTCTGCAGCTTCGACACCAGCTCGGCCGGCAGCCGCGCATCTTCGGCGACGTCGATCACGTCGATGCGCTGTTCGCGCAGGCCACGCCAGTACAGCTTGCGGGTGGCGGGCGGCAGGATCTGCACCAGCACGCCGTCTTCCAGACGCAAGCCGACTTCCGTTTCGCCAAGGGACACCTGTACGAACTCGCGCTCGACAAGCTCCGGCTCCTGCGCCAGGAAATAGTCGACCAACTCATGCTCGAAGGCCGGTTCGGTCAACGCAAAGCGCTGTAGCTGGATCTTGTCGAAGCGCGAAAACACCCAGTGCTTTCCGGCGCCCAGTAGTTGCTCGAAATCGCCGTTGCGCAGCAGCAGCGCGCGTTCGTTCTTCTTGATCGTGATTCGGTTGAAGCCCAACATTTTTCTCTCCCACTCGTTATTCGGTTCGGTTGTTCGTTTAGTCGTTCAGCCATTCAATCCAGGCCCTCGAAAGGGCAGGCGGCGGGCACTGCGGCAGTCAAGGCCTGACGCGCGGCGGTCGCTCGGCTCGGCAGGTGCCTCCCTCGTTGCTCGCGCAACGCCGTCACCTTCCTGGCCGTCGATGGCCGCACGCAGTTCCTTGCCACGCACACGGTGCGCAAGCCGCCTGCGCTTGGCACTTTGGCGCGCGCCGCAGGGCATTGGTTGTCTGCCCTGCGCCATCGCTCCGTTGTGCCGGGGCGGAGGGGCTTTCGCCCCCAACAGATGGCGGTGCAAGCACCGCCGGTTTTTTCGCGGGAATCGAACCCACAGCTCCATGTGGTCAACACGGCGCTCAACCATGAGCGGAACTGAATCAAGTTCAGTTGCCAGACAGCTCAACCGCGGCATACGGCAAACCCAAGGACAGACCTGGCTTGCCGCACCGGACCGCTTTCACGCGGCTCCTGCGAGTGGATGAACTGCATCCTGACGCGATATCCATTGCAGCCGGCGTGCCAGCTTTGCGCCGGCGCTGCTCCTATGAGGGCAAGTCATTGATTGAAAAGGAGAAATTCTTTTTTCACCTGTTTTTTCGCGGCACATAGGGCTATAGAATTTCTATTGATCTATAAATTCAGCTAGTTTTTTATCCATGAAGCCAATCGTCGTCATAGGCTTTCTAGGCACCCAGCTCGACGCCGGCCAGGGCGCGGGCCGCTGGAACAAATGGCGCCCCACCGTTTCGCTCGCCCAGCACGAAGACATGGTCGTCTCGCGCATGGAGCTGCTCTACACGCTCAAGCACAAGGCGCTGGCCGAGCTGGTGAAGGCAGACATCGCCACGGTATCGCCCGAAACCACCGTCAACCTCGTGCCGATGGAGCTCGCGGACCCGTGGGATTTCGGCGAGGTCTACAGCCGCCTGTACGACTGGGCGCGCGGCTACAGCTTCGACACCGAGCGCGAGCAGTACTGGACGCACATCACCACCGGCACGCACGTCGCGCAGATCTGCATGTTCCTGCTGTCGGAATCGCGCGTGGTGCCGGGCGTGCTCGCACAGACCTCGCCACCCCGACGGCAGCGCCAGGGCGAGGCCGGCAAGTGCACGCTGATCGACCTCGACCTCTCGCGCTACGACGTGATCGCGAGGCGCTTCGACGCGGAGCAGCGCGATGCGGTCGCGTTCCTGAAGAGCGGCATCGCCACGCGCAATGCGCGCTTCAATGCGTTGATCGACGAGATCGAGCGCGTGGCGGTGCGCTCGCGCGCGCCGATCCTGCTGGTGGGGCCTACCGGCGCGGGCAAGTCCTTCCTGGCGCGGCGCATGTTCGAGCTGAAGCAGTCGCGCCACCAGATGACCGGGCCGTTCGTGGAAGTGAACTGCGCCACGCTGCGCGGTGACGGCGCCGCGTCCACGCTGTTCGGCCACAGGAAGGGTTCTTTCACCGGAGCAGCCGCCGACCGCGCTGGCCTGCTGCGCACGGCACACCAGGGCGCGCTCTTCCTCGACGAGATCGGCGAACTCGGCCTCGACGAGCAGGCGATGCTGCTCAAGGCAATCGAGGAAAAACGCTTCTTTCCCGTTGGCGCCGACAAGGAAGTGGAGAGCGACTTCCAGCTCATCGCCGGAACCAATCGCGACTTGCGCAGCGACGTGGCCGACGGCCGGTTTCGCGAAGACCTGTTCGCGCGCATCAACCTCTGGACCTACGACCTGCCCGGCCTCGCGCAGCGGCCCGAGGACATCGAGCCCAACGTCGATCATCTGCTGGCCATCCACGCGGCGGAAAACCATCGCGTGGTGCGCTTCAACGCGGAAGCGCGTGCGGCCTACCTGCGCTTCGCGCAAAGTGGCGAAGCGGTCTGGAGCGGCAACTTCCGCGACCTGTCGGCCAGCGTGACGCGACTGGCCACGCTGGCCGATGGCGGGCGCATTCCAGTCGCGCTGGTCGAAGCGGAAATCGCGCGGCTGCGATGGTTGTGGAAGCATGCGGGCGCGGTGTCGCCTGCATCGGCTGGCGGCGGCGATGTCGATCTCGATGCGCTGCTTGGTGAAGAGCGGGTGCAGGCGCTCGACCTGTTCGACAGGCTGCAACTCGAAGCCGTGGTGCGCGTGTGCCGCCAGTCGCGCAGCCTTTCCGACGCGGGGCGACAGTTGTTTCAGGCCTCGCGCACGCAACGCAGCGTGGTGAACGATGCGGACCGGCTGCGCAAGTACCTGGTCAAGCTGGGCCTCGATTGGGGGCAGGTTTCCGCCGGGCCAACGAGCTGACCGAACGGCACCATCGATGGGCTATCCTCCGCCCGATGGCCATCTCCGCATTCGTCGTGAAGGTTCCCGCCGCCGAGCCCATGGCCGGCGATCTGCGCCGCCGCTACGACGCAACCGTGGCACTCGGGGTACCGGCGCACATCACGGTGCTCGTGCCCTTCATGGACCCCGCGCTGATCACTGCAGACGTGCTGGATCGGGCACGGCGTGCGCTGACGCGGACACCTTCGTTCGCTTTCTCGCTGAACAAGGTCGGTCGGTTTCCAGAGACCGCCTATCTGGCGCCCGAGCCAGCAGCACCGTTCATCGAAATGACATTGGCGCTCGCGAAGACGTTCCCCGACTTCCCTCCCTATGGCGGCGAACACGAAGGCGTCATTCCGCATCTGTCGGTGGCGCATGGCCATGCGCGCGACGCGCAGGAGGCAGCCGACGAACTGAATGTCCGCCTTCTCGCATCAGGTGCCGTACACGCGCATTGCACCGAAGTCACGCTGATCGAGAACTCGTCCGGGCGCTGGCGCGACCTGCATGTCTTCGCGCTACCCGAAGCGACTTCCTGAGTATTCGTTCATGCCCGAAGAACCATCGACGTCGCCCGTTCGCAACGTGCTCTTCATCTGCAGCCGCAACCAGTGGCGCAGCCCCACAGCGGAGCAGATCTGGCGGCGGCACCCGCTGATCCGCGCACGCTCCGCCGGCACCAGCCCGAATGCGCGGCACACGGTGTCCGTGGACGACATCGAATGGGCCGACGTCATCCTCGCGATGGAAGAAAAGCACAAGTCGCGGCTGGTGGCCGAGTTCAAGCGAATGCTGGAAGGCAAGCCGATCCACGTGCTCGACATTCCGGACGAGTACAAATACATGGACCCTGAGCTCGTCGAGGAGCTCGAGCGGTCGGTTGCGTCGATTCCTCAAATCGACTGACGTTCGCAGCAACGAGAACCGCACCTGAAGAAGCACATGCCAGAAATCTACATAAGCACAGACGTCGAATCCGACGGCCCCATCCCCGGCCCGCATTCGATGCTCAGCTTCGGCTCGGCCGCCTACACGGCCGACAAGCAACTGCTCTCCACGTTCACCGCCAACCTGCACACCCTGCCCGGCGCCGAGGCCGACCCGAAGACCGCCGCCTGGTGGAAGACCCAGCCCGAGGCCTGGGCCGCCTGCCGCAGCGACCTGCAGGATCCCGCCCACGCGATGAAGAACTACGTGAGCTGGCTCAAGGGGCTGCCCGCGCGGCCCGTGTTCGTCGCGTACCCCGCGGGCTTCGACTTCCTGTTCGTCTACTGGTACCTGATGCGCTTCGCGGGCGAGAGCCCGTTCAGCCACTCGGCGCTCGACGTGAAGTCGTTCGCGATGGCGATGCTCAAGCTCGACTATCGCGACAGCACCAAGCGCGCGATGCCGCGCCGCTGGTTCGACCCCGGGCTGCCGCACACGCACGTCGCACTCGACGACGCCATCGAGCAAGGCGCCCTCTTCTGCAACATGCTCGCGGAGAACCGCGCGGCCGCCAAGGGCCCGGCGCCATGACCGGCAACGGCCGGATCCGACGATGGCTCAGGAGGCTCGCGCTGTGCGCGCTGCCGCTGATGCTCGCGGGCTGCGTGCAGTCGATGTTCTATTACCCCGACAACGTGCGCTACGAAACGCCCGACGTGCTGGGCATGCGCTACGAGCCCGTGCAGTTCACCAGCGCAGACGGCACGCGCCTGAGCGGCTGGTTCCTGCCTGCTGCCGACCGCAAGAACCCGAAGGAGGCCAAGGGCACGGTGGTGCACTTCCACGGCAACGCGCAGAACATGAGCACGCACTGGCGCTTCGTGGCGTGGCTGCCGAAGCACGACTACAACGTGTTCGTCTTCGACTATCGCGGCTACGGCCAGTCCGAAGGCAAGCCGGAGCCCAAGGGCGTGTTCGAGGACTCCAACGCGGCCCTCGACTACGTGCGCTCGCGCCAGGACGTCGACCCCGAGCGGCTGTTCGTCTTCGGGCAGAGCCTGGGCGGCACCAACGCGATCGCGGTGATGGGCTCCGGGAACCGGGCCGGCGTGAAGGCGGCGGCCATCGAATCGACCTTCTATTCGTATTCGTCGATTGCCAACGACAAGATCAAGGGCGCCGGCCTGCTGGTGAGCGACGAGTACGCGGCATCGAAGTACGTGGCCGCCGTCTCGCCGATTCCGCTGCTCTTCATCCACGGCACGGCCGACCACGTGATTCCGATCGAACATTCGAAGCGGTTGCTGGCCGACGCGCACGATCCCAAGCGGCTGATCGAGGTGCAGGGCGCCGGGCATCTGGAGCCGATGACGACCCTGCGCTTCGGCAACGCCTACCGCAAGGCGCTGACGGCCTTCTTCGAATCGTCCATGCAGCCGCTGCAGCAATGAAGCACTTCGACGAAACCGCCACCCGCGCGCCGCTGGCTTTCGAGCGGCTGGTGCCTGCGCTGCGCTCGGCGTTCGCGGCCGAGGCGCAGGTGCCGCCGCGCCATGTGCACGCCATCGAGACCGCCGGCGCGGACGGCGCCGCCTGCAAGGGCACGGTGCTCATCATGCCGGCGTGGAGCGACGCGGGCTTCCTGGGCATCAAGACCATCAACATCTTCCCCGGCAACGGCGAACAGGGCCTGCCCGGCCTGCACGCGACCTACGTGCTGTACGACGCGCGCACCGGCGTGCCCCTGGCAATGATGGACGGCAACGAAATCACCGCGCGCCGCACGGCCGCCGCGTCCGCGCTGGGCGCGTCGTTCCTCGCGCGCAAGGATGCACACCGGCTGCTGGTGCTGGGCACCGGCCGCATCGCGCGGATGCTGCCGGCCGCGCACGCGAGCGTGCGGCCCATCGACGAGGTGTGGGTGTGGAACCACCGGCCGGAAGGCGCCGAGGCGCTGGCTGCGCAATGGCGAGCCGAGGGCTGGAATGCGCGCGCCACCGCCGACCTGGAGACCGCCGTGCGTACGCATGCCGACATCGTCAGTTGCGCCACGCTGGCCACCACGCCGCTGGTGCGTGGCGAATGGCTCGCGCCGGGCTCGCACCTGGACCTGATCGGCAGCTTCACACCTGCGATGCGCGAGACCGACGTGCATTGCTTCTCGGGCGCGCGCACCTTCATCGACACCCCGGAGGCCCTGCAGAAATCCGGCGACCTGCTCGACGCGATCGCCGCGGGCACGCTGCGTGCGCAGGATGTCCAGGGCACCCTGGCCGAACTGTGCCGCGGAGAGCGCTCGGGGCGCTCCAGCGACGAGGAGCGCACCGTCTTCAAGGCCGTGGGCAGCGCGCTCGAAGACCTGACCGCCGCCACGCTGGTATGGCAGGCCGCAACGCCGCCGGCCTAATGCTTCCGGCTTAGTGTCGGCCGCGAGACCGATTTCGGAGGGCTTTTTCCTACATCCGCATACGTCAAGCAGCTAATGGCGAGCGCCGGCACATCCCGCTATCGTCCTTGCACGACAGACAGAGGAGGCGCCCGCATGCTCAGCACACATCACAAGGCCAACATCCTGCGCAAGGCGGGGTACGACGTTCCCGCGTGTCCGATCGAGCACCACGTTGGAGGACTGGGCACGGCAAGCCTGCCTGCCGACACGGTGCATCAGACGCCGCAAGCCTGGGGCAAGGCCATCGAGACGATGTATGTGTCGTATGCCGCCGCCCGCGCAGCCAAGAGCCTGCGCGACGCGGAAGAGGCGCGGATGCTGGCGATGCTGCAGTTGCGTTCGGCCAAGGCCTACGCCTGAGTCTCGCCGCCGCCTCGGTCGCGCAGGTAGGCAAGGATCAGCCGGACCAGTTCGGTCCTCAGCGCCGCCGAGCCGAGTTCGTTGCGGCCGGCCGCCGAGTGGACAACACCTTCGACGGCCGACGAGAGCATCCGCGCGGCCATGACCGCCCCATCGTCGTCACTCCGTTCATCGGCTGCAGCCAGCAGCCCCCGATAGCGCCGTTGGTACTCGGCCTCGAACGCCACATAGCTCGAGCGTGCCCCCAGCGGCACCTCGTCGACCAGCACGTGGTGCAGCGCCTGGTCGATGGAATGGGCGGCGATGACGCCGTCGATGAACCGGCCGACCCGCTGCTCTAGCGCGAGCGTCTCGCTCTGCTCGTCCGCGGCGGACAGCACCCGCAGCACTTCGTCGAGGTGCCGCTGCCGGATCGCCTCGGCAATGGCCAGCTTGTTCGGGAAGTACTGGTACAGCGATCCGACACTGACGCCCGCGACCGCAGCGATCTCATTCGTCGTGAATCGCGCCCAGCCCCGGCGCCCCAGAACGCGAGCAGCGGCCTCGACGATCACATCGACCGTGGCGCGCGAACGCTGTTGCCGCGGTGCTTTGCGCATGCTCTTGTGCTGCGAAGGAATGCGAGTACCCAAGTTCGAGGCTCCCCTCAAGAATAAGACCGTGCACATCCGCCATCGGTCGATGGATGCGAAGTGTGCCGTTTTAATCCAAGGGAACCGCGATGACGACGCAGACGCTTTTGACTTCACTGTTCCGCTACAAGACCTGGGCGGACGAAGAACTGCTGGAGGGGCTGGCCACGCTGGCCGAAAAGGCGCCGGAGGCGGAATACCGCACCGCAATGCGAGTGTTCAACCATGCATGCATCGTCGACCGCATCTTCATGGCGAACCTCCAGCGCATGAATCACGGCTACGCCGCGACAGGGTCTGAAGTCATTCCAACGTTGCGGGAGCTGGCTGATGCAGCGAGGAAAACGGATCGCTGGTACGTCGACTACACCGCGCGCGTGAGCGCGGAAGAGCTTGCGGAAAGCATCGACTTCACCTTCACCGACGGCGCCGCCGGGCGCATGTCGCGCGAGGAGATGCTGGGCCACGTGGCGACCCATGCCGGCTACCACCGGGGCGAGGTCGGCCGGATCATGTGGCGGCTGATGGGCGCGTCGCCCCCCGACACATTCACCGGCTTCCTGCACCAGGCCGAGCCCGCGCGCCGCATGCGCGCCTGAGCGGCCCGGCGTACTTGCCTTGCTTACTTGCCTTGCGCGGCCTTCAGCACGGGGTTCTCCATGGTGGAGATCACCTTGCTGTTGACGCGCGAGCCGCCAGTCACGTTCTGGTCGGGAGCCGCGGCGGTGGCCATGGCTTCCTGGTAGACCTGGGCCGGGTCACGGCTGGAGGTGAAGGGGTCCGGACCGCGCGAGCCGCGGGTCACGTTCTGGTTCGGCGCATGGGCCGTGTCGACGGCCTGCTTGTACACGGCTTCAGGATCGGCCACGGACTTGAACGGATCGGCGCCGCGCGAGCCGCGCGTGACGTTCTGGTCCTTGGCATGGGCGGCGGCGATGGCTTCTGCCTCCACAGCTTCGCGGGTGCGTTGCTGGGCATTGGCGGAAGCGACGGCCAGCACGGCGAGTGCGGCAGCGAGGGCGAGGTGAGTGGTTTTCATGGTTCCGTCTTTTCTATGGGTTGTCTGTCTGGATGGGGTCTTGCCTCTGTGATTCGGGAAAACCCTGAGCAAGACTATTAACGGCACAAGGCAGATCCGTGACGGCCCCGAGGCGTGGAGTAGCTCTTTCGCGAGCGCTGCAACCTCTGCGAACTTCTGTTAGCCGCGCCGGTGTACTTCGAATTCCTGCTTGCGCGCGAGCAGCGGGTTCTGCCACAGTCAACCGATTGCGAGCGCATCGCATCCACACATCCGACGAAGGAAAACCGCAACCATGGGACTGTTCGACCTCCTGAAGAAAAAGAAACCGGCCATGCCTGAAACGATCGAGGAAGGCATGGCTTCGCAGGCCAACGACTTCGTCGGTGCGTTCTCGCGGCCCGGCGCGCCCATCGACGGCGCGCGGCTGGACTACACGGCGTCCTCCCTGTCGCTGGTCGACCGCGTGCTCGACGACTTCTTCAAGCAGCAGGCGCCCCTGCCGGACGATCTTCACTTCCTCGCGTCGGCATACGTCTTCGAGGTCGCGCGCCGCGAATTCGGCGGGCGCTATCTGCGGGGCGACGAAGACAACCCCTTCGTTCTCGTCATCGGCAAGGACGATGCCCAGGTCGGCGTCTGCGCGATGGCCAAGGTGCGCGGGCGCGCCGTCAACGGCCCCGAGGACAACCTGGACTTCTTCTACGCCGGCATCGCACCCGCAGTGGCGCGCGGGGTGAGCGCGACGCTCATCTGAGGCCAGGGCAAGGCGCGAGCGATCACAGCCGGCTGCTACCCGCTGCGCCATCCGCCTTCGAATAATGCGGTGACGGTCGCTCGCGCACCGCATTCCAACCTCGTTCGAAGGAGACAAATCAGATGGCTCGCAAGATCCTCATGCTCTGCGGCGACTACGCCGAAGACTACGAAACCATGGTGCCCTTCCAGGCCCTGCTGGCCGTGGGCCACACGGTGCACGCGGTGGCACCCGACAAGAAGGCCGGCGACTGGGTGCACACCGCCATCCACGACTTCGAAGGCGCACAGACCTACAGCGAGAAACCGGGCCACCGCTTCACGCTGAACGCCAACTTCGCCGACGTGCGCCCCGAGGCCTACGACGCGCTCGTCATCCCCGGCGGCCGCGCGCCCGAATACCTGCGCATGAACAGCCGCGTGGTCGAGATCGCCAGGCACTTCCTGGCCGCAGACAAGCCGCTGGCCGCCGTCTGCCACGGCGCGCAGCTGCTCGCCGCCACCGGCCTGCTCAAGGGCCGCAAGGTCTCGGCCTACCCCGCCTGCCAGGTCGAGGTGGAACTCGCCGGCGCCGAGTACATGGGCATTCCGGTCGACCAGGCCGTGACCGACCGCAACCTGGTCACCGCGCCTGCGTGGCCGGCGCACCCGGCGTGGCTCTCTCAGTTCCTGGTGGTGCTCGGCACGCGCATCGAGCACTGATTGATTTCGCGATGGGCGGCGCTACAGTGCGTGCGTCGTCCATCCACCCATCCCGCAAAGGAGACAGCCCATGTGCGAAGTCTTCATCAGCGCCGACCCGCAGAGCTACGACGCGCGCACGCGCTCGGTGCGCCTGCACGGCGTGGTCACCAGCATCCGGCTCGAGAACCTGTTCTGGCAGGTGCTCGAGGAAATCGCGCAGCGCGACGGCATGGTCGTGGTGCAGCTCATCGAGCGCCTCTACGACGAGCTTGTCGCGGCGCGCGGCGAAGTCGGCAACTTCGCTTCCTTCCTGCGCGTGAGTGCCTTGCGCTACGAGGCAATGCTGGCGCAGGGACGCATTCCGGCGGACACCTCCGTGGCCATCCGCTCGCTCGATGCGAAGGCGGTGCTGCATGAGTTGCCGCAGGGGTGGGGGCGGCCGGCGTTGGAGGCGCAGCCTGCACAGGGTCGGGTGCGCACGCTGCACATTGCAGCGCAGCGTTAGACATCTTCGGCGCGCTGCCGCCGGATCTGCCGCTTCTGTTGGCCATCGGGCGCTTTGTAGGCAGGCGACAAGCGGCGCTTGAGGGACTTGATCGCAGTTACCCGTGCCGCTTCGACATCCGCATCCGCGACCTTGAGCGCCTGCACCCACGCAAGGGACCTTTCTGTGGGTGCGCCGCGAAGGGCCCAGAGACAAATGCTCTGGAGGAAGGGCACAAGGGTCGCACCGAACGCCTGCGTCACGATTTCCAGAAGATCATCCATGACGGCCTCGTCGACCTTCACACTATCGTCGAAGCTCAGCAGCTGGTTCAAAGCCGCCAGTGCTTTCCATTCGGCATGCGTGACGGCCATCGATTGCCATTGAGCCGAAACGCAAAAACCGATCAGTGCCCGCACGCTCTCGACAGTCTTCACCTCTTGCAGGACGCCGATGGCAAAGCTTGCGTGCACAGGGTCGCCCAGCAGCAGCCTCAACGCGGGGACACCACCGCGCCCAAAGGCAGCGCAGGCCCGTGCCCATTGAGCCAGAGGCACGACGCGCGTTCCGTCTTCGCGCATGCCGTCGCTCAGCCAGCCGTACTGTGCGCAAAGGCGTTCGATTTCGTCCGCCCCTTCGGCACCGTGGACCATCGCGAAACGGATCATGTCTTCGACCTCCATCGATCCGCCATAGGCCAGAGGCGCAGGCCCTTTCGATGCCTTGCGGGCAAGTGCGTTCAGATTCATCTATTCATCACCATCGCCTATGGATTCGTGCATCGCTGCCACCGACGCGCGGGTGGCCCTCCGGCGCATCATCGGCAAAGCGGCGAACGAGGACTTCGCAGCTTCGCACCATGTCGACCTTAGCGAAGGGTGCCACCCTGGCAACCCAGGTGCGCAGCGCGGGCGTGTCGGCATGCGCCGCCGCTTCGAATGCACGCTCTGTCGTCAATCGATGTCCTCCCCTGTGCGCCCGCCCCTTGCAGGCCAAGGCACTTTAAAGGAAAAGACGTGCGGCGGCGCGGCCGCGCCGGCGTCAGTCGAGCGACACGTTGGCCTTGCGGATCACGTCGGTGAAGCGCGCGGTCTCGCTCGCCACGAACTGGTCGAACTGCGGGCGGGTGGTCGGGAACGGCTCATAGCCGAAGCTCTTGAACTTCTCCAGCACGTCGGGTTCCGACAGGCCCTTCTCGATGTCGCGCTTGATCTTCTCGGTGACCGCCGCGGGCAGGCCCTTGGGCACGGCGATGGCGTTCCAGCCGATGACTTCGAAGCCCTTCGGGCCGCCCGATTCGGAAACCGTCGGCACGTCGGGAAAGGCGGCCACGCGCTGCGGCGCGGCTGCGGCCAGGAAGCGCAGCTTGTTCGCGCGCTGCAGCGGGCCGGCGGTGGCGCTGCTGCCCAGTGCGAAAGCCAGCTCGCCCGTAGCCACCGAGGTGTAGAGCTGCGTGGTTTCCTTGTAGACGATGTGCTCCATCTGCGTGCCGGTGGCCGACTCGAACAGCTCCGAGCCCAGGTGCACCGGATTGCCGACCGACCACGAGCCGTAGTCCAGCTTGCCGGGGTTGGCCTTCGCATCGGCGATCAGGTCGCCGATGGTCTTGTACTTGCTGTTGGTGGCCACCGTGAAGAAGAAGTAGGTCTTGAACAGCGGCAGCAGCGCGTCGAAGTCCTTGCCGGTGTCGTAGGGCAGCTTCTTGAAGAGCGCCGGATATGCGGCCAGGTGCACGTTGTCGAGCACGATGATGTCGTGGCCGTCCCTCGCGCCGCGCTTGAAGGCGTCGATGGCGATGAAGCCGTTGCCGCCCGGGCGGTTCTCCACCACCACGGGCTGGCCCCAGGCACGCGCGAGCTTGTCGGCCACCAGGCGCGCCACGCCGTCGGGGCCACCGCCCACCGGGAACGGCGTGATGATGCGCACGGGCTTGGTGGGAAAAGCCTGCTGTGGCTGTTGCTGCTGCGCAGATGCGGTGGCGGGCACCAGCGCGGCGGCGGCGAGCGCCAGTGCGGCCAGGCCGACATTGCGGCGCGTCGGCTTCGTTGTGTTCTTCTTCATCCTCTGATCCTCTTTTCTAGATCCTCATGATTGAAAAAAAGCCATCGGGCCGCTATGCGTGCGGCTTCCGATGGCTTGTTGGTTCTCTTCTTGTTGTTGTGTGTTCGTTCGCAGTGCGGCGTCAGACGCGTTCGAGAATCACCGCGATGCCCTGGCCCACGCCGATGCACATCGTGCACAGCGCATAGCGGCCACCGCCCTTGTGCAGCTGGTTCACCGCCGTGGTGGCCAGGCGGGCGCCGCTGGCGCCCAGCGGGTGACCCAGCGCGATGGCGCCGCCGTTGATGTTCACGCGGGCGTCGTCGTCCTTCAGGCCCAGCAGGCGCAGCACGGCGAGGCCTTGGGCTGCAAAGGCTTCGTTGAGTTCGATGACGTCGATCTGGTCGATGGTCAGGCCGGTGAGCGCCAGCACCTTCTGCGTGGCGGGCGCCGGGCCGATGCCCATCACGCGCGGCGCGACGCCGGCGGTGGCCATGCCGACCACGCGGGCGCGCGGCGTGAGGCCGTGCCTGGCGGCGCTGGCTTCGTCGGCCAGCAGCAGCGCGCACGCGCCGTCGTTCACGCCGCTGGCATTGCCGGCGGTGACGGTGCCGTCGGGGCGCACCACGCCCTTGAGCTTGGCGAGCGATTCGAGGCTGGTCTCGCGCGGATGCTCGTCCTTGTTGACGATGATGGCGTCGCCCTTCTTCTGCGGCACGGTCACGGGCACGATTTCAGAATCGAAGAAGCCCGACTTCTGCGAGGCCACGGCGCGCAGCTGCGAGTTCAGGGCCATCAGGTCTTGCGCCTCGCGCTCGATCTTGTAGTCGGTGGCCACGTTCTCCGCCGTCTCTGGCATGGAGTCGACGCCGTACTGCGCCTTCATGAGCTTGTTGACGAAGCGCCAGCCGATGGTGGTGTCGTACACCGCGTTGTTGCGGCTGAAGGCGCTCTCGGCCTTGGGCATGACGAAGGGCGCGCGGCTCATGCTTTCCACGCCGCCGGCAATCATGAGGCCGGCTTCACCGGCGCGAATGGCGCGTGCGGCGGTGCCCACCGCATCGAGGCCCGAACCGCACAGGCGGTTGATGGTGGCGCCGCCCAGCTCGATCGGCAGGCCGGCCAGCAGCGCCGACATGCGCGCGACGTTGCGGTTGTCTTCGCCGGCCTGGTTGGCGCAGCCGTAGAGCACGTCGCTCACGGCCTGCCAGTCGACGTTCTTGTTGCGTTCCATCAGAGCGCGCAGGGGCACGGCGCCGAGGTCGTCGGTGCGCACGCTGCTGAGCGAACCGCCGTAGCGGCCGAAGGGAGTGCGAACGGCGTCGCAGATGAAGGCTTGGTTGGTCATGGTGTGGTGTGTCTCTGTAATGGCTTGAAAGGGATCAGGCGGCAATCGGCAGACCGACGAGCTTCTCGAGTTCTTCGCGGCTCAGGCCGTCGACCAGGTCGATGAGCTTCAGGCCCTGCGGCGTGCATTCGAGCGTGGCGAGGTCGGAATACACGCGCTTGACGCAGGCGATGCCGGTCAGCGGATAGGTGCATTCCTTCACCAGCTTGCTCGCGCCCTGCTTGGTCAGCAGGTCCATCATGACCCAGGTCTGCTTGGCGCCGATGGCCAGGTCCATGGCGCCGCCGACGGCGGGAATGGCGTCTTTCTCTCCGGTGTGCCAGTTGGCGAGGTCGCCGGTGGCCGACACCTGGAACGCGCCGAGCACGCAGATGTCGAGGTGGCCGCCGCGCATCATCGCGAAGCTGTCGGCGTGGTGGAAGAAGGCGCCGCCCGGCAGCAGGGTGACGGGCTGCTTGCCGGCGTTGATGAGGTCGTAGTCCTCTTCGCCGGCCTCGGGCGCCGGGCCCATGCCAAGGATGCCGTTCTCGCTCTGCAGGATGACCTCGCGGCCCTTGGGCAGATGGTTGGCCACCAGCGTGGGCTGGCCGATGCCGAGGTTGACGACGGCGCCGTCGAAGATGTCCTGCGCGACGCGGGCGGCCAACTGGTCCTTGGTGCGACGGGTGTAAGTCATGGTCATGCTGCCTTCTTGAAACCGCCGGCCTGGGTCGCCACGCGTTCGATGCGCACCACCTGGTGCACGAAGATGCCCGGGGTCACGATGGTCTCGGGGTCGAGGGTGCCGAGTTCGGCGATGTCGTGCACGGTAGCGATGGTCTTCTTGGCGGCCATGGCCATCACCGGGCCGAAGTTGCGCGCCGCCTTGCGATAGACCAGGTTGCCCCAGCGGTCGCCGCGCTCGGCCTTGATGAGCGCCACGTCGCCGTGGATGGGGTACTCGAGAACGTACTGCTTGCCGTCGATCTCGCGGGTCTCGCGGTTGCCTGCCAACTGCGTGCCGTAGCCCGTGGGGCAGAAGAAAGCGCCGATGCCGGCGCCCGCGGCGCGAATGCGCTCGGCGAGGTTGCCCTGGGGCACGAGTTCGAGCTCGATCTTGCCGCTGCGGTAGAGCCCGTCGAACACCTGGCTGTCGGCCTGGCGCGGGAAGCTGCAGATGATCTTGCGCACGCGGCCGGTCTTGAGCAGCGCCGCCAGGCCAGTCTCGCCGTTGCCCGCGTTGTTGTTGACGACCGTGAGGTCCTTGGCGCCCTGCTCGACGAGGCCGTCGATGAGTTCGCCGGGGATGCCGGCGGTGCCGAAGCCGCCGATGAGAACCGTGGCGCCGTCCTGGATGCCCGACAGGGCATCGGCGACCGAGCGCGCGATCTTGTTGATCATGAAGCTTGTCTCCGGGTGAGAGGAAAGAAGAAACCGAACCGCGATCCGCCTGATTCTGCAAACTTTTGCGGATTGCCGATTTGTTCGTCTAAAGAACATTTGTTCGTATAATGAATTCTAGAGAGGATCGCTCATCATGGCAACCCACGCGACACAACCCGCCGCACCCGCCCCCGGCGACAGCTACGTGCAGTCTTTCGCACGCGGCCTGCAGGTCATCCGTTCGTTCAGCGCCAACGCGCCGCACCAGACGCTGAGCGAGGTGGCGGCCGTCAGCGGGCTCACGCGCGCGGGCGCGCGCCGCATCCTGCTCACGCTGCAGACGCTGGGCTACGTGGTGACCGACGGCAAGCTGTTCACGCTCACGCCGCGCATCCTCGACCTGGGCTTCGCGTATCTGTCGTCGATGCCGATCTGGAATCGCGCGGAGCCGGTGATGGAAGCGCTGGTGCAGCAGGTGCAGGAGTCGTGCTCGGCCGCCGTGCTGGACGCCACCGACATCGTCTACGTGCTGCGCGTGCCGACGAAAAAGATCATGCACATCAACCTGGGCGTGGGCTCGCGGCTGCCGGCCTATTGCACCTCGCTGGGCCGGCTGCTGTTGGCCGACCTGCCGGACGACGAGGTGCGCGCACGGCTCGAAGCCTCCGAGATCGAGGCGCTGACCAAGCACACCGTGACCGACATCGACGCGCTCATGGCCAAGGTCGCGCAGGCGCGCAAGCAGCAGTGGTGCCTGGTGAACCAGGAGCTGGAAGAAGGCCTGGTCTCTGTGGCCGCGCCCATCGTCGACAGGCAGGGGCGCATGGTGGCCGCGCTCAACATCAGCGGGCAGGCGAACCGCACCAGCGCCAAGGCCATGCAGGAAACGATGCTGCCGGCGCTGCGCGAATCGGCGGACCGGATCTCGCGCATGCTCTGAGCAAAAGGGCATTCATGGATGCGTCACAACGGTTTTCTAGATTGCGCTTCGCACTAAAAAACCATGGGAGGGTGCATTCATGTCCGATCGTTCGGTCTGGTCTATTTCGTCCGTTTCATCCGTATTGCCGCGTCGCCTGCTGATCGCGGCGGTTTCTTCCGCGGTCCTTGCCGCATGCGGCGGCGGTAATGGGAGTGGCATTGCACTTCCGCCGCTGGAGGCAGCGCCCGCGCCAACCCCCGCTCCCGCCCCTGCCGCGCCACCCGCGCAGGACAGCTCCGCGGGCCTGCCCCACCAACTGACCGGCTGGGCCGCGCTGCCCGACACGTTCCGCTGGCCCGGCCCGACCACGGGCCAGTTCATCTCCAGCATGTTCGGCGTGACACCGCCCTTCGTCGGCGGCCAGCCGCTGCCGGGCTTCTCAGCACTGCTGAAGAACGACGACGGCACCTGGACCGCCCTGCCCGACAACGGCTACGGCAGCAAGGGCAACTCCAGCGACTTCGTGGTCGGCTTCTACAACGTGAGCATCGATTTCCGCACCGTGCCCAACGGCACCACGGTGCCCGGCACCGTCAAGGTGAACAGCCATGTCGCCTTCAACGACGCCAAGGGCTTCCTGAAGGACGGCAAGGGCGTGGACCTGAAGATCATTGCCGACTACGCCAACTACCAGACGGTGACGGGCAACAGCATCGTCGACAGCGGCAAGCCCGTGGACCCGCGCATCGTCAGCGGTCGGCTCCTGACGGGCTTCGACTTCGACGTCGAGTCGATCGCCCGCGCGAAGGACGGCACCTGGTTCGTGGGCGAGGAATTCGGCCCCTACATCCTGCACTTCGACAAGAACGGCACGCTGATGGAAGACCCGGTGCCGCATCCGTTCCTGCGCAGCCCGTCCAACCCGCTGGTGATGAGCGGCAGCGCCGCCGCGACCTCGCTCTCGAGCCGGGGCTTCGAGAGCCTTGCCTTCAACAGCGACGGCAGCCGCATCTTCGCGGTGCCCGAGGCGGCGCCTTCGCTGGCCTCGCTGCGGCCGGTGGCCGACGACGAGCGCTATCTGAACTTCTTCGAGTTCGACCCGGCCTCGATGCTCTACACCGGCAAGAACCCGGTCTACAAGAAAGACGGTCCCGCCAAGGACAACCAGATCGTGATCGGCGACATGACCAACGTGGGCGGCAACAGGTTCGTGCTGATCGAGCGCGACGGCCTGTACGGCGCCAAGGCGGTGGTGAAGCGCCTGTACATGGTGGACCTGGACGTCAAGGACGCCGACGGCGTGCTGAAGAAGACGCTGCTGGTGGACCTGCTGAACATCTCCGACCCCAAGGACATCGGCGGCCCGCTGCCCGGCGTGCCGGCCGGCAAGTTCAGCATGCCCTTCGATTCGGTCGAGAGCGTCGAGGTGGTGGACGACCACACGCTGGCCGTCGCGATCGACACCAACTTCCCCACGGAAGACGGCCGCGTGCCCGGCAAGCCGGACGACACGGAAGTCATCACGATCCGCTTCGACCAGGCGCTGTTCAAGCGCTCCGGATCGAAGACTTGAGAGAGAACCCCGGGGGCATCAGCCCTCCGAGTGAATGCCCTTCATCAGGATCACGCCGCCCAGGCGCGTGGTGTCGGCGCGCATGCGCTTGGCCAGCGTGTCGGGCGAGCCGGGCTGCGCCTGCCAGCCGGTCTTGAGCAGCGCCTGGCTCACCTCGGGCGAGCTGATCACTTCGACCAGCGCGGCGTTGAGCCTTGCCACGGCCGAGGGCTTCATGCTGGCGGGCGCGGCGAGCGCGGTCCAGATCTCGAGATCGGCGCCGCGCACGTCGGCGTCGCGGATGGTGGGCAGCTCGCTCGCCAGCGGGCTGCGCTCGGGCGAAGTCACGCCGATGGCCTTGATCTTTCCCGACTTGATGTGCGGCATCGCCAGGCCTGGGGGCAGCAGCGCCAGCTGGATCTCGTTGGCCAGCAGGCCCGCGATGACCTGCGGGTTGCCGGTGTAGGGCTTGTGCTGCGCGGTGATGGCCGCGCGGCTCTTGATGAGTTCCATGCCCAGGTGGCCCACGGTGCCCACGCCCGGCGTGCCGTACTTGCCGCCGCTGCCGAGGTTGCGCACCCACAGCAACTGGTCGGCCGCGGTCTTGCCCGTGGCGCTGCCCGACACCGCCAGCACCAGCGGCGCGGTGCCGATCAGGCCGACGGGCGCGAAGTCTTTCTCGGGATCGAAAGGCAGCGACGGGTTGAGCAGCTTGGCAATGGTGAGATTGCCGTTGATCAGCGCGCCGATGGTGTGGTCGTCGGTGGCCTTCGCCACCAGGTCGGCCACGGTGTTGCCGCTGGCGCCGGGCTTGTTCTCCACCGTCACCGGCTGGCGCAGGATCTTCGACAGAGGCTCGGCAATGGCACGGGCCGCGAGGTCGGGCGATGCGCCGGCGGGGAAACCCACCAGGATGTGCAAGGGCTTGGTCGGCCAGGCATCGCCGCCGTTGTTGTTGCGCTGCTGCGCCCAGGAAGCCTTCGCGAGCAGCGAGGCGGCGACAGCTGCCGCGCCGCCTTCGAGCAAGCGGCGTTTGGTGATCGTCAAGATGACTCCAGAAAGAATGAAAAACCGGGGAAACCGCTAACGTTTCGTTTACACAACGTTACAGGATGAGGCCCGATTAATCAAGTCTGAACAAACGCCGGACAGGGCTTTAGCATGGATGGCGAGGGCGCATCGACCTGATGCCGCCCCATGCCACCAGAGGGAGCGAACGCCGATGATCGAGTTTTTCCACACCAAGGACCGCCTGCGTTTTCTGTTGTACGTGAGCGCCATTGCGGCGCCGCTGCTGATCGCCAGCGCATGGATCGTGAGCAGCATGGAAGAATCCGCCGCCGCCAAGGGCGAGCCCAACGCGCAGGGTGGACTGAGCTATCGCATCCAGGAAAAGAGCGGCGCCAAGACCTTGCCGCCGCCGCTGGCCGCCTTGCTCTCGGTGCCACCAAACACCTTGATGACCGACGTGAACGTGAGCGCCGACAGCGCCGGCCGCGTGAGCAGCGCGACGGTCAAGGCGTTCAGCACCGACGGCTTCCCGGCCGTGGCCGCTTTCCACAAGCCCACCCTCTCGCCCGTCACCACCGACAGCGCGACCTCGCTGGAGGGCGTGCGCGATGGCTACGAGATCAGGATCTCGCAGGAGACCAGGTTCTTCGACAACGATCCCTACAAGGACCGCACGAAGATCGAGTACTACATCAACCCCGTGAAGAAGCCTTAGCCCCGGCCGTTGCGTGCAGCAGTTTGCGCTGCGTGGGAAACAGCGACCAGCCCCATCGCTGCTGCGCGTAACCCCACAGGCCCTGCTTGAAGAACAGCGTGACAAGAATGGCGAGCAGCCCCAGCCCCAGCAGATACCAAGTGCCGTAGTCGCTCAGGAACTTGTTGAGCGCCCAGAAGATGAGCGCGCCCACCAGCGGCCCTTCGATGCGCCCGATGCCGCCGATGACCACCATGAAGATCGCGAAGGCCGTCCAGTTGACACTGAACGCCGCGTCGGGGCTGATGCGCAGGTTGCCGACGAAGTACAGAGCGCCCGCGAGCCCCGCGCCTAAAGCCGCGACCACATACACCGCCAGCTTCATGCGCGCGACCGGAATGCCCTGCGACTCCGCCGCCACCTCGTTGTCGCGAATGGCCAGCAGCGCGAGGCCACGCTTGCTGCGCAGGAACAGGTACACCAGCGCGACGGCCGCGACCACGCAGGCCAGCGCCATCCAGTAGGTGGTGCTCTCGCGCATGGCCTTCTCGATGCCGCGCAGCGCGGTGAGCGTGGTGCCCGAGCCGCCGCCCACCGCCGACACGTTCGCAAAGCTCAGCCGGAACACTTCGGCGATGACCCAGGTGCCGATGGCGAAGTAGCCGCCCGACAGCCTGAACGCGACGAAGGAAACCGGAATGGCGACGAGCCCCGCCGCCAGCGCGCCCAGCGGTATCGCCAAGAACGGATTGACGCCCGCGAAGTTGCCCAGCATCAGCATCACATAGCCGCCGAAGCCGAAGAAGGCCTGCTGCCCGATGCTCACCATGCCGCCGTAGCCGGCGAGCAGGTTCCACATCATCGCGAAGATGAAGTAGCAGGCGATCTCGACGAACTCGCGCATCCAGCTCGACTCGCCCCACCACGGCAGGCTGGCGGCAACGAGCACGAGGGCAATGCCGGTGGCCAGCGCGGCGCGGCTCGCGGCGGTGGCGCGCTCGACGGCGATGAGCGAAGGAGGCATGTTGGTCATACGGTTCATCCGCGCGTCTTGGGAAAAAGCCCCTGCGGCCGCAGCACCAGCACCACCAGGAACACGATGTGCCCGAACCAGATTCCCCAGCCTGGGTCGAGCCTGAAGCCGATCTGCTGCGTGATGCCGAGAATCATCGCGCCGGCCAGCGTGCCCCAGAAGGAACCCATGCCGCCGATGATCACCGCCTCGAAGGCGAAGAGCAGCAGCAGCGGCCCGTCCGAAGGAGACACCGTGGTGCGCATGCCCTGCAACGCGCCCGCTATCGCGATGAGCACGAAGGCGATGGCGGTGGCAAAGGCGTAGACCTTCTTCGCATTCAGCCCCATCAGCTCGGCGATCTCGCGGTCGTCCGATACGGCCCGAAACGACCGCCCCAGCGCCGTGCGTGCGAAGAGCCATTGCAGCGCACCCGTCGCCAGGAGCGCGATCGCCAGCACGACCAGCGGCAGCACGCCGACCGACATCGCGCTGCCCAGTGCGACACCCTGGGTGCTGAGGCCGCCGGTCTCGATGGCGCGCGGATCGGCCGAGAACAGCTCCAGCAGCAGGTTCTGGATCACGATCGACAGGCCGAAGGTGACGACCAGCGAAGGCAGCGGGTCTTTGCCAAGCGTGCCGTTGAGCACGTAGCGCTGCAGCGCATAGCCGAAGCCGAAGGCCACCGGCAGCACGGCAAGGGCGACCAGCCACGGCGCCACCGCATCGCCCGTCAGCGACACGCCCGCGATGACCGCGAATGCGCCGAGGATGATGAAGTCGCCCTGCGCCGTATTGGTGAGCCGCATCACGCCGAACATCAGCGACTGGCCCAGCGCGAAGAGCGTGTAGAGGCCGCCGAGCAGAACGCCTTGGACAAGGGTTTCAAGCATGGGCAGCCTCGATACCGAAATAGGCCTGCGAAATCTGCTCGCGCGTGAGGTCGCCCGAGTCGCCTTCGAGCGAAACGCGGCCTTCCTGGAAGCAGTAGATGCGCTGCGAGACCTGCCGCGCCATCGTCACGTCCTGCTCGACGATGACTACCGTCATGCCCTCGCCCGTGATGCTGGGCATGGCCGCATAGATCTCGCGGATGACGATCGGCGCGAGGCCCAGCGAAAGCTCGTCGCACAGCAGCACCTCGGGGTTGCTCATGAGCGCGCGGCCCAGCGCCACCATCTGCTGCTGCCCGCCCGAGAGCGATGTACCCGGCTGGCGGCGCTTCTCCGCGAGGATGGGGAACAGCGCATACAGGCGCTGCAGGTTCCAAGGGCCCTTGCGCGCTGCGGTGGCGCCCATGAGCAGGTTCTCTTCCACGCTGAGGCTGGGGAACAGTCGCCGGCCCTCGGGAACCATGGCAAGGCCCCGACGCACGATGTCGCCCGGGGGAAGGCCTCCGATGGGCTGGCCCTTGAAATGGATGGCTTCGCGCGGCGCGCGTACCAGGCCGGTGAGGCTCTTGAGGAAGGTCGACTTGCCCGCGCCGTTGGCGCCGATGATGGCGACGAGTTCGCCTTGCACCAGGGCGAAGTCGATGCCGAAGAGGGCCTGGGCGTCGCCGTAGAAGGCCTGGAGGGCGTGGGTAGAGAGCAGAGCGTTCATGGTCTTTGCTCCCTCCCCTTCCGGGGGAGGGCTGGGGTGGGGGCAAGCGGCGTGCGATGAGGCGTCGCGGCGAAACCAGCGCCGTCATGCCCCCATCCCGGCCTTCCCCTGGAAGGGGAAGGAGCAATGCAGAGCGCGCTCATGCCTCCATCCCCATGTAAACCCGCCGCACCTCCGCATCATTCATCACCACCCGCGGCTCTCCCTCCGCAAGCCTCTGCCCGAAGTTGATGACGAACAACCGGTCCGCCAGCGACAGCAGTGCATGCACCACGTGCTCGATCCAGATCATCGTCACGCCTCGCGCCTTGATCCGCTTGAGCTCCGCGACAAGCACGGCCGCCTCCGGCTCCGTCAACCCGCCCGCGATCTCGTCGAGCAGCAGCAGGCGCGGCCGCGTCGCCAGCGCACGCGCCAGCTCCAAGCGCTTGCGATCGAGCAGCGTCAGCCCGCCCGCCGGCTTGTTCGCATGCGCCATCAGCCCCGTCTGCGACAGCACCTCGTGCGCCGTCTGCCAGGCTTCGCGCTCGGTCTGCTGCCCGCCGAAGCAGGCGGCGGTCACGAGGTTCTCGAACACGCTCATGTTGCCGAAGGGCTGCGGCACCTGGTAGCTGCGGCCGATGCCCGCATGGCAGCGCTGGTGCGGCTTGAGCCGCGTCACGTCGCGGCCCGCGTATTCGACGCGCCCCGCGTCGACGCGCACGTCGCCCGAGATCAGGTTGAACAGCGTGGTCTTGCCAGCGCCGTTGGGCCCGAGGATGCCCAGCGTCTCGCCCTCGGCCACCGCGAGCGTGATGTCGTCGGTGACCTTGAGCGCGCCGTACGACTTGCTCACCGCATGCAATGCCAGCAGAGCCATGACGTTCTTCTCTTCTTCAGAGCAGCCGCAGCTTGCCGCCGATGGGAATGTTGGTCGCCGCCTCGTTGTTGACGATGGTCAGCTCCACCTTGTACTTCTGGCCCTTGCCCCATTGGCCGAGCACCAGCGGCGTCTTGCTGACGTTCTTGAACGGCCCCTGGCCACCCCACTTCACCGGCCCGACCACGGAGTTGATCGAGGTCGAGGCCACCGCGTCGCGCACGTCCGAAGCCTTCAGCGACTTCGCGCGCCCCAATGCATTCGCCGCCACCTCGAACAGCGCATGCGCGAAGCCGATGGGCTGGGTCCACTGCTTCTTCGTGCCGGCCTCGTAGGCATCGGCCAGCGCCTTGGCGCTTTGCTGCGTGAGGCTCGACGTGAACGGATGCGAAGGGCTCCACCACACCTCGGTCGACAGGCCGTCGCCCAGGTCGCCCAGCGCCTCGATGGCGCCGGGGAACAGCAGCGCCTTGCCCAACGTGATGACCTTGGGCCTGAAGCCCTGCTGCCGCGCCTGCGTGAGGAAAGTCTTGGCGTCGGGCGGAATCACCACGCCGGTGACGATCTCGCAGCCCGCGCTCTTGAACGCGGCGATCTGCGCGCTGAAGTCCTGCGTGCCGTTCTGGAAGCGGCCGGGGTCGGTGAGCGTGAAGCCCATCTGCGCGAGCGGCTTCGGAAAGCCAAGTTCCTTGTCGCCCCAGGCGTTGCCGTCGCCGTCGTTCGGGAACAGGCCGCCCACCTTCTTGTTGGTGGCCAGCGTCTTCCAGCCGTTGGTGAAGTTGGCAATGACGTCTTCCAGCCCCCAGAACATGTGGTACGTCCAGTTGAAGCCCTTGGCAGGGTCGCCCTTGCGGCCGAAGAACCACGGCTGCCACGGCACCACGCTGGAGACGCAGGGCACCTCGTTGAGTTCGCAGGCGTCGCTCACCGGGTTCGCGGTCTCGGGCGTTCCCGCCGTGAGCACCAGCGCGACCTTGTCCTTCAGGATCAAGTCGTTCGCCACCTCGCCCGCGCGGTTGGGGTTCGACTGGCTGTCCTTGAGCACGATCTGCACCGCGTACTTCCTGCCGCCGACCGCGATGCCGTCCTTGAAGGCGGCCTTCATCTGGTCGATGACCCATTTGTCGGCCTCGCCGAAGGGCGCGAGCGGGCCGGTCTGCGGCGACACGTAGCCGATCTTCAGCGTGTCGGCCGCGAACACCAGCGGTGCCGCGCCCGAAGCCACCAGCGCGGCCGTGGCCTGCGTGAACTGTCTGCGATTGAATGCCATGGTTGTCTCCTTTTCTTCTGTTCGTGTTGCCGCAGGGGGCCGGAGTCAGCGCGCGAAGTGCGGCGGTATCTGCGCGTCGACGTTCACCCACACGCTCTTCACCTGCGTGTATTCGCGCATCGCATCGAACCCCATCTCGCGGCCGTAGCCGCTCTGGCCGACGCCGCCGAAGGGCGAGCCGGGGTTCACGCGCTTGTAGCTGTTGATCCAGACCATGCCGGCGTGCAGGTCGCGCGCCACCTTGTGGGCGCGCTGCAGGTCGCGGGTCCACAGGCCGCTGCCCAGGCCGTAGTCGGTGCCGTTGGCGATCTGCATCGCCTCTTCGTCGTTCTTGAATGTGAGCACGGTGACGAAGGGGCCGAAGACCTCTTCCTGCGCGACGCGGTCCTTGTACGACTTCGCGCGCATCACGGTGGGCTCGACGTAGCAGCCCCTGGCAAGATCGCCGCCGGGCGACTGCCCGCCCGCTAGCAGTTCGCCGCCTTCGCTCTGTGCCACCTCGACATAGCCCAGCACGCGCTCGCGATGCTGCGCACTGGTGAGCGGGCCCATCTCGGTGTTCTCGTCGAGCGGGTTGCCGAGACGGATCGACCTGGCCAGCGGGATGAACTGTTCGAGGAACGCGTCGGCGATCTTCTCGTGCAGCATCAGCCGCGAACCCGCGATGCAGGCCTGCCCCTGGTTGTGAAAGATCGCCCATGCGCTGCCGTTGACGGCCGCCTGCAGGTTCGCGTCTTCGAAGACGATGTTCGGCCCCTTGCCGCCGAGTTCGAGCTGCACCTTCTTCAGGTTGCCCGCGCTGGCCTGCACGATGCGCCGACCCGTGGCGGTGCTGCCGGTGAAGGCGATCTTGGCGATCTCCGGATGCTCGGCGATGTACTGGCCCGCCACGCTGCCCAGCCCCGGCAGCATGTTGACCACGCCCGGCGGCAGGCCGGCCTCGGCCATCAGCTCGGCAATGCGCAGCGAGCTCAGCGGCGTGATCTCCGCCGGCTTCATCACGATGCAGTTGCCGGCCGCGAGCGCGGGCGCCATCTTCCAGCTGGTGAACATCAGCGGAAAGTTCCACGGCACCACCTGGCCGACGATGCCCACGGGCTCGCGCAGCGTGTAGTTGAGAAAGCCCTCTTCGACCGGGATGGTCTCGCCCTGGAACTTGTCGGCCATGCCGCCGAAGTAGCGGAAGCACGCGGCGGTGCGCGGCACGTCGAGCCGGCGCGAGTCGCGGATGGGGTGGCCGGTGTCGAGCGATTCGAGGCGTGCGAGCTCTTCGGCATTGGCCTCGATGAGGTCGGCGAGTTTCAGCAGGATGCGGCCGCGGTCGGCGGCGGCCATGCGGCTCCATTGGGGGAAGGCGCGCTTTGCGGCGGCCACGGCCTTGTCGACGTCGGCCTTGCCGGCCAATGCGACCTGGGCGATGGGCGTGTTGTCGTGCGGGTTGAGCGTGGCGAGGGTCTCGCCGGACTCGGCGTCGACGAAGCGGCCGTCGATGAAGAGCTGGTGGCGGATGGGCAATTCAGGCATGGTCGTTCCTCTCCCTCCCCCGCTGGGGGAGGGTTGGGGTGGGGGCTTCTTCAAGGAGGGCACGGGCCTGGAGAGCCCCCACCCCTGCCCTCCCCCAGCGGGGGAGGGAGCAATGCATCAGAACTGCACCGGAATCTCCGGCGACTCGCCGTTCTGGATCTCATACACCAGGCTCGGCGAGCCGTTCTCCCACACCAGCAGCATCGAGCGCTTGGGGCTGAAGCCCTGGTGGCGGCAGTAGGCGGGCATGGCGGCCATGTCGCCGGCCTTCATGATCACGCGGGCCATCGGCTTGCCGGTGTTCTTGTCGCCGCAGTCCCAGTGGATCTCGTCGGTCATCTGGAAGAACCACTCCACCCGGTCGTTGCCGTGGATGATCGGCAGGATGTGCTCCTCGGTCGTCGGGCACATGTAGCTGTGCTTCACCACCGAGGTGAAGCTCGGGTTCCACGTGACCTGCGAACGGCTCAGGAAGCCGAAGAGATTGAAGGCGTGCACATCGTTCTCGAAGCCGGGCTCGGGGTGCAGCTCGGGCTGGCCCTGCGGCACGTCGGCGAAGGCGCGATTGACGGGCGCGCCGCGCTCGTCGCTGCGCAGGTCGAGGTCGCCCTTCAGGCCCACGCAGCGTTTTGCGAGTTCACGTGCCCTGGTGATCTTGGCGGTGTTGTTGCCATTCTTGCGGCCGTAGGGCGAGCCGGTTTCCTGCGGCGCGGCGAAGGGGTCGAAGCTCTCGTTGGTCCAGTCGTCGAGCATGGCCTCGAAGGTGGCGCGGATCTGGGCGGTCGGGAAGTTCTCGAGCAGGTCGATGCCCGCGTCCTTCATGGTGCCGTTGAAGCTGCCGGCGTACAGGTCGACCGACTCGTAGTGGTTCACCGTGCCGAACACGTCGTCGAAGTTGACCCAGCCGTAGAAGAAGCCCCAGGCCACGTCGCGCATCAACGCGCGCAGGTAGCTGCCAGCGTCCATGGTGTGGCTCATGGGGCGGCCGTCGCGGGTCTTCCAGCCGATGTGCACGAAGTATTCGTCGCGGCGGAAGCTGAAGCTGCCGAGCGAGAAATTCTTGTAGCCGAGCGTGGCGTCGGGCTGCGACGCGATCACCTTGGCGAGTTCTGCGGGTGCGTTCATGGTGTTTTCCTTGTCTGGTCTGAATAAGTGGCCTGCATCCTTCGTGGAACACCGCGGAACCGGCTTTGCCGGGCCGCAGGTGTTGCCCCCGGTAGGGGGTTGGCGTAGCGACACGAAGTGCGCGCAGCCTGGGGGCGAGTCAATGTGCTTGGCAGATGTCGGCCCACTTCTCTACAGAGAGGTCGCCCTTGCAGCTTTGAAGGACGATCACGCCCGGCTCGCCGGCGCTGCGGAACTGGTAGGCGGTGTTCTTCGGCAGCAGGCCCTGGTGGCCGCGCGAGAGCTTCATCCAGCCCATCTTCTTTCCCTTGGGCTCGCCCTTGACGAGCACGGCGCCGTTCTTGTCCTTGTCCGGCACCGTCTGCGCGGCATCGAGCTGCACGAGGTGCACTTCGATGTCGCCGTCCATCACCAGCGCGAACTCGTCATGCGCGCAGGTGTACCAGGGCGAGGTGCCTTCGGCGCGCAGCGTCTCCAGCACGTAGATCTGGTTCTGGCCGAACACGACTTTCTCGTACGGCTTGCTGTTGCTCGCGATCTCGAAGCAGTTGGAAAACGCGTAGTGGCGCACGTCGTCGTCGATCGGTTCGACGTGACCCTTCTCGAAGTGCTTGAGCGATCCGAAGCGGGTCTGGTAGGCGGCCGAAGTGGTGGCTGTCATGGCTTGTCTCCTTGGATGAGCGAACTCTAGGAGCCAATGGCCGCAGCCGGTAGGGATCAGATCGGGAGAGGATTATTCGGAGTCTCCGAATAATCGCTGGGGTTTTCCCCCTGTTCGCGGGGCTATCCGCTGGAGCGGCTGAACTCGATGAGTTCTGCGGGAATGAGGCCGCGCTCGATCAGCGTGGCGTCCCAGGGCGGCACGCGGGTGAAACGCGTGGCGATGTGCTCGATGAACAGGCGCAGCTTCAGCGCATTGCGCGAGGTGCCCGCGTACACCGCGCTCAGCGAGAACGACGACAGCTGGTGTTCGGCCAGCACCACCTGCAGGTCGCCGCGCGCGATGGCGTCGCCCGCCACCAGCGTGGGCAGGCAGACGATGCCGGCATGTTCCAGCGCGTATTCGCGCAGCAGGTGCACGCTGTTGGTCAGCAGCGCGGCGGCGAGGTAGATGGTGGTCTGCTCGCCCTGGTGATGAAAGGTCCAGCGGTCGCGCGTGGGATAGCCCGAATACAGGCCGAGCTTGTGGCGGTGCAGCTCGCGCGGCGTGGCGGGCGTGCCATGGGCTTCCAGGTAGGCCGGCGTGGCGCAGAGCACGCGCCGCACCGGGAACAGCGGGCGAGACACCAGTTCCTGCGAGGCCGCCGGAAAAATCTGCAACGCGCAGTCGACACCGGCCTTGACCGGATCGGCCACCGCGTCGCTCACGATCAGCTCCAGGTGAATGTCGGGGTAAGTGGTCTGGAACTCGCGCAGCAGCGAAGCGAAGCGGCCCAGCACCATGCCCGTCAGCGCATGCACGCGCAGCGTGCCGGAGGGCGTGCCGCGTGCGTCGCGCATCTGGTCGACGATGTCGTTGGCGCGGCCTACCAGCTCGGTGCAGTCGCGCAGGAAGGCCTGGCCCATGTCGCTGAGCCGCACCACGCGCGTGCTGCGGTGGAACAGCGGCGCGCCCAGGAATTCTTCCAGTTGCTTGACCCGCGTGGTCACGACCGAATTGGCCACCCGCAGCTGCCGAGCCGCTTCCGCGAAGCTCTGGGTCTGCGCGACACGAACGAAAGTTTCAATGCTTTGGAGGCGGTCCACGGCGGCACTGTACTGCGGCGCCGTGCGTTGCGGGCAAGCCTAAAGGCCGTGAAAGACCGTCAGGCGCTGTATCGGGGGGTTACTTGCCCCACTTACAATCCCTGCCGCATCACCCACCCCCTACGAGGTCTTGTCCGCAATGCCCAAGAGCCCCCGGCCACGCGCCCGTTTCAGCTTCTCCCCCACCGTGCGCGCCCTCTTCCTGGCCGCTGCGACCTGTGGCGTGGCGCTACCCGCGCTGTCCGCCGTCGAGCATGAGGAAGTCGACAAGCTCATGCAGGCCGGCAAGCTCGACGAGGCCATGACCAAGGCCGACGCCTTCCTCAAGGACAAGCCACGCGATCCGCAGATGCGCTTCCTCAAGGGCGTGATCCAGCTCGACACCGGCAAGCGCGCCGAGGCCATCGCCGCCTTCACGCAGCTCACGCAGGACGCCCCCGAGCTGCCCGAGCCGTTCAACAACCTGGCCGTGATCTACGCAAGCCAGAACCAGTTCGACAAGGCGCGCGCCGCGCTCGAGAGCGCGATCCGCACCAACCCCAGCTACGCCACCGCCCAGGAAAACCTCGGCGACGTGTATGCACGGCTCGCGAGCCAGGCCTACAGCAAGGCACTGCAGCTCGACCAGAACAACACGGCCGTGCAGCCCAAGCTGGCGGTGATCCGCACGCTCTTCACGCCCACGCCGGCCGGCGGCAAGTCCAGCACGCTGGTGGCATCGGCCGCGCCCGTGCCTGCGCCGACTCCGGCCCCGGCTCCCGCTCCGGCGGTCAAGGCCGCCGCACCGGCTCCGGCACCGGCCCCCGCCGCGCCGCCGCCCGCCAAGGTCGCGGCCGCGCCCGCACCGGTGGCTGCAGCGCCCAAGGCGCCCGAAGCAGCGCCTGCCCCGGCACCCGCGCCCGCACCGGCCGCAAGCACGGCCTCCAACGCCGAGGTCGAATCGGCCGTGCGCGCCTGGGCTTCGGCATGGGCCAGCCAGGACATGGACCGCTACCTCGCGGCCTACGGCAGCGACTTCACGCCCGGCGGCGGCCAGAGCCGCAAGAACTGGGAACAGGACCGCCGCGCCCGCATCGTCGGCAAATCCAGCATCAGCGTGAACATCGAAAACCTGGTGATCAAGGTCGACGGCGACAACGCCACGGCCAAGTTCCGCCAGATCTACCGCGCCGACAACCTCAACGTCTCCAGCCGCAAGACGCTGGACATGCAGCGCTCCGGCAATCAGTGGCACATTCGCAAGGAAAGCGTCGGCGGCTAGTGGCAGACATCGTCCGGCACGGCCGGCTTCAGAATCCCCCGTTCCGTCCGCGCAGCGGACACCTGCTGGCAGCGCTGATGGCCGCGTCGGCGCTGATGCTCGCGGCGCCGGGTGCCGCGTTGGCATCGGCCACGGCCACCACCAAGCAGGGCAGCTCGAAATCCGGCAGCGGCAACAACGCTTCCAAGTCCAAGACCAAGGCGGCGAGCAGTGGCAACGCCCGCTCTCCTGCAGCGCACGGCGCACGCGCTTCCGCCAAGGAGGTGAAGGAAGCCAGGGGCGGCAAGAAGGCCGCGCTGGCCGAAACCAAGGCAGCCGCCGCCAAGCCCACCCGCAGCAAACAGGCGCGCGCCGCGGCCCCCATCCAGGAAGCCAGCAACGCCGAGGCCCGCCTCATCGCCGTCTACGAGATGTTCGGCCGCGGCCAGGCCCGCCCCGCGCTCGCCAAGGCCCGCGACCTGGTGCGCGACTATCCGAACTTCCAGCTCGCGCAGCTCGTCTATGGCGACCTGCTCGCTGCCCAGGTGCCGCCTTCGAACAGCCTGCCCGACACCGCCAGCATCGCCAAGATGCGCGGCAACCCGGCCATGACCGAATTGCACGAAGAGTCGCGCCGACGCCTGCAGGCCCTGCGCGAACGGCCGCCGGCCAACACGGTGCCTTCGCAATTCCTGGCGCTCTCCACACGCAGCCGCTACGCCATTGCCGTCGACGCCTCGCGCTCGCGCCTGTACCTGTTCGAGAACAGCGACAAGGGCCTGAAGCTCACGGCCGACTACTACATCTCGGTCGGCAAGTCCGGCACCGACAAGGCCACCGAGGGCGATGCCCGCACCCCGCTGGGCGTGTACTACATCACCAGCAGCCTCGACCCGAAGTCGCTGAAAGACTTTTACGGCGCAGGCGCCCTGCCCATCAACTACCCCAACCCGTACGACGTGCGGCGCGGCAAGACCGGCGGCGGCATCTGGCTGCACGGCACGCCGCCCCAGCAGTTCGCGCGGGCGCCACTGGCCAGCGACGGCTGCGTGGTCATGGCCAACCCCGATCTCAAGCAGCTTTTGCGAAAAGTGCAAATCGGCGCCACGCCGGTGGTCACGGCGCGCAGCCTGCAATGGATTTCGCAGCCGCAGGCAGAAAAAGAATCCCAATCCATTTCCAGCGCAATCAATGGCTGGAAAGATGCGCGCGCCAATGGCAATGAAGCGCAATTGAAGAAATTCTATTTGCCCGATTTCCAGCGCATCAGCAAAAAATCCACCGAGGGTATTTCCGCCGTCGACGACGAAGTGAAATACGCGCAGGGCAAGCGCGTGCAGCTCAAGGACATGTCGTACCTCCATTGGCGGGACGGTGACGACACGATGGTGGTTACCTTCGGCGAAGTGTTCGAAGGCGAGAAGAGCGGGCGCTCCCGGCGCCAGTACTGGCTGCGCCAAGGCAGCGAGTGGAAGCTCTTCCACGAAGAAATCCTGGGCTGAAGCCCTGCTGGCGACGCGGTCACGGCCCCCGAGCCGTGACATTTTGCTCACGCATTTCGCCTTTTTTGAGTGTTACAACTGGTGCTTCGTGGCCCCGTGCTACGTAACGCGTAACGGGTTTGTACCCGTAACGTAACCCTTTCGCGCGTTCCCGGCGCCGTAACGTCACCCTCCCCACTTCATGGGAGGTCGCACGCGGCCCTCAGAGGGAAAAATAGGATTTCAAAGTGTTAACCAGCCGATCGTCCTTCACGAGGACCCGGCTGGCGAGAGGCTGGCCGCTATCCTGCTTACACCTTTTGGCTAGCACAGCTAAGCGCGAGTCTTGCGGGTTTCTCTTGTTGATACACGGAGTTACTCTGTATAACATCCACCTCACCAGCCTTTGTTAACACTTACTGAAAGGGGTAAATCATGCTTGGTCAAATTACTCGTTTTTTAAAGGACGAGGAAGGCGCGACCGCAATTGAGTACGGAATTATTGCGGGGTTGGTTGCGGTCGCGATTGTTACGTCACTCTCTGGCACCGATGGCCTCGGCCCCAAGCTTTCCGGCCTCTTCACCTATATCGCCGGCAAAGTGACTGCCCCCGCCTCTTAACAGAGCGCTATCGCATCAAGCTCCCTGTCAGTTCTCCAAATCCATCTGAAAAGGCTTCATCATGCTTAACTCAATTGCCCGTTTTCTGCGCGACGAAGAAGGCGCCACCGCCATCGAGTACGGAATCATTGCTGGCCTCGTCGCCGTTGCCATCGTGGCGTCCCTTAACGGTACCAACGGTCTTGGCACCAAGCTCGCGGGTCTGTTCACGTACATCGCCGGCAAGGTAACGGCGCCGGCGTCCTGAGAAACAGCGCAAGCAATGCAATTGGCGTGTCTGCTGTGGTTGCTATTCGTTGCCGTCTATGACTTCCGTCAACGCCGCGTCCCCAACTGGCTCGTGCTTGCCGGCGCCGCAGTGGCACTGGCGGCACTTGCCTCCGGGATGCAGCCCTTCGGCATCGAATGGTCCACCGCACTCACGGGGGCGGCCATCGGCTTCGGCGCCCTGCTGCTCCTGTACGCCATCGGCCTCATGGGGGCTGGCGACGTGAAATTCGCGGGCGCGCTCGGACTCTGGGTGGGCCTGCAGGCATTGCTGCCGATATGGGTCGTGGCCAGCCTGCTGGCAGGCCTTCACAGCGCGCTCTGGCTCGCGCTGCAGCGCTGGCCCGTGGCACCACGGCTGTCGCTGATGCTGCTGGGCCGCTCTTCGGCCGCAAGCAGCGGCGCTGCGTCCGCAACGGCGCGCAGGCGCATCGTTCCCTACGCAGCCTACCTCTCGTTGGCCACCGCGGTCTGGATGGTCTGGGGGCGACAGGGCTAGCAGTCATCTGCCTCTGTCACAGCAGGCCCTTCATTCCTCAAATTCCATGATCGCTTGCACCCATACCTTCATCCGCCGCACATGATCAATCTCACCAAGATCCTCGCCGCCATCCTCGTGCTTCTGGCCATCGCACTCGGTGGCTATGCCTGGATGCTGAGCCGCCAGGCTCCCGCTCCCGCGGTGGCGACAACAGGCCCAGCCGCACCGACCAAGGCCAAGGAGGTGCTGGTCTACCCGGTCGTCGTGGCCGCCAAGGCATTGCCCGCGGGCGAGGCGATTCCCGCGGATGCGCTGCGCGTGGAGCGCCTGACGATCAACCCGGCGGGCGCATTCCAGGACGTGTCCGTGGCTGCCGGCCGTGTGCCGGTGATCGACCTCGCCGAAGGCGCACCGCTGATGGAAAACCAGCTGGTCTCCGGTCTCGCGGTGCGCATCGCCGAAGGCGAGCGCGCTGTCGCGATCAAGGCCGACGAGATCATGGGCGTGGGCAACAAGATCCAGCCCGGCGACTTCGTCGACGTGTTCATCACGCTCAAGTCGGACGGCAAGGACGTCGACCGCAGCCAGGCGCGCCTGCTGCTCTCCCGCAAGCGTGTGCTGGCTTTCGGCAGCGCATCCGTCGATGGGATGCCGTCCAAGGCACCCGACAAGGCGGCCGCACAGCAGGCCCAACGAACAGAAATGGCACGCACTGCCGTGCTGGCGGTACCCGTCGACGAGGTGAACCGCCTGACCATCGGCGACGCCAGCGGCCGGCTGCTGCTCGCGCTGCGCAATCCCACGGACATGTCGCAGCCAGATCCGAAGCTTTTTGCCGAACTTCCCACTGCCTTGCAGCCCGTGCAAGCCAAGACAGGCGAACCGCGCCGCGCGCCTCTTGAAGGCCTCGATCTTGCGCAAGCAGGGCTGACCACTGCCGATCTGGCCACAGGCGGCAAAGGCCCCGGTGTCAAGTCTCCCGCTGTCGAAGCACGAGTCGCAACCGCACCCCGCCGTGCAACCAGTGCTGGCGCGCACGGGGGCCTTCAGGTCGAGGTTATTCGCGGCGCCCGCAGCGAAACCGTTAGCTATTGATCGGGCAGACAGCCGATACCCGCCATTCAGGAAGAACACATGCATTACATGCCTCGCGAGCAGTCGACCTTTGTCACCCGCAGCCCCGCGAAAGCTTCGTCACGACTGCTGCGCCCGGCCTTGGTCGCCTTGTCCGTGATGTCACAAGCTGTGTGGCCGACAGCGTCCATGGCTGCCGATGCGCAAGCAGCGCGCCCGCAACCGATGCAGCGTCCCTTGATCCTCGGCGCTGGCACGCAACAGGAGCTGCTGATTGAAAAGGGCATCGATCGCATGGCGATCGGCGACGAGGCCATCGCCACTGTCGCAATCACACGCAAGGCACCCAACTCCGCGGCGGCACGGCTGATCGTCACCGGCAAAGTTGCAGGACGCACCTCGTTGATGGTCTGGGAAAAAGGCAGCACCTCCGCCATCACCTATCCGGTCGAAGTGCGGCGCCCCTCGTCCACGGTGAGCGGCAGCATGGACAGCATGACCGCACACCAGGTAGCGCGAGACACTGCGCTGGCCAGCAACGGTGAAAAGGCGGATCTGATCGACCGCTCGGTGGTGAACGTGCGCAGCAACACGGTGCAAGTCGAAGTCAAGGTGGTGGAATTCAATCGCAGCGTACTCAAGCAGGCAGGGTTGAACATCTTCAGCACGCGTCCCAACTCGAGTGGCTTCAGCTTCGGCGTCTTCTCGCCTTCCTCCCTCATATCGTCGACCTTTGCCGCCAACGGCCAGATCGCCGTCCAGTACAACAACCCGCTGACGCAAGCTTTCGACCTGCTCTTCAACTTCAGCAAGGCCGGCATAGGATTGAACTTCGGCTTTCTTGAAGGTAACGGCATGGCCCGTGTGCTAGCCGAGCCCACACTGGTGGCGCTGTCGGGCCAGAGCGCCAGCTTCCTGGCCGGCGGCGAACTGCCGATCCCGGTGCCGCAAGGCCTGGGCACCATCAGCATCGAATACAAGCCCTTCGGCATCGGCCTCACACTGACTCCGACCGTGCTCTCCAACGAACGCATCGTGCTCAAGGTTGCCCCCGAGGCCAGCGATCTGGACTACACGAACGCCATCACCCTGAACGGCGTCGTGGTGCCCGCCATTACCACGCGCCGTGCCGACACCACGGTGGAACTGGGCGACGGCGAGAGCTTCATCATCGGCGGCCTCGTCAGCCGCACCACCACTTCGAACGCCAGCAAGGTGCCGATGCTCGGCGACCTGCCGATCATCGGCACCTTCTTCAGCAAGAACAATTACCAGATGAACGAGAAGGAGCTCGTGATTCTGGTCACGCCGCACCTGGTCAAGCCCATCGCGCGCGGCACCGACCTGGCGCCGTACCTGCCCGGCAGCGCCGAACAGCGCGACGGCGCGGTGTGGCGCGCCTACCTCCTCGGTGGCGCGGTCGACACGCCGGTTCCAGGCTTCTCCCGCTGAGCACGATGACGCGGACCATGCATCGCAGCAGGCAGGCCCCATGAACGCTCCACGCGACAGCATTCCAGAGACAGGCAGCGAGACCTATCTGTTCGCTTCGAGCAACGGCAGCCACATCACGTGGCTGACCGATGCGCTCGGCACGCTGGGCTCGGTGGTGGTCCTGGCGCCGGACACCAAGTCGATCGACGAACGCATCGCCCTGCTCGGGCCGGTGGCGGTGTTCATCGATTTCTCGCCCGACCAGAGCGCCAATGCCGTCCAGCTCCATCAGCGCCTGAAGCGCGACTGGCCCACGCTGCCGGTGCTGGCCACCGGCGTGTCGGCCGAACCCGCCGCCATGCTTTCCGCTTTGCGCGCGGGGGTGGACGACTTCATCGACATGGCCGCGCCGTCCACCGACGCGGTCACGACGCTGCGCGCGCTGCTCGACCGCCGCAGCACTCTGCAAGGCGGCACGCGCGGCAGCACGTTGGCCTTGCTGGGCGCGCGCGCCGGACTCGGCGTGACCACGCTGGCAACCAGCCTGGCCCTCACGCTGCACGACCAGCTCGCGCAGGCCCCCGCGCGTCCGCCGGGCCGCAGCTCCAGGCACGGCGTCGCGCTGCTCGACCTGGGGCTGCCGGCACGCGACGGCCTGCTCTACCTCGACACCCAGAGCGGCTTCAGCTTCGTCGACGGCGTGCGCAACCTGCGCCGGCTCGACCAGACCCTGCTGCACACGGCGCTCGCGCATCACACCAGCGGCGTGGCCATCCTGCCGCTGCCCGCGAGCCTGGCGCAGGTGCGCGAGATCTCGCATGCCGACTCGGTGGCGCTGATCAAGCGGCTGGCCGACTTCTTCGATTTCCAGGTCGCCGATCTCGGCGGTTTCTCGACCATCGACTTCATGGCGCAGACGGTGCGCGAGGCGCAGCAGGCCTGGGTCGTGTGCGACCAGAGCATCGGCGGCATCGTGTCCACCGCCAACATGCTCAAGGAGCTGCGTGCGCGCAACGTCGAGATCGAACGCCTCTCGCTGGTGGTCAACAAGTTCGACAGCCATGTCGGCCTCACGGCCAAGGACATCGCCGAACGGCTCGAGCTGCCACTGCGCCACGTGCTGCCTTCGCGCAGCGCACAACTGATGGCGGCGGCGAGCCGCGGCGAGATGCTGGTGCGCACCGCGCGCAGCGACCCCTACGCGCAGGCGGTGACGGGCCTGGCCCGCAGCCTGCACCAGGAATACATGTCTGCCACGGGCCAACCTCCGGCCAAGGATCCACGCTGGGTTGCGCTCATGTCGCAAGTCACCGGCCTCTGGAAGAGTTCACACGAAGGCTGAACCCATGTCCACCGATATCGAATTCGCCGACGACGACCAGGCGTTCGTCAACTCCCAGCAGTTCCAGGACATCAAGAGCTGGACGCACGATCACCTGCTCAGTCGCATCGAGGAACTGGGTGCGGAGTTCGGCCGCTGGTCGCGCGCCTCGATCCAGCAGTTCGTCGAACTGGAGGTCGACAGCTTCGTGCGGCTGCGCCGCGTGCCGATCAACGACCGCGAGATGCAGCTCATCTCCGACGCGCTGACGAAAGAGCTCGCGGGCTTCGGGCCGCTGGAAGACCTGCTCAACGATCCGGCCGTGGAAGACATCCTGATCAACGGCTACCAGAACGTGTATGTGTCGCGCCACGGCATGCTGGAACGCGAAACCGTGCGCTTCGCCGATTCCGAGCATGTGATGCGCATCGTGCGCCGCATCCTCGCGCCGCTGGGCCGCCGGCTGGACGAGTCGAACCCGATGGTCGACGCGCGCCTGCCCGACGGCGGCCGCATCAACGTGATCATCGAGCCGCTGGCCATCGACGGCCTCTCGGTGTCGATCCGCAAGTTCCGCAAGGAGCCGCTCACGCCGATGGACCTGGTGAAGCTCGGCACCTTCGATGCCGGCATGGCGCAGCTGCTCGAGATCGCGGTGCGCGCGCGCTGCAACATCCTCGTGAGCGGCGGCACCAGCTCGGGCAAGACCTCGCTGCTGAATGCGCTCGCAAGCTACATCCCCGCGCGCGAGCGCGTCATCACCATAGAGGACACGGCGGAACTCTCGCTCGGCACCAGCCACGTGGTGCGGCTCGAAAGCCGCCCCGGCGGTTTCGACGGCACCGGCGTGGTGTCGATCCGCGACCTGCTGCGCAACAGCCTGCGCATGCGGCCCGACCGCATCATCGTGGGCGAAGTGCGCGGCGCCGAGGTCATCGAGATGATGCAGGCCATGAACACCGGCCACGAAGGCTCGATGGGCACCATCCACGCCAGCTCGCCGCGCGAATGCCTCTACCGCCTCGAAATGCTCGCGGGCTTCGCGGGCTACCAAGGCAGCGAGGTGAGCCTGCGCCGGCAGATCGCCAACGCCATCGATTTCATCGTGCAGATCGGGCGCCTGTCGGGTGGCCAGCGCCGCATCATCTCGCTGAGCGAAGTCACGGGCGTCAACGACAACGTGGTCGCCATGCAGGAGCTCTACCGCTACGAGCCGGTCGTCTCGCCCGACGGCGAGGAGCGCGACCGCTGGGTGTCGCTGGGCATTGCACCGCACTCGCCCAAGATCACGCGCTTTCGCCAGTCGATGTCGCGCGCGCATGGAGACAACCGTGCGTGAAGCCCTGCTCATCGTGGCGTGCATCGCGTTGCTGATGGCGGCCGCGGGGCTCATGCTGTGGCAGTGGGCGAGGAACAGGCAGGTGCGGCTGGCTACCGAACGGCACCTCAGTCAGCAGATTCTCGCGACCAGCACGGCGACCACGGCGATACCGATGCCTGTCAGGGACCGGGAGCTTCCGGGAGAGGGCATGTCGTCGACCTTGACGACGGACCCCTGGCTCGATACCAGCCCTCCGACCACTGAAGCCACGCGTACCGGCCTGCTGGAGCGCGCGATGCCGGGCTGGCTGGTCGGGGTCGTCGAGCCGCGCACCATCGCGCTCGCACTGGCGGCGGTCGTCGCGATCAGCATACTGACGGGAGTGCTGGCGGGCTGGCTTGCGGCAGCGAGCATTCTTTTCGTGCTGCTGCTCGCCGGCAGCTTCTTGTTGTGGTGGCGACTGCAGAAGTTTCGCCGCAAGCTGGTCAGCCAGTTGCCGGCATACATCGATGCGATGGTTCGCCTCATCACGATCGGCAACTCCACGCAGGCAGCGTTCCAACTTGCGATCGCCACAACGGAAGCACCGCTGCGCGTCCACCTGGAACGCTCGGCTGCGCTGGTCCGTGCCGGCTTGGACCTCGACCGTGCGCTGCATCAGACCGCCACCAACGTTCGCATCGAGGAAATGTTCCTGCTGGCATCCATTCTGGGCCTGGGCGTGCGCTACGGCGGCCGCGCCGACCTGCTGCTCGAGCGCGTGGGCAACTTCATGCGCGACCGCGAACAGGCGGAGCAGGAACTGAATGCCATGTCCGCGGAGACGCGCCTGTCGGCATGGATCCTGGGCCTTCTGCCGATCGGTGTGGGCGGCTTTCTGATTCTTACCAACCCCGGCTATTTCATGGGCATGTGGAACGACGAAACAGGCCGCATCCTTATCTATTCCTCCGCGACCCTGCAAGTGGTGGGAGTAGCGCTTCTATATCGGCTTGCGAGGCTGGCATGACGTTCACGTCCAATCAGCTGGCCATCTTCAGCATCGCGCTGCTCGCGCTTGGCCTGATGGTCGGCGCAGGCGCGCTGATCGCGGCCGAACGGCGCCGCACGCGCAGCGGCCAAGTCATCGGGCGCGCCATCCGGCAAGCCGCGCTCACGCCGGGATCACAGTCGGCGACGGTGGCAGAAGTGGAAGCCGAGAACGCATTCAAGCCCGAACTCGAACTGCCTTTTCACTGGCTGGATTCGCGCCTCGGGCGGGCCTTCGTGGCGGACGAAGACCGCAACCTGATCGACCAATGCGGCCTGCCGTCGAAGCGGACGCAATTGATCTTCCTGGTAACTCGCATCAGCCTGGCCTTTGTTTTTCCGCTGCTGGCCTACCTGCTCTGGAGCAGCGGGCATGAGCAAGGCACTGTGGTCACCGTTCTGGCAGCCTGTGCCGTGCTCGGGTTCATGGCGCCCAAGTGGGTGCTCGGCCGCTTCGCCGCCGGCCGCCGCGAGCGCGCGTCCCGGGAGCTCCCGCTCTTCATTGACCTGCTGCGGCTGCTGCAAGGCGTCGGCCTGAGCCTCGACCAGAGCTTGCAGATCATGGCGACAGATTTCTCTCATGTGCTGCACGTACTGGGCTACGAACTCGGTATTGCCAATGCGCAGTACAGCCAGGGCCGTACCCGTGAACACTCGCTGCACCGCCTGGCGACGCTGCACAAGAACGAAAACCTGCGGGGCCTTGTCTCGCTGCTTGTGCAGGTCGACCGCCACGGCGGCGCGGTGCAGGAGCCGCTGCGCGTCTTCAGCGACCGTCTGCGTGAGAGCAGGCGCTCCGAGATGAAGGAACGCATCGGCAAGATCACCGTGAAGATGACCGGCGTCATGGTCGTTTCGCTACTGCCAGCGCTGGTCATCATCACGGCGGGTCCAGGCTTCATCGCGATATTCCATTCTTTGGGAGCGATCGGTAAATGACAAATCTCGGCTTATTCATGCCCATTCGCTCCAGCCGCACGACTCGCATGCTCACATGCGCCGCTGCCGCCGCCTCGGTCCTCGCGGTCACCGGATGCAGCCTCCTCAAGGACACGTCCTCCGCTTACGCCGCCAGCGCCAACGCCCAGGAACGCGCGGCCGCAGAGGCGTCCGCAGAAACCAAATCGAGCGCGAACATCGACAGCAAGGCCACGTACCTCAAGCTCGTCGAGCAGATGCAAAAGGAGGGCCTGTGGTTCGCTTCGCTCGCGCATATCGATGCGCTTGAGCAGCGCTGGGGCGTGTCGCCGGAATCCACTCGCGTACGCGCCGATGCCTTGCGCCAGACTGACCAGGCCGCGCTCAGCGCGCAAGCCTATAAGCGCCTGATCGGCACGCCGCTGGAAAGCGCCGGCTACCGCGGCCTCGGCCTGCTGGCTGGTGCGCGCGGCAGCTACGCGGAGGCGGCGCAACTGCTGGGAAAAGCGCAGCGCCAGACTCCGACCGATGCCCTCCTGCTCAGCGACCTGGGCTACGCCAACCTGCGCGCCGGACAGATCGAGGAAGCCCGACTCCCGCTGATGCAGGCGCTGCAACTGCGCCCGGACAGCACACAGGCCCAGTCCAACCTTGCGCTGTACCTGGAAGTCACCGGCCAGCGCGAACAGGCAGACCGGCTGATGGAAGTCAACCGCATGCCACCCGCAGCGCGCGCCGCGGTGCGCGAGGCCGCGCAGCAGATGCGCACGGGCGGCACGCCGCTGGCGGCGGCAAGCGCGGCGCCCGTCGCCGTCGCACCGCGGCCGCTTGCAAGCACTCCGCAGCCGGCGCGGGAAGACACCGTCCCGCCCCCGTTGATGCTCAAGGCGTCGCGCTGGGCCGGTATGGGCGGCCTGCGCACGGCCAGCCAGTTGAACCCGTCCGTCGCCGATTCCACGCTGTCGATGCCGCCAAACTCCACATCACAAGGTACCCAATGAAGAAACAACACGCTCAACGCCTCGCTCTGCTGGCCGCTGTGTTGGTGATCGCTGCGCCCACTGCGATGGCGCAGGAGGCTGCGAAACCTGCCCAGCCGGAAGCGCCGCCAACTGCCGCCCCACCGGCACACCCCGGCCAGGAAGAAATGAATGCGGCAGGAGAAATCGTCTACGAGCGGCTGCAGGTCGGTGACGCCACCCAGGGCCTGCTCGCATGGCAGCGCAGCGGCGAAATTGCCTCTCCCACGCCACGCCCCATCGCTGGCGACGTGGCAAGTCGCAGCTACGAGCGCTACACGAAGAGTTTCGAGTTTCCGATTCCGGAGCGCATGAGTTCGATCGTCAAGTCGTCCTCGGCGGGGAACGGGGGCGGCAAGTAGCGCTTGCTGCTGGGTTGAAGATCAGAAGGCCAACATGAAATCACAGGGCACACGCACCTCGACACGCAATCAGCGCGGCGTGTACGCGGTCGAGTTCGCCCTGGTGTTTCTCATCCTGTTTGCGTTGATCTACGGAATCATCTGCTACGGGATGATCTTCACATTTCGCATGGGCTTGCAAAACGCGGCAGAGGACGGCGCGCGCGCGGCTCTGCAATATCAGAATACGGTGGATGGCCGCAGGCAACGGGCACAGACCGTGGCGGGGGTCCAAAGCAATTGGATGCCTTCCATCGTGAATCTGGCGCCGACTGCCAAAGTCTGCACCGTCGAAGACGGCAATTGCGTTGCGCCCAAATGCGGAACCACTTGGGTCATGCGTTGCCAGGTCGTGGTGACGATCACCGCAAGCAACCTTCGTGCGCTACTGCCGCCGCTTCCGAATTTCGCGGTTCCCGATCAGATCGTCGGCCAAGCCACCATGCTGCTCGACGGAAAGTCGCAATGACCACGATCAAGAGATCATCCCTGGGCAGAGGCTCGGCCAGGCAGCAGAGCGGCTTGGCCGCGATCGAGTTCGCGCTGGTGTTCGTAGCGCTTTTCCTTGCCGTTTACGGTGTTGCTTCGATCGGCGCAGTGCTATATGTACAACAGGTTGTTTCGCGCGCCGCCGAGGACGGTGCAAGAGCCGCCTTGCAACTGAGCCTCGATGTCGCGGCCAACGACAGCCGGGTCCAGTCCGCCGTTTACCAGTCCCTTGCATCGTCGTCGATCACGCCTTCCGCCGCGGGAAACTCCATTGCTTCGAAGTTCGCCTGGCTGAAATCCAATGTGCCCGCGAACCTGATCACCGTGGACCTTTCGGTTCCGACCCAGGTCACGGTGAAAGTCGCGTACCCCTATGGGAACAATCCCATCATTCCCCCGCTGCCATTCACGGGAATCACCACTCCCACCAACTTGCGGGGCAAGGCGACGACGGCCAAGCCCTTGCCTTGAGGTTTCTATGTGGCCACTCTTTCAAAGACACGCATCACATCGGAATCGGCAGCGTGGGTCCGTGCTCGTCAACGCGGCCATTGCGTTGAGCTTGATCGTCATCACGCTGGTCGGCACCGAGATCGGTTATCTGTTTTTTCTGAAAAGGGAATTCCAGAAGTCGGCCGACCTCGCGGCGCTGTCGGGAGCACAGGCACTCACCACGAGCAGTTGCACCGAAGCCGCGGCGGCCGCCATTTCCAATGCATCGCAGAACCTGCCAACGGGGTTTCAGCTGAGTTCGGGCGACGTGGTCTGCGGTCGTTGGGACCCATCGAGTATTCCGGGCCCCAAGTACTTCTCGGCAGGCGTAGCGCCTTTCAACGGCGTGCAGATCTCCTTGCAGAGAACACCTGCGATGCTGCTGACGGGAATATCGGGTGGCATTCAGCGCCAGATTCAAGTACAGGCACTTGCGGTCAAGGATGAACCGTCGGTTGTTTTCTCCGTGGGCGCCAAGCTCGTCGACGTGAGCCCGGGAGGTGCGCTGACTTCCATTCTGAAGATCGCTGGCGTGAATGTGAACAACGCCTGCGTCGGTTGCTACACAGGGCTCGTCACCGCCAATATCTCTCCCGGAGACTTACTGACGGCATTGGGAATACCGGTGAGCGCGGACCTGACGGTTGGCGGCTTGAACGCACTCCTGGCGGCCAAGAAGGTGAGCGTCGGGCAACTCGTCAACGTCATTGCGACCCTTGCCAATCAAAGCGGACTCCTGGCCGCCAACGCGCAGCTTCTCGGTGCCCTGGTAAATGCCGGCATCAATGTCGACTCCCTCCTCGTGCAAGTCGGCACCGATCCCGCCGCTACCGACGGCACCAGAGGCTTGTTCACGGTCATCACGGCACCCACGACTTCCGCGGCCTTGAACACCCAGATCAACGCCTTCGATCTTCTGAAGACGGCCCTCAGCGTAGGGACTTCGCAACACGCGGTGACGTTGAATCAGCAAGTGGGTGCGCTGGGACTCAGCGTCGAAGCACGCGTCATCGAACCGGCATCCATCGGTATCGGCGGTGTTGGCACGACGGCGTACAACTCGCAAATCAGAGTCTTCGCTTCCATCAACACGAATGCGAGCATCCTGGGTGGCATCCTGGGTGCCTTGGCCACCCAGATAACCCTTCCGATATCCATCGACATCGGCAACTCGCTCGGCACCGTAAAAAAAATCGACTGCAATTCGACGCCAACCAAGGCGACCATAGACGTGGATGCACCGCTTCTGGGGGCCTGCATCGGGCAGATCTCGTCCACCCAGGCGCTCTGGTCCAAGTCCAATGTCTGCCAGACCGATCTGCAGCCCATGTCCCTGGTCAAGATCCTGGGGGTGGATCTGCTGGCGGGGAAAGCATATTTGCCGGCACTTAACAACCCCAGCACGGTGGTCCTGTCTCCGGGCGACACCGTCACAACGGGGGGGAATCCTCTTGCCATCGGCACCACGGTTTCCACGCTCCTGAGTGACCTCTTGAAGCTGCTTCTCGGGAACCCGGGCATTGCCGGAACACCTGCGAACCGCCCCACAACGCCGGCCATTGCCGCTACGCTGGCGAATCACTACATTCCGACGACCACCGGCGCCACCATGAACCAAAGCGCAGTCGACGCTGTTCAAGCAGCCCTGACGGCCGACGGCTTGACATGGAATCGCCCTCTGCTCGGCATACTTTCTCAGTCGATGCCTTCCGAATGGGCCGGCAACGTAGCCAGCTGCAAGACTTCATTCACCGTTTATCAGACGTCCTGCGTTCGCTCCACGCTTGTCGACTCGCTGCAAACCGCGAATCAGAACGGGCTCCTGACTGGCATCCTGAGTGGTCTGGTGCAGCTCATTTCAGGCCTGCTCGGCGTCGGCGCTTCCGATGGCGGAACTCCTCTGCTGGCAGGCCTTCTTGGCCCACTGGTCAACCTGTTGCAGCCGGTTCTAGATGTTCTGGGCAAGTTCGTCTCCGATCTACTGCAGATGCTGCTTGGACTGCAGCTCGGACAAACCGACGTTCATCTGCATTCCATCAGCTGCCGCAATGCGAAGCTTGTCTATTGAAGAAGGCCGGAGCAAGTTGCCAATTTCCTATCGTTTCAAATGAGCTCTCCCGCCAATTTCGACGAACTCGACCTCTTTGTCTGGGAGGGCAAAGCCGACATCCTCGATCGCATCGCGCGTTGCATGGCGAGCTTCGACGTGGAGGTGATCCGGGCCGATGGCCTGCCGCCGCCTGCGCCCGAGCGCGGCGTTGCCATGCGGCCTTCCGTCGCCATCATCAGCGTCACCGTCATCGACGGCGGCGGGCTCGCGCATGCGACCGAACTGCTGCAGGGCATGCCGGTGATCTGGGTCGCGGCGGGCTCGCGCGAGCGCGACTCGCGCACTTATCCGCCCGAGTACCTGCACGTGCTGCCCTACGACTTCACCTGCGCCGAGTTGCGCACGATGGTCGCGAAGCTGGTGCGGCAGTTGCGTGCGCGCGAGGTGGCGCCGCAGGCGCCCGACGTGCTGGTGGCGCACTCCGACGCGATGAAGTCGCTGCTGGCCGAGGTGGGCGCTTTTGCCGACTGCGACCACAGCGTGCTGGTGCGCGGCGAAACCGGCGTGGGCAAGGAGCGCATCGCGCAGCAGTTGCACCTGGGGCACCAGCACTACAGCAAGGGCGCGTTCGTGGCGGTGAACTGCGGCGCGATTCCCGACGGGCTGTTCGAGTCGCTGTTCTTCGGCCATACCAAGGGCTCGTTCACCGGTGCCGTGCATGCGCACCGCGGCTATTTCGAGCAGGCCACGGGCGGCACGCTGTTCCTCGACGAAATCGGCGACCTGCCACGCTACCAGCAGGTGAAGCTGCTGCGCGTGCTCGAAGACAACGCGGTGACGCGGCTCGGGGCGACGGCACCGATCCGCGTCGACTTCCGCCTGGTGGCTGCGACCAACCGCAACCTGCGCGAGATGGTGGCGAGCGGGGAGTTTCGCGCCGATCTTTTCTATCGGCTCGCGGTGATCGAGCTGCATGTGCCCAGCCTCGAGGAGCGCGGCGAAGTCGACAAGATCGCGATCTTCAAGGCCCTGTTGAGCAATGTGCTCGGCGACGAGCTGGAGGCGCTCGGCGAGACGCCGCACTGGCTCAGCGATGCCGTGGCCGAGACCTACTTTCCGGGCAATGTGCGCCAGTTGCGCAACCTCGCGGAGCGCGTGGGCGTGATCGCGCGGCAGTTGCACAGCTGGGACCAGAACCTGATCCAGCGCGCGATCGCGCTGACGCGCGGCACGCCTGCACCGGCCATTTCCGCGGACCGCAACGGCGCGGGTGGTGGCGGCGGAATCGGGCTCGACGGCGGCAGCGACCGCAAGGGCTGGAACAGCGGCGAGCGCAACCGCATCATCGCGGCGCTCGAGGTCAACGACTGGAAGCGCCAGGACACCGCGCAGCACCTGGGCATCAGCCGCAAGGTGCTGTGGGAAAAGATGCGCAAGTACCAGATCCTCGACGGCGAACCCGGCATCCCCGAAGACGCCTGATCGCTCCGTCGCCAGCGGCGACGAGATCAGGGCGTCGAGAGACGAGGCGCCTTGCGCAGCGGCGGGTTCGCGCTAGCGGGGCCCGCGGCGCGCTCGACCACCGGCTCGCTCGCGCACGCGGTGTTGCTCGAGATGCAGAGCGCGGCCAGCAGGCCGTCTTCGGTCAACGCGGGCCGGCTCGGCGAACCGAAGAGCCTGTCGATCCAGTTGTTGGGGCCCACCGGGTCGATGCGCAGTTCGCCGGTGGTGCGCGCCAGGCGCAGTTCCGTGATGCGCAGGTCGAACACGCCGTCCACATAGTCGAACAGCAGCGTGTAGTAGTCGAGTTGCGCGTCGAGCACCTTGGGCAGGGTCTCGCGGCCGAACTCCATGAGGCGGCGGCGGCCGCGGAAGGCCTGGCCCGACGTGCTCACGGCCTCCATCAGCTGACGTTCGCGTTCACGGCCCGACACGGTGCGGGCCCACGACGCGGAGGTGAGTTCGAACAGGTTGAGCTTCACGCCCTCGAGCTTGGCTTCCTGGTTCGCGACTTCGGCCAGCGCGGACTTCAGCCGCAGTTGCCGGTCGAAGCCGTTGCCGAAGTTCCAGTTGAGTTCGAAGCCCGCGCGCGTCGGGTTCTGCGTCACGTCATTGGGGTCGCGGGTCTTGACGATGACGGCGTCCACGGTCGGGTACAGGCTCGCGTCCTGCTGGTCCGCCAGCGCCCTGGCACGTTCGATGCGGCCCTGGGCTTCGGCGATCTCGGTGCTGCGCGCCTCGGCGCGGCGCAGCGCTTCTTCCTGCGAGCCGATACGCCATTGCGGCGGCGCGGCGAGCACGGGCAGCGACTCGGCGTTGGGCGAGAACTTGAAGTAGTTGCGGAACTTGGCCATCGCCTCGTCGCGCTGCGCCTCGAAGTCGGACTCGCGCGCGGCCACGAGCGCGCGGCGCGACGCGGCCATATTGAGGTCGTTGTCGCCGGTCACGCCCAGCGCGACGCGGCGGGCCTCGGCCTTGGAGAGCTCGGCGACCACCTCGGTGGCCTTGTGCGCGATCTGCTTCTTGAGGTCGTAGCGCTGCACCTGCAGGTAGGCGGTCAGCGCGTCGAGCACCACTTTCTGCGAGGTGGTGACGACGGCCTCGTCGTCGGCCTGGTTGCCGGCTTCGGCGGCGCGCTGCGCGGCGCTCATGGCGCCGCCGTCCAGCAGGCTCATGCGGGCCTGGGCGGTGAGCACGGTGTAGCTCTGCGTCCTGGCGCCCGCCGCGCCGCTGTTGTAGTTGCCGGTGGTCGTGCCGAAGTTGAAGCGCGGGTAGCGCGCCTGCTTGGCGGCATCGACGCCGTAGCTGCTGGTGTTGGCCGCCGCCTGCGCAGTCTGCACCTCGGGGTAGTCCTGCGACAGCGCGATCAGCGCCTGCTTCACCTGCTGCGCGTAACTGGCCGCGCCGAGCGACGGCGCGGACAGGCGGCGCGCGAGCATGAGCACCGGCGGCGGCTCCAGCTGCGATTCCTGTTGTTGCTGCTGCTGTTCCTGCGCGAAGGCGGCGGGCGGCAGCGCGAAGCTGGCGCACAGCGCCGCGCACACGGCACCGGTGCCCGCGCGGCGCCGGCTGTTCAAGGGTGCGCTCCTCATGGCTCGCGGAAGGCTTCGCGCCGCAGCTTGAGCACCGGCCGCAGGATGTACCAGATGAACGGATCGGTGCCGACACGCAGGTCGACCTCCGACTCCATGCCGGCGGTGATGCGGTTCTCGTCGCGCCCCACGTGCGACTGCGACATGCTGATGAGCAGCCGGTAGTAGGGCGCGCCGTTCGAGATGGCGGGGTCGCGGTCGGCGTCTGCCGCCACCAGCTTGACCTTGCCGTCGACGGCGCCGTAGCGCAGGTAGTCGTAGGCGGTGATCTTCACGCGCGCGGTCTGCCCCACTTCGATGAAGCCGCGGTCGTTCGGGTTGAGCCGCGCCTCGACCATGATCTCGTCTTCGTCGGGCACCACTTCGAGAATCGATTCGCCGGGCTTCACCACCCAGCCGGGGCTGGAGTTGCGCAGGCCCTTGACGATGCCGTCGGAAGGCGCCTTCACCACCGTGCGCGAGCGTTGCGTGCGGGCACGCGCGAGGTCTTCGCTCAGGCTCGCGAACTGGCGCTCGACGGTGGCCAGTTCGTCCGATGCGCGGCGGCGGTATCGCCCTTCGGCCTCGGCCATCTTGGCCTGCGCCTCGGTGATGGCGGCGTCTGCCGAGACCACGCCCTGCCGCGCCACCGCAAGCTCGCTGCGCACGCTCTCGGCCTGGCGCCGCTTCTCGAGCACCTCGACCTGGCCCACCAGCTTCTCGCTGAGCAGCTGCTCGGAAATCTCGAGTTCCTTCTGCATCAGTTCGAGCCGGTCGCCGAGGCCCTTCACCTTGGCCTGCTGCTCCAGCTTCTTGCTGCGCGCCTGCTCCAGGCCCGACACCGCGCCCGCCATGACGCCGCGCTGCTCCAGCGCGCGCGCCTGGTAGGCGCCGGTCTCGCCCTCGAACACGCCTTCGTCGATGTCCTTGGCGAAGGACTCGCGGCGAAGCGGCTGGCCCCGGCTCTCGGCCATGAGGCGCACGCGCGTGGCCTGCGTGGCGGCATAGCGAGCCGTGAGTTCTTCCAGGTTCAGGCCGCTGCCGCCGAGGTCGATCTCCACCAGCGGCTGGCCGGTCTTGACCTTGTCGCCTTCCTTGACCAGCACGCTGCTGACGATGCCGCCTTCCAAGTGCTGGATGGACTTGACGCGGTCCGACGGGATCACGCGGCCCGGCGCGACGACCACGGTTTCCATGGGAAAGCCCAGGCCGACCAGTGCCAGCACCGCGACCGCCCCGCCGATGATCCATTGCCGCCGTCGTCCCTGCGGCGATGTCTGCGCCGCGCGCTTGTCCTGTTCGTCCTGCAGTATCTGCGGCAGATCTGATTTCAAAATTTGCGGCCCCCGTCGCTCGTCGTTTTCACGCCATGGAGCGGGTGGCCGCGGCCCCCGCGCTGTCTTCGCTGTCGCCCACCGCCACCAGCGGCTTCTTCACGCCGAACAGCTTGGGCACCATCACCGCCGCGGAGCCCTGTTCGACGTTGCCCTGCCCGGTCACGTGATAGACCACGGTGGCCGCCGAGACGATGCGCAGCGAATGCGTGACCACCACCACGGTGCGCACCTTGGCCACCGCCAGCATGGTGGCGAGCAGGTTGCGCTCGCTCTGGAAGTCGAGGTCGTTGCTGGGCTCGTCGAGCACCAGCACCGAGGGCTTGCGCAGGAAGCTCATGGCCAGCGCGAGCTTGCGTCGCTCGCCCACGGAGAAGCCGGTGCCGCCCTCGCCCACCACGGTGCGGTAGCCGTCGGGCAGGCGCGAGATGAAGTCGTGCGCGCCCGAGAGCTTGCAGGCCGCGACGATCTGCTCGTCGCTCTGGCCCGGCGCGCCGCGGCGCATCACGTCGACCAGCGCGCCGCCGAACCAGTAGACCTCTTGCGACAGATAGCTGATCCAGCGCGACAGCTCTTCGCGGCCGAACTGCGAGAGGTCGTATTCGCCGATGTTCACCGTGCCGCGCGTGGGCGTGTACAGGCCCGACACCAGCTTCACCAGCGTCGACTTGCCCGCGCCGTTGCGCCCGACGATCACGTGCAGGCCGCCGGGACCGATGTCGAGGTCGACGTTTTCCAGCACCGGCTGCTGTGCGTTCTGCGTGAAGCTGAAGCTCACGTCGCGCAGCGTGACGCGGCCCAGCGGCTGCGGCAGCTCCATGCCCGTGGGCGGCTTCTCGACCGGCTCGCGCAGCACGGTCTCGAGCCGCTTGGCGGCTTCCTTCGCGGTGGCCAGCGAGCGCCAGTTCGACACCAGCCCGGCCACCGGCTGCAGCGCCTTCAGGGCCAGCATGTTGGAAGCGACAAGGCCGCCCACCGTCATCCATTGCTCCATGACCGACACCGCGCCCACGGTGACGACGATGACGGAGAACACGGTGAGCAGCACGGTGGTGCCGTCGCGCGCGGTCTCGATCTGGCCGTTCTTGCTGAAGCTCTCGGTGAGCCACGCGTTGTAGGTCTGGCGCCACATCTCGATGGTGGGACCGTCGTTGGCCTGCGTCTTGAGCGTCTCGCGCGCATGGCAGATCTCCGAGGTGACGCGGTCCAGCCCGCGGCCGCGCTGCACTTCTTCCACGCGGCCGGTGCGCACTTCGTCGGCCCACCACCACGCCAGGAAAGACATGATGGCCAGGAACACGGCCACCACCGGCAGCACCGGCAGCGCGACGATGCCGATCACGATCAGCGCGAAGATGGCCATCGGCAGGTCGAAGATCGACTGTGCGAGCCCGCCGGTGACGGTGCCGCGCACCGAACCCACGTCGCGGAAGTACAGCTGCCACGACGACGCGGGCCGCGACTCCAATGCGCGCAGCGGGCGCGCGAGCATCGAGTTCAGCAAGGCGCCCGACACGCCGTGGTCGATGATGGCGCCCGCGTTGCGCAGCAGGCGCGAGCGCCGCGTGCGCAGCCAGAATTCGATGCACAGGAAGAAGAAGATGCCGCTCACCAGCGCGGCGAGCGTCGATGTGCCGCTGCGCGACAGCACGCGGTCGTACACCTGCAGCAGGAAGATCGAAGGCAGCAGCCCGAACAGGCTGATGGGGAGCGAGCGCCATGCCGCGCCCTTGACCAGCGGATAGGCCGCGCGAAACGCTTCATGCAGCGCACCCGCATAGGGGCTGGCACCAGGTTCGTCTGGCGTGTCGGCAACCAGTTGGCTGGGCAAGAGGAACTTGATCATGGGAAAAAGCCGATCCGTCGTGCAATGACGCCTGCCTCATTATCAACTGTTACCCAGCTGTTACAAGGCAAAAATTCACTCTGCAGGCGACTCAGCACACAGGCACGCGTACCTTCGACGGATTGGCTTTCACAGGCTGCTCCGGCCCCGGTTGCGCGGCGCTTCCCGTGACCGCGCAACCGGCCGGACTCCCTGACGTGACAGCTTTCGTTTGATGGGGCAAACCCTCTGCGAACACCAACGCGATGTTGGCGCACAACAGCATGCACAGCACCCACGCGCACAGCAGCTGGAGCCAGCCCAGCCACCATCGCCGCGGCGCTGCCGGTGCTTCATGGTCATAGGGCGAATGCAGGAGCGCGTTCCATCTCATGGCAGTGCTTTCAAGACCCGGGCAAGCCGGGAAAGACCGATGCCCGCCGAGCTCTTGGCCAGCACCCAGTCGCCTGGTTGCAGGAGGCCTCCGAGCGCGGTCGACAGATCGGAAACGTCGACGAACCAGTGCGAACGGACCTTGGTGCGAATGCGCGTGTGCAGCGCCCGCATCAGCGGGCCGCACAGCAGCACGCGATCGGGCTGCGAGGCCAGCAGTTCGGCCTCCAGGTCGAGGTGATGGCGCTGCGCCGCGGGGCCCAGCTCCTGCATGTCGCCGAGGATCGCCACGCGGCGGGCCGGCTCGCAGGGCGCCTGCGACAGCATCTCCAGCGCCGCGCGCATCGAGCTCGGGTTGGCGTCGTAGGTCTCGTCGATCAGCTTGAAGCTGCCGCCGCCGATGTGAATGGTGTGCAGCGCGCCGCGCCCGCCCGGCGGCTCGAAGTGCGCGAAGGGCTCGACCGCCGCGGCCAGCGGCAGACGCAGCGCCTGCAGCGCTGCGAGCGCGGCGATGGCGCTCGCGCCCATGTGGCGGCCCGGCGCATTGAGCCGCAGCTGGAAGGGCTCGCCCGCCACCAGCGCCTGCACTTCGCCGTGGTCGAAGGCGAGCAGGCGCACGTCGGCGTCCTTGTGCTCGCCATAGGTCACGATCTGCAGCTGCTGCGTCATCGCGGCTTCGGCGAAGGTCGCGAACTCGGGCATGTCGCGGTTCAGCACCACGCTGTCGCCGGGGCTCATCGATTGGAAGATGCGGCTGTCCAGCCGCGCGGCGGCCTCCGAAGGGCCGCGGTGTTTCTGCGACGCGGCCGACAGCCCCGTCACGACCACGAGCGAGGGCCGCACCAGTTGCGCCGAGGCCGGCATGTGGGAGGCGCCCATCTCCATCACCCAATAGGCCGCGTGCCGGGGCATGCAGGTCATGTTCCAGGCGATGCCTGAAGGCAGGCTGATGTTGCCTTCAGGCTGCGCGACTTCGCCCCACACGGTGAGCGCGCCGGCCAGCATGGCCGTGACGGTGCCGCTGCCGGCACCGCTGCCGAGCACGCCGCACACGCGGCCGGTGAACTCGCAGCGCGCATGGTCGCCCAGCAGCAGCACCGACTGCAGCACGTTCTGCACCTTCAGCACCGGCACGCGCTTGTCCAGGTGCGGCTTGGGGTCGGTGCACAGCACGGCGGCTGCCGGCTGCAGCACGCCCTTGAGCGTGACCGCCGCGAGCGGCACCTTCGACGGGCGCGTCTGGTGGTCGAACACCACGCGGCCCTTGCGCATGAAGGAGCGCTGCGTCACGCCGCTGGCGCGCCAGCCGTCCTCGGGCCTGACGACCCACTCGCCGCCGGTGACGCGCGCCATCTCGCTGGCGGTCCAGGCCGGGCCGTCGTCGCGCGCTCCGTTGCCTGGCGCACCGCCCGTGCCGTTGGCCGCGGCCAGTGAGCGGCGCTCCAGCAGGTAGCGGTGATAGGCCGCGAAGCCCGACACGTACTGCTCGACATCGTCGATGCGCACGCGGAACGAGTGATGCCGGATGAAGAAGGAACCGACCACGGTCGAAGGCCGGCGGAAGTACATCGCCATCTCGGGCCAGAAGAAGCCGTTGAGCAGGTAGTGCGCGCGGTAGTCGAGCGCGCGGTAGAACTTCTCGGTGTCCAGCTCGTCGAGCAGGTGCCGCATCGCGGGCATGCCTTCGAGCCGCTGCAGCATCTGCTGCGCGGCCAGCATGAGCTCCAGCAGCGTCGGAAACGTGGTCTTGCGGTCGAGCACGAAGTCCAGGTACCCGGCCACGTTCTGCAGCCCGAAGCGGAAGTACTTTTCCTGCGGGCTCCAGTGCGTGAGTTCGTTGACGCAGCAGCTGAGCCAGTGGTCGTGCGACTGCCAGTGCTGGCCCGCGATGAAATAGTCGAAGGCCTTCTCGACCACGGCCAGCCATTGCGGATCGCGCGTGAGGCTGTACAGGCGCATCAGGCCGTAGACCGCCTCGCCGTCGTAGTAGATGACGCGCGATGCCTGCTTGACCGTGAGGTCGGTCGCATGCAGCACGTGGTTGAAGCGGCCGGTGGCCGGGTCTTGCAGCGACGCGATGCCGAGCGCGAGCTTGTCGATCAGCGGCAGCCAGTGGCGCGTGTCCATCAGCTCGCAGTACTTCACCAGCGCGAGCACGCAGGCCGCGTTGCCGCCCAGCTTGATCTCGCCGCCGGTGTCGACCAGGAAAGCCGCCGCGCGTCCGTCGGCCAGCGTGTAGTCGCGGATCAGCCAGCTGGTGAGGTGATCGACCGCGCGGTCGATGGCCGCGCGCAGGGTCTCGTCGCGCGTGAGCTCCCATGCCTCGAGCATGGCGTAGACCGCGCTCGCGTGGCGCATGGCGTCGTAGGTCGGAATGCGGCGGTCGAAGCACGGGAAGTAGCCGTACACGAACAGGCCATCGCTCTGCACCTGGCGAGCAAGGTACGACGAGCCGCTGCGCACGAGGTCGAGCACCGACTGCGGGTTGAGCGCCGGCAGCTGCCGGCGGCCCGCGTCGAGCCCCGTGCCGACGAGCTTGTGCACCACGCCGTCGGGCTGGCAGAACACGCCCACCATCGCCAGCAGGTAGACCGGCTGCTCGGGGGGCATGTCCAGCGGCGGCGCGCGCTCGAAGCGGGCCAGGCCGTAGACCTCGAAGTTGCGCGGGTTCACCACCGAGTGCGCGATGGTCGAATCGCCGCACAGCATGGCGTTGGCATTGAGCTCCTGCTCGGTGAAAGCGAGCTCGAAGTCCTGGTCGAAGGCCAGGCCCAGGCGAAAGTAGTTGCGCTTGACCGCGGTGAGCTGGGTCTTGAACTGCACCCACTCCATGGGGCTGGCGCCTTCGACCCAGTCGATGCGCAGCCACGGCGACACGATGCCGCGCTCGCGCACCCAGCGCCCGACGGAGTCCGCGCCTTCGCGCCATGCCGTCTCGAAGTCGGCGGCGCGCGCATGCACCACGTGGGCACGCTGCGAGCCGTCGCTGACCGAGAAGAACAGCGTGAACGCCGGGTACGGGGCGGGCAATGCCGCGCACACCGACACCAGGCGTTCATGGCAGGCGTGGAGCTGATCCTGGAAAGACATCATGCGGCCCCGATCGAATGCGGGAAACCGGTCGCGCCCGTCATCTGCCCATGCCTCGACGTGTGCGCTGACCGGAAACTGCCGTCGAAGTCATCGAGTGGCACCGGCTTCAGCGGTAGCTGAATTCGGCGCGGCGATTGAGCTGATAGCCCTCCTCGGTGGTTGCGAGCGACGCGGGTTTCTCCGTGCCCCAGCTGATGGCTTCGATGCGCTCGGCCGGCACGCCCAGTTGCGTGAGGGCGCGTTGCACGGCGTCGGCGCGGCGCTGGCCGAGGGCCAGGTTGTATTCGCGGCCGCCGCGCTGGTCGGTGTTGCCTTCGATGACGACCCGGCTCGACGTCCGGTTGCGCATGTAGCTCGCGTGCGCCTCGACGATCTTCACGTACTCGGACTTGATGTTGTATTTGTCGAAGTCGAAGTAGACGATCTTGGAGACGCCCTCCGGGCCGTTCTGCACCGCCGGCGGCGGGGCGGGCTCCACCTTCGGCACCGCGCTCGCGGCCTTGTTCGAGTAGTAGTAGGTCGCGTCGTCGCGGCCAGTCTTGGGAGCCGCGCAGCCAACCAGGGTTGCCCCGAGAGCGACGATGGCCAGTATCCGGAAATTCTTTTTCATATCCAATCCTTTCGCGGGACAGGCCGTTGGCGGCCTGTCCCTGGTGCTTCAGCTCCCCACCCCTCCTTCTGCTGTTCTTGTGGATCAGCCCAACAGGCCGTGCAGGATGTTGGTCACCGGCGACAGCGCGCTGCCAGCCGGGCTGTGCTCCACCAGGCTCGTGATCGGGGTCACGACGTCGTTCACCAGCGGCGTGGTCACGTGCTCGACGGTGTTCACCACGCTGCTGACGACATCGGTCACCGGTGCGGCCGCATGGGAGGCGCCGGCCAGGATGTCGGTCACCGGCGCCGTCGCATCGGACACCGCATGGGTGACGTTCGAGGCGACCGAGCCGACGGTATCGGTGACGCCGCTGGCGACGCTCGTCACCGGCTGCAGGATGTTGGCCACCGGGCTGCTGCCGCCCAGCAGGCCACCGAGCAGTCCGCCGACGAGACCGTCGTTGCCCAGCAGGCTGCCGACCAGGCCGTCATTGCCGAGGACGCCGCCGAGTGCGCCGCCCGTGCCGCTGCCACCGCCCAGCAGACCGCCCACAAGGCCGTCGCTGCCGAGGACGCCACCGAGCAGGCCGCCTTCGCTGCCGCCGAGCACGCCACCCAGGACGCCGTGGTCGCCCAGCACACCGCCGAGCAAGCCGCCGTCGGTGCCACCGCCGAGCAGACCGCCCACGAGGCCGTCGTTGCCGAGGACACCACCGAGCAGACCGCCTTCGCTGCCGCCGAGCACGCCGCCCAGGACGCCGTGATCACCCAGCACACCGCCGAGCAAACCACCGTCGGTACCGCCGCCGAGCAGACCGCCCACGAGGCCGTCGTTGCCGAGGACACCGCCCAGCAGGCCGCCTTCGCTGCCGCCGAGGACGCCACCCAGAACACCGTGGTCGCCCAGCACACCGCCGAGCAAACCACCGTCGGTACCGCCGCCGAGCAGACCGCCTACGAGGCCGTCGTTGCCGAGGACGCCGCCGAGCAGACCGCCTTCGCTGCCGCCGAGGACACCGCCCAGCAGGCCACCGTCGGTGCCGCCAAGCACGCCACCCAGGAGACCGTGGTCACCACCGAGCACGCCGCCAAGCAGGCCGCCGTCAGTGCCACCGCCGAGCAGACCGCCCACGAGGCCGTCGTTGCCGAGGACACCGCCCAGCAGGCCGCCTTCGCTGCCGCCGAGGACGCCACCGAGCAGACCGCCGTCGCCGCCGAGCACACCGCCCAGCAAACCGTTGTCGCCCAGCACACCGCCGAGCAGGCCACCGTCGCCGCCGAGAACACCACCCAGCAGGCCGTTGTCACCCAGCACACCGCCGAGCAGGCCACCGTCACCGCCGAGCACACCGCCCAGCAGGCCGTTGTCGCCCAGCACACCGCCGAGCAGACCACCGTCGCCGCCGAGCACACCGCCCAGCAGGCCGTTGTCGCCCAGCACACCGCCGAGCAGACCACCGTCGCCGCCGAGCACGCCGCCCAGCAGACCGTTGTCACCCAGCACGCCGCCGAGCAGGCCACCGTCGCCGCCGAGCACACCGCCCAGCAGACCGTTGTCACCCAGCACGCCACCGAGCAGGCCACCGTCACCGCCGAGGACACCGCCCAGCAGACCGTTGTCACCCAGCACGCCGCCGAGCAGACCACCGTCACCGCCAAGGACGCCGCCCAGCAGACCGTCGTCACCCAGCACGCCACCGAGCAGGCCGCCGTCGCCACCAAGGACGCCGCCCAGCACGCCGCCATTCAGCAGGTTCGCCACGCCATCCGTGAGGTAGTCCACCTGCGTATCGACAGCGTGCAGCACCGCGGTCGTCGTGCCGGTGCCCAGCAGTTGATCGGTCAGCGGGCTCAGCAGGCCGCCGACGCCGCCGGTCACCTGGCTCACCACGCTGTCGACCGGGTCGAGCACGTTGGGGCTGTTCGCATTGAAGGACGTACCCAGCACCGGGCCGAGCAGGCCGTCGACCGTGTCGGTCAGGCTGTCCGTGAGACCGACCACCGGGGTGAGCACGTCGCCCAGGCCCAGGTCGCCGAGAACGCCGTGGTTCAGGCCGTTGGCCACGCTGCCCACGATGCTGTCGACCGGGTCGAGCAGCGCGGCGCCGGTGCCCGGCGTGCCGCCGTTGCCGATGCCGCCCAGCACGCCGCCGAGCACGCCACCCAGCAGGCCGTCGTTGCCCAGCAGGCCACCCACCACACCGTCGTTGCCGAGGAGGCCGCCGACCAAGCCGTCCGGCCCGAGCAGGCCGCCGCCGAGACCACCGCTGCCGAGCACGCTGCCCAGGCCGCTGTCGCCCAGCAGGCCGCCGACGAGGCCGTCGTTGCCGAGCAGGCCGCCCACCGGGCCGTCGCTGCCCAACAGGCCGCCGACCAGGCCGTTGTCGCCAAGCACGCCGCCGAGCAGGCCGTCGTTGCCCAGCAGGCCTCCGACCACACCGTCGTTGCCGAGCACGCCACCAAGCAGGCCGTCGCCGCCCAGGAGGCCGCCCACCACGCCGTTGTCGCCGAGCAGGCCACCCAGCAGGCCGTCGTTGCTCAGCAGGCCGCCCAGCGCGCCGTTGTCGCCCAGCAGGCCGTCGACCACGCCCTTGTCGCCGAGCAGGCCGCCGAGGGCACCGCCCAGCAGGCCGTTGTCGCCGCCGAGCAGGCCGCCCAGCGGGCTGTCGGTGATCAGGCCGCCGACCACGCCGTGCTCGCCGAGCAGGCTGTCGACCAGGCCGCCGTGACCCAACAGCTGGCCGGTGAGGCCGCCGCTGCCCAGCACGTTGGACAGCGTGCCGTCGCCGCCCAGCAGGCCGCCGACCAGGCCGTCGTCGCCGAGCAAGCCGCCGACCGCGCTGCCTTCGCCGAGCAGGCCGCCCAGCAGGCCGTGGTCACCGAGCAGGCCGCCGGTGAGGCCGCCGACGGCGCCCTTGTCACCCAGCAGGCCGCCCACGAGGCCGTCGCTGCCCAGCACTTCGCCGAGCAGGCCGCCCACGGCACCCTTGTCGCCCAGCAGGCCACCGACCAGGCCGTCCTGGCCGAGCAGGCCGCCGACCAGGCCCTTGTCGCTGAGCAGGCCGGACACGAGGCTGCCTTCACCCAGCACGTTGCCGAGCACGTCGCCGATGACGCCGTCCTTGCCCAGCAGCTGGTCGGTCACGCCGCCCAGGCCCAGGGCACCGGTCAGGCCGCTCACGATGCCGTGGTCGCCGATGAGGTTCTCCAGGCCGTTGTGCAGCGCGTCGGTCAGGTAGTCGACCTGATGGTTCAGCGAGCCGAGGATCTGGTTGGTGGCGCCGGCGCCCAGCAGGCCGTCGAGCGCCGGGCTCAGCGCGCCGCCCAGCAGATGGGTGACGCTGGCCACGGTGTTGTCGACCGGGTCGAATTCGTTGGGGTTGTTGGGCGTGAAGGTGCTGCCGAGCAGCGGGGCCAGCACGTCGTCCAGGACGTCGGTCAGGCCGTCGACCGCATGGGTCACGGGCGTGAGCGCACCGCCGAGGCCGAGCGCGCCGCTCACGCCGTCGACGACATGGTTGACGAGGCCGTCGCCCGGATCGAGGAGGTGGTCGCCATCGGCGTCTGCGTCTGCATCGGCGTCCGCATCTGCGTCGGCATCTGCATCCGAGTCGGCGTCCGCATCGGCGTCAGCGTCCGAATCGGCATCCGCGTCGGCGTCCGAATCCGAGTCGGCGTCTGCGTCGGCATCCGAGTCAGCATCGGCGTCTGCATCCGAATCGGAGTCGGCGTCAGCGTCCGCGTCCGAGTCGGCATCTGCATCGGCGTCAGCGTCGGCATCTGCATCCGAGTCGGCGTCCGCATCGGCGTCCGCGTCCGAGTCGGCATCCGAATCCGCGTCGCCGTCCGCATCGGCATCCGAGTCCGCGTCGGAGTCGGCATCCGCATCGGAGTCCGGGGTGGTGGGCGTCGTCGGGGTCGTGGGCGTGGTCGGGTCGCCGGAAGAAACGAGCAGCGGAATGCCGGCCGCGCCGCCACCGCCACCACCGCCGAGCGCGGCGCCCAGTGCCGCGGCACCCAGGGCGCCCAGCGCGAATTCACCCAGGCCGATGCCGCTGCCGGCAGCGAGCTTCTTGGTCACGGCCAGCGCGGCCGCATCGGCGTCGCTGTCGGGCGGGGTCACTTGCAGGTCGCCCGAGGCGACATCCACGTTCACTTGTTCGAGGCCGCCGGGCAGCTTGGTCGAGCCGATGGTGGCGTCGGTGCCGCCGGTGAAGACGCCGGCCAGCGGCGCCTTGTTGGTGGCGGAGCCGGGGAACATGACGTTGGCGTGGCCGTCTTGCGGCACGATCACGCGGTCACCGGCAACCAGGGTCTGATTGCCATCGACCGGAATGCGGACACCGTCGCGCATCACGGCGACGCCGGGCGTGGCATTCGATAATGTCCCGATGCTGGCCGGGCCGGCCGCGGCAGCGGGCGCCGCCGAACTCATCGCGCCGGGCGTGCCGAGCGGAGTAACGGTGGCCTGGGCAATAACAACAGGAGCTGCGCCATCGGCGGCAAGTCCTACGGTCGAAACGGTCGATGCTTGTGGAGCGTTCATGGCAGCCTCTGTGACAAAAGATGCCTACTCAGGGGCAACTAGCGTGCCGCTTTCGTCCAGCCCCGTGCCAAGCCCATCGCCGACGCCGCAACCTGTTGATTTATATGGATATTTTTCTTTTCAGCGGCCTGCCAGCCATGTGTGGAAACAGCTCGTAAGCAGGTCATTTCGCGATTCGTTACGTTACGGTGTAACGGTTCGTACCCGGAACGCCGGACACATCGAGCCGCTGCAAAAGCAGTCTTTCGGCTGACTTCCGACCCTCCCCGCCTTCCCTACCCTTCCCGCACCTATCTATATATGTTCAATCCCTCCCAGGAAGACGTGCGCCGCTTCTTCTGCGACGTGTACGCCAAGCACCGGCAGGGCTTGCCGATGGAAGCGCTCGAGACCATCGCCGCCGGCTGGATCGACCAGCACCCCGAGTACCACGAAGACCTGGCCGACGCCGACGCGGCGGTCGCGCGGGTCTACGACGGATCGAACGGGCGCGAGAACCCGTTCCTTCATCTGTCGATGCACCTGTCGATCAGCGAGCAATGCTCCATCGACCAGCCGCGCGGCATTCGCCAGGCCGTCGAGTTGCTGGCCGCGCGCCGCGGTTCGCTGCTGCATGCGCACCACGAGGCGATGGATTGCCTTGGCCAGATGATGTGGGAGAGCCAGCGCGCCGGCCGGCCGCCGGACGGCGAAGGCTACGTCGCCTGCGTGCAGCGCCGCGCGACGAAGGACTGACTAGCCGGAACCGCCGGCCCGGGGCTTGCGCCTGGCCTTCGGCGGCACCGCCCCCTGCTCCCTGGCCGCCTCCCGCAGCAGCACGGCCATCGCGGCGCGCAAGGCCGAGGGCTCGGCATCGCTGCGCTGCAGCAAACCGACCGGCTCCTCGGTGCCCGCCGTCTCGATGCGCAGTTGCACCAGCCGCCCGTCGGCCAGTTCGCCACGCGCGGCGCCCAGCGGCGTGATCCACACCGCGTCGGACACCGCCACCAGCGCGCGCGCCACCGCCACGTCGAGCGTCTGCAGCGCGTTGGTCGGCAGCACGAGGCCGCGTGCCGACAGGAAGCTCTCGGTGTTGTGGCGCGGGATCGTGCCCTCGCCGTACACCACCAGCGGATAGCCCAGCACCGCCTGCACCGACGCCGCCTTCAGCGCGAGCGGATGCCCCGCCCGCACCGCGAACACCAGCGGCTCGGTGTGCAGCAGCTCGAAGCTCAGGCCGCCCATCAGCCGCGGATCGCTCATGCGGCCGACCACCAGGTCGAGCTCGCCCGCGCGCAGCTCGTCGAGCAGGGCCGCGTTGGCGGCGCTCTTCACCACGATCTGCACCTGCGGCCAGCCGTCGCGCAGGCGCGCCAGCGCCTGCGGCAGCAACGCCGGCGCCACGCTGGGCAACGCGCCGATGCGCAGCCGCTCGATGCGCCCGCCCGCCGCCGGCGCCACCGCCTGCGCGCTGGCATCGAGCGCCTCGAGCACGCGCAGCGCGTGCGCCAGCAGCTGCTCGCCGGCCGCCGTGAGCCCCTGCACGCCGCGCCGGCCGGCCTTGCTGCGCTCCACCAGCCGGGTGCCGACGATGGCCTCGAGCTCGGACAGCGTCTTCGACACCGCCGGCTGGCTCAGCGCCAGCCGCTCGGCCGCGCGCGCAAGATGCCGCTCCTGCGCCACGGCCACGAGGCAGCGCAGATGGCGCAGCTGCACGTTGCGCACGAAGTCCTGGCGAAGATCGGTGGGGTTTTTCAATTCCTGATGGTTATTGAGAACGGAGCAATCTTCAATTTACATCATCGAATGAGGCTTCGAGAATCTGGGCTTCCGGATTCGTCCCACGACAGGAGACAACGTTCATGTTGACCAAGACCAAGGGCTCTTCGCCCATCCTCACCCCGCGCGACTGGGAAGCCCACCCCAGCTACGTGTACCCCGGCTACAAGTCCACCGTGAAGCGCGGCCCGCAGAAGCCGCTGATTCCGCTGAAGGCCTCGCTCGGCGAGTTGCAGCAGCCGGTGTACGGCCACGACAGCATTGGCGAGTTCGACCACGACCTCACGCGCAACGCGCGCAAGAACGGCGAGCCGCTGGGCGAACGCATGATCCTCACGGGCCGCGTGCTCGACGACCGCCGCCGCCCGGTGGCCAACACGCTGGTCGAACTGTGGCAGGCCAACGCCTCGGGCCGCTACGTGCACAAGGTCGACCAGCACGATGCGCCGCTGGACCCCAACTTCCTGGGCGCTGGCCGCTGCCTGACCGACAGCGAAGGCCGCTACCGCTTCCTCACCATCAAGCCCGGCGCCTACCCCTGGGGCAACCATCCGAACGCCTGGCGTCCGCAGCACATCCACCTGTCGCTGTTCGGCCAGAGCTTCGCGAGCCGCCTGGTCACACAGATGTACTTCCCCGGCGACCCGCTGCTGCAGTACGACCCGATGGTCACCGGCACGCCCGAGCGCTACCGCAACCGCCTGATCGCCGACTTCAGCCTCGACATCACCGAAGAAGGCTACGCACTGGGCTACCAGTTCGACATCGTGCTGCGCGGCGCCGACGAAACGCCGTTCGAAAACCGCTGAGCCAGGAGACACACATCATGCTGATGACCGCACAGGAAGCCGACTTCGGCCAGACCCCCTCGCAGACCGTGGGCCCCTACTTCGCCTACGGCCTCACCGCCACGCAGTACGGCTACGACTTCGACCAGCCCTTCGACGCGGTGCTCGCGCTCGACAAGGCCTCCGGCCAGCGCATCCGCCTCGAAGGCCGCGTGATCGACGGCGACGGCAACCCGATCAACGACGCGCTGGTCGAGATCAGCCAGCCCGACGGCGAGGGCCGCTATCCGCAGACGCCCGAAGAAGCACGCGCCATTGGCTTTCGCGCCTTCGGCCGCGTCGGCACCGGCACTACCGAAGGCAACCGCTTCGTGTTCCACACCGTCAAGCCCGGCGCCGAGTCACCCGGCGAAGCACCGCACATCAACGTGATCGTGCTGATGCGCGGCCTGCTGCTGCATGCTTTCACGCGCGTGTACTTCAGCGACGAGGCGCCGGCCAACGCGAAGGACGCCGTGTTCAACAGCGTGCCCGCCGAGCGCCGCCAGACGCTGGTCGCCGAGCGCGTGGAGCACGGCGGTGCCGTGACCTACCGCTTCGACATCCGCATGCAGGGCGCGGACGAGACGGCCTTCTTCGACATCTGATCTCCGGGAAATCCCGGACAAAAAAATGCCCGCTCGCAGCGGGCATTTTTGTTTTGCGGCAACGCTGCTTATTCGGCGCCGTGGTGGATGCGCGACTCGGGCACGGTCTTCAGTTCGCCAGGCAGCGAGCTGATGTAGGTGGCCAGCGTCTTGAGCTCGGCCGTGGTGAACTTCTTCTCTTCGACCTGCTGGCCCATCACCGCGTTCGAGCGGCCGAGGTGCGGATTGTTCTTCACGCGGTACGACTTGAGCGCGACGAACAGGTAGTCGGCATGCTGGCCGGCCAGCTTGGGCACGGTGCCGTCGTTGGGCGTGTTGAAGTTGGCGCCGTGGCACTTGGTGCAGCTGTTGTCGGCGTTGCGGGTGATGAGCGCCTCGACGTTGGCGGGCGTGGCCTTGGCCAGCGTGGCGGGCGGTGCGCCGCCGTCCTTCAGGCCGAGCTGGCTGTAGTAGGCCGCGAGGTCGGCGATATCTTGTTCGGTGAGCGTGTCGGCAATGGCACGCATGGTGGGGTGCTTGCGGTCGCCGCCCTTGTACGCGGTGAGCGCGGCCGTGATGTAGGTGGCGCTCTGGCCAGCGATCATCGGCACCTTGTGAATCTCCGGGAAGCTGGCCTGGTAGCCGATGATGCCGTGGCAGCCCACGCACATGGCTACCTTCTTTGCTCCGTCCTGGGCCTTGCCAGTGACTTGTTGGGCTTCAGCCGAGACCGTCACGCAAGCGACAGCAAGGGCAAACATCGTGGTCAACAACTTGTTCATTTTGCGCGCACAATCTCGTGGAGAGTACAGTTTTTCGGATCAACATTCGATTATATGCAGGGGTCCCCTGGAACCCTGTGCAGGCCAACCCTGAGGCCGCACGACGCAGATCGAGTGTGTTCTTTTCTCCACCCCAGCCTTCGTCCCACTCATCTCACTCATGAAATTCCAGGGCTCCGACAACTACGTCGCCACGCAAGACCTGATGCTCGCCGTCAACGCGGCCATCACCCTCAAGCGCCCGCTGCTCGTCAAGGGCGAGCCCGGCACGGGCAAGACCATGCTGGCCGAGGAAGTGGCCCAGTCGCTGGGCCTGCCGCTGCTGCAGTGGCACATCAAGTCGACCACCAAGGCACAGCAGGGCCTGTACGAATACGACGCCGTGAGCCGCCTGCGCGACTCGCAGCTCAAGGACCTGGACGGCGGCGAACGCGTCAGCGACATCAACAACTACATCGTCAAGGGCGTGCTCTGGCAGGCCTTCACGGCCGACCAGCCGGTGGCGCTGCTGATCGACGAGATCGACAAGGCCGACATCGAATTCCCGAACGACCTGCTGCGCGAAATCGACCGCATGGAGTTCTACTGCTACGAGACGCGCGAGCTCATCCGCGCCAAGCACCGGCCCGTGGTGTTCATCACCTCGAACAACGAGAAGGAACTGCCCGACGCCTTCCTGCGCCGCTGCTTCTTCCACTACATCAAGTTCCCCGACGCGGAGACGATGAAGCACATCGTCGCGGTGCACTTCCCCGGCCTCAAGCAGGAGCTGCTCACCGCCGCGATGAAGACCTTCTACGACGTGCGCAATCTGCCCGGCCTGAAGAAGAAGCCCTCCACTTCCGAGCTGCTCGACTGGCTCAAGCTGCTGGTGGCCGAAGACATTCCGCTCGAGGCGCTGCAGAGCAAGGACGACAAGGTCGCCGTGCCGCCGCTGGTGGGCGCGCTGCTCAAGAACGAACAGGACGTGACGCTCTTCGAGAAGCTCGTCTTCATGCAACGCAACAACCGCTGACCCCATGAGCGGACAAAAACACTCCACCAAGCAGCTCATGAAGCTGGGCATTGCCCAGGCCGTGATGTTCATGGTGGGCGCGATGCTGGGCCGCGGGCTCGGGCTGCTGCTGGGCCTCGATGCCTTCGGCAGCGGCGAGTACAACAAGCGCGAGCTCTTCGGCATCGCGCTGATCGGCCTGGGCGGTGGCGCCGGCGCGCAGGCCGCGCGCGCCTGGTACGTGCACAAGTACGGCGACCCGCGCGGCTGACACCCATACAAGCTCGAACAGAGTCGGAGAAAAGATGGCGTTCGTCGAACCTGTCACGCTGAAGGCCCGCGACCTCGCGCTGGTGCCGCTGTCGCTCGAACACGAAGACGGCCTGCGCGCCGCGGCCGCCGACGGCGAGCTGTGGAAGCTGCGCGTCACCTCCGTGCCCGAGCCCGAGAACACGCGCGCCTACATCGAGACCGCGCTGAAGACGCCCGACCGCTTCGCCTTCGCGGTGACCGAGGCCGCCAGCGGCAAGGTGCTGGGCACCAGCAGCTTCCACGACATCCTGCCGACGGTGAAGCGCGTGGAGATCGGCTACACGTGGTACGCCGCGCACTGCCAGCGCACCCACGTCAACACCACCTGCAAGCTGCTGCTGCTCACGCATGCCTTCGACGTGCTGGGCTGCAACACCGTGGGCTGGCGCACCGACAACTTCAACTTCGCGTCGCAGCGCGCCATCGAGCGTCTGGGCGCGAAGAAAGACGGCGTGATCCGCGGCCATGCGATGCGCCGCGACGGCACCATCCGCGACACCGTCATGTACAGCCTGCGCGCGGGCGAATGGCCCGAGGTCAAGGCACAGCTGCTGTACCTGCTCGACAAGCCGCGCGGCTGACAGACAGACACACAAGGAGCGCTCCATGCTCATCGACTTCTTCTACACGCTGCGTTCGGCCAAGCTGCCGGTGTCGGTCAAGGAATACCTCACGCTGCTGGAGGCCCTGCAGGCCGACGTGGTCGGCCCCAACTCCGACGGCGCCTACGGCATCGACGACTTCTACTACCTCTCGCGCACCGCGCTCGTGAAGGACGAGAAGCACTACGACAAGTTCGACCGTGCCTTCGCCGCCTACTTCAAGGGCGTGGAGATGCTCACCGACTTCACCAAGGAAGTGCCGCTCGACTGGCTCAAGAAGACGCTGGAGCGCGAGTTCACGGCCGAAGAGAAAGCCAAGATCGAGAAGATGGGCTGGGACGAGCTCATGGAAACGCTCAAGAAGCGCTTCGAGGAGCAGAAGGAACGCCACGAAGGCGGCAGCAAGTGGATCGGCACCGGCGGCACCTCGCCCTTCGGCAACGGCGGCTACAACCCGCAGGGCATACGCATCGGCGGCGCGGGCAAGAACAAGAGCGCCGTGAAGGTGTGGGACCAGCGCGCCTACAAGGACTACGACGACACGCAGGAGCTGGGCACGCGCAACATCAAGGTGGCGCTGCGCCGGCTGCGCAAGTTCGCGCGCGAGGGCCACGACGAAGAGCTGGACCTCGACGACACCATCCACTCGACCGCGGCCAACGCAGGCTTTCTCGACATCAAGATGCGGCCCGAGCGCCACAACAACGTCAAGGTGCTGCTGCTGATGGACGTGGGCGGCACCATGGACGAGCACATCCAGCGCGTGGAAGAGCTGTTCTCGGCCGTGAAGACCGAGTTCAAGCACCTGGAGTTCTTCTACTTCCACAACTGCGTGTACGACTTCATGTGGAAGAACAACAAGCGCCGCTTCTCCGAGAAGTTCGCGACCTGGGACATCCTGCGCAAGTACAACAAGGACTACAAGCTCATCTTCGTCGGCGACGCGACCATGAGCCCCTACGAGATCCTGCAGCCCGGCGGCAGCGTCGAGTACAACAACGAAGAGGCCGGCGCCGAGTGGATCCAGCGCCTCACGCACACCTTCCCCAAGTTCGCGTGGATCAACCCCGAGCCGCAGGGCGTGTGGCAGTACCGCCAGAGCATCGCGGTGATGCAGCAGCTCATGTCCAACAGGATGTATCCGCTGACCTTGCGCGGCCTCGAAGAAGCCATGCGCATGCTGTCCAAGTAAGTAGGACGAAGCCGGCGATCTGGCGGGGCCTTCAGGAACCGGCCGGGCTTGCTGTCAGAATCCGCCCATGGTCAGGGTGGTTCCAGTTTCCTTGCCGGCGTGGTGGCCGGCTTTGCTTTTTTCCGGCGTCCTGCTTCTGCAAGGCTGCAGCCTGCTGCCGAAGAAAGATGCGTCCGAAGGCAAGCCCGTGGCCGGTCTCGTGCGCGGCGACAGCACCGCGGATACCACCAAAGACAACAGGAACAGCGACGACAAGAAGGACAAGGCAGACAAGCGCGACGCCTTCACCGTCGACGTGCGCGGCCCCGAGGCCGTGCGCGACTATCTCAAGCTGCACCTCGAGATCCAGCGCTACCGCGAGCTCGACGACCTCGGCGCCACCGAAATATCCCGCCTCATGGTGGCCGCCGAAGCCAACGCCCGCGAGCTGCTGGGCACCCTCGGCTACTTCACGCCCACGCTGACGCTCGAGCTCAACGAAACGCCGCAGGGCGCCAAGGCCCCGCGCGAGATCGTCATCACCGTCTCGCCCGGCGAGCTCACCAAGGTGAGCAACGTGCAGATCAGCTACGGCGGCCCGATTGCCGACGACGCCACTGCCGAGGCCCAGCGCGATTCGATCCGAACCGCCTGGGCGCTGCGCGCGGGCCAGCCCTTCACGCAGCAGGCGTGGGACGAGGCCAAGACCACCGCGCTGCGCAGCCTCACGGCCAAGCGCTTTCCCACGGGCAACATCGAGATCAGCCGCGCCGAGGTCGATGCCGACCGCCACGAGGCGCGCCTGAGCGTCACCTACCAGTCGGGCCCGGCCTACAAGTTCGGCCCGCTGGTGCTGCGCGGCATCCAACGCTACGACCCCGACGGCGCACGCCGCATCGCGCGCCTGCCCAGCGGGCAGGACTACGACCAGCAGAAGCTGCTCGACGCGCAGCAGCGCCTGGCCAGCAGCGGCTACTACGACTCGGTGTTCCTCACGCTCGACACCGAAAGCGGCAACCCGCTGGCCGCGCCCGTCATCGCGCAACTGCGCGAAGCGCCATTGCAGAAGGTGGTGCTGGGCGCCGGCTTCACCACCGACAACGGCCCGCGCCTGTCGGTCGATCACATCCACAACCAGGTGCCGCTGCTCGGCTGGCGCGCGGTATCGCGGCTGTCGGTGGACCGCGACATCAAGTCGCTGAGCACCGAGCTCAACGCCATTCCCGACGACCACGGCTGGCGCTGGTTCTCCGGCGCGGAACTCAAGAGCGAGCAGTCGGGCAGCTACGTGGTCGACAGCGGACGCCTGCGCGGGGGGCGCAACAAGTCGAGCGACCACATCGACCGCAGCTACTTCCTGCAGTACGACTACGCGCAGAACCGCGGCACCAACGCGCCCCCCTCGGCCTCCGCCGTCACCGCCAACTGGGGCTGGACCGGGCGCTACTTCGACAACAACTCCGCGCCCTCGCGCGGCTTCGGCATTGCGCTCGAAGTGGCGGCGGGCTACACGCTCACCGGCATGCAGACGCCCTTCACACGCACCTACGCGCGCTGGCTCGGCGTGTTGCCGCTGGGCTCGAGCGACGACAAGGAAACCAACGCGCGCCGCAGCCGCCTGCAACTGCGGCTCGAAGGCGGCGCGGTGGCGGCCAAGGACAGCGCGCAGATCCCGTCCACCCTGATGTTCCTGACCGGCGGCGACACCACCGTGCGCGGCTACAGCTACAAGCAGATCGGCACCGTGCGCCCCGACGGCACCACCGTGGCCGGCCGCTACCTGGGCGTGGCGAGCGTCGAGTGGCAACGCCCCGTCGTCTACAACAACAAGCTCACCGACTGGGAGAGCGTGGTGTTCGTCGATGCCGGCGCCGTGGCCGACAAGCCCGCGGAACTCAAGCCCAAGGTGGGCGTGGGCGTGGGCGCGCGCTGGCGCAGCCCGGTGGGGCCGGTGCAGGCCGACCTCGCCTACGGCGTGGACAGCAAGAGATTCCGCCTGCACTTCCGTCTCGGCTTCACCTTCTGATTGCCTGTCGATGCAGAACGACGCCAACAACACCGATCCCGCGACCCCGCAGACGCCCGCCGTCGTCAAGCGCTCGCGCACGCGCCGCGCGCTGCGCGCCTTCGCATGGACGGTGCTCGGCCTCTTCGTGGCCGTGCTGCTGCTGGGCGCGGGCGCGTGGTGGTGGCTGGGCTCTAACAAGTCGCTGGCCTTCGCGCTCGCGCAGGCGGCGCAGCGCCTGCCCGCCGGTCAGACGCTGGAGAGCCGCGACGTCACCGGCTCGCTGCGCACCGGCGGCCGCATCGGCTGGCTCAAGTACCAGAGCGAGAGCATCGCCGTCGAAGTAAACGACGCCACCATCGGCTGGCAGCTCGCGCCGCTGTTCCAGCGCAAGGTGCAGCTCGGCGAAGTGCATGCCAAGCAGGTGCTCATCGAAAAGCGCGGCCCGCCGAGCGACAAGCCCACCGAGCCGCTGCAGCAGCTGGCGCTGCCGGTCGATGTCGACGTGCCCTTCCGCATCGACGAAGTGCGCTGGGCCGGCCCGCCCGCGCTGCAGGCGCTCAACCTGTCGGGCAGCTACAGCTACAAGGCCGCCGAGCACGCGCTCGAAGTGAAGGGTGTGGACATTGCCGACGGCCACTACAGCGCGCGCGTCAAGCTGCAGGGCCCCGCGCCGATGGCGATCGACGCCTCGCTCAACGGCCGCGTGAAGGCCCCGCTGGCCGAAGACCACGACATCGACGTGCTGGCCGAAGCCACCGTCAAGGGCACGCTCACCGGCACCGAAGCCCGCCTGCAGGTGGCCGCCGAACTCAAGCCTGCCGAGGAAAGCCCCGACGCCCCGATGGAAGCCAGGCTGCAGGCGCAGATCGCGCCGTGGCTGCCTCAGCCGGTGATCGATGCCAAGGCCGACCTGCGCAACGTCGATGCCTCCAGCCTGTGGCCCGGCGCGCCGGAAACCCGGCTCACCGGCACCGTCGAACTCACGCCCGACGCCGACACCGGCCCGGCCGCATGGAAGGCATCGGCCGACATCCGCAACAGCGTGGCCGGCCCGTGGGACGAAGAAAAACTCCCGGTCGAACAGGTGCAGGCCCGCGTGGGTTTCGACGGCACCAGCTGGACCATTCCCGAAGCCACCGTGCGCGCGGGCGGCGGGCGCATCGACGCGGCCGGCAAGTGGAGCCCCGCGCCCGCCCCGTGGCAGGCCCAGGCCACCGTGCGCGGCGTGCGGCCCGGCGCGCTGTACACCGAGCTTTCCGGCGCGCCCGTGAGCGGCACGCTCAAGGCCGAGCAGAAAGAAAGCACCATCAGCTTCGACGCCGCGCTGCGCGCCGAAGGCGGCGCCGGCAGCAAGGCGCTGCCCGGCTTCGCGCTCGACCGCGCGCTGGCCCAGGGCCAGTGGAAAGACCAGGTGCTCGACCTGCGCACCTTGCGCATCGAAGCCCAGCGCGCCAGCATCGACGGCAAGCTGCAGGTGCGCGTGGCCGACCAGGCCGGCAGCGGCAAGCTCAGCCTGGTGCTGCCGGGCGGCAGCGCGCAGGTCGAAGGCCGTATCGCGCCCACCGCGGGCAGCGGCGACATCAAGGCCAGCATCGACGACGCCGACGCCGTGCAGCGCTGGGTGCAGGGCCTGCCGGGGCTGTCGAACGTGTTCGCGAACGCCAGCGCCAAGGGCTCGGCCAAGCTGGACGCGAACTGGCAGGGCGGCTGGCAGACCATCCAGCGCCGCCTGCAGAACGCGACCGCGCCGGCACAGCGCGGCACCGCCGAGCCCACGCTCAAGGCCATGCTCGGCGTGCCCCGCCTCGACCTGCACCTGCCGGCCTCCGAGCCCGGCGGCGCAGCCACCGCCGTGCAACTGAACGGCCTGCGCGCCGAACTCGCCGGCAGCCTCGCGCAAGCCAGCCTCACGCTGCAGGGCGAAGCCACCACCGGCACCCAGAAAATCACCATCGACACCCGCGCCAGCGGCGGCCTCGCGGGCAACGACCAATGGCGCGCGGCGCTCGCCAGCCTGCGCCTGCAGGCCCAGGACAGCGTCAGCCCCGGCAGCGCCCCCTGGGTGCTGGAGCTGAGCCGCGAAGTGACGGCCACCATCCGCAGCACCAGCGGCAACGCCGCGCGGCTGGACATCGAAGCCTCCGCCGCCGCGGCCACCCTGCGCGGCCCGGTGCCCGGCACCGTGCGCATCGACTGGCAGCCGCTGCGCTTCAGCCAGAGCGGCGCGGCGCCCAACCGGGTGTTCCGCGTGCAGTCCAAGGGCCAGCTGCAGGGCCTGCCCATGGCATGGGCCGGCGCGCTCGGCGCCAACACCACGCTGGGCGAATACGGCATCAGCGGCGACCTGATGTTCGACGGCGACTGGGACATCGACGCCGGCGACACCCTGCGCGCCAAGGCCCGCCTCGCGCGCCAGAGCGGCGACATCCGCGTGCAGGCCGGCGAGGCCGCGCTGGTCACGCGCATCGTGAGCACCGGCACGGGCACCGCCAGCGAACGCACCATGAACTCCGCCACCGCCCCCAACGGCGTGGAAGCGCCCAGCACCCCGGCCGGCCTGCGCCAGGCCGAGCTGCGGCTCGACGCGCAAGGCGACGCCGTGCGCGCCAGCCTGACATGGGACAGCGAACGCGCCGGCAAGATCAACGCCGACATCGACACCCGCGTGCAGCAGCGCGCCGGCGGCTGGCAATGGGCGCCAGACGCGCCGCTGGGCGGCACCATCAAGGCCAGCCTGCCCAACCTGGGCGTGTGGTCGATGCTCGCGCCGCCGGGCTGGCGCATTGCCGGCACGCTCGACGCCGCCGCCACCCTGTCGGGCAACCGCGCCGTGCCGCGCTGGAACGGCACCCTGGGCGCCGACAAGCTCGCGCTGCGCGCGCCGGTCGAAGGCCTGGACCTGCGCGACGGGCGGCTGCGCGCATCGCTGAACGGCGAGCGCGTGGAGATCACCGAATTCACGCTCAAGGGCGGCGCCGGCAGCTCCGCGCGCATTGCCGGCCAGAGCGGCAACCGCAGCACCGCCGCCAGCGAGGCCCGCTCCGACGGCGGCACGCTGTCGGCCACCGGCGACCTCAGCTGGGGCCCGGCCAGCGGCACTGCATCGGGCGTGCGCATGGCCATGCAGGGCCAGTTGCGCGCGCTGCGCGTGCTGGTGCGCACAGACCGGCAAGTCACGCTCTCGGGCGACCTGCAGGCCAAGCTGGACAACGGCCAGTTCACCGTGCGAGGCAAGCTCAAGACCGACCGCGCGGTCATCATCCTGCCCGACGAAACCGCGCCCAGCCTGGGCAGCGACGTGGTCGTGCGCTCCGCCGCCAAGGACCGCGAGGCGGCCGAGGCGGCGAAACGCGAATCCGAGCGCGCCGATGCCCAGGCCGCGAAACCGCAGACCGCCAAGCCGCCGGACATCGTCGTCAACTTCGACCTGGGCGACGACTTCGCGGTGCAGGGCCGCGGCATCACCACCCGCCTGGAAGGCGACCTGGAAATCCGCAGCACCCGGCTGAACGCCCCGCCGCGCATCACCGGCGAAGTGAAGACCGTGAAGGGCCAGTACCGCGCCTACGGCCAGCAGCTCGACGTGGAAACCGGCGTGGCCCGCTTCAACGGCCCCTTCGACAACCCCGCGCTGGACATCCTGGCCATTCGCCCGAACCTGTCGCAGCGCGCGGGCGTGCAGATCACCGGCACCGCGCAGTCGCCGCGCGTGAAGCTGTATTCCGAGCCCGCCCTGTCGGACGCCGAAACCCTGTCATGGGTGATCCTGGGCCGCGCATCCGCCACCAGCGGCGGCGAATCGGCGCTGCTGCAGCAGGCGGCGCTGTCGCTGCTGGGCAAGATCGGCGGCAGCGGCTCCGGCGGCAGCCTGGCCAGCCGCTTCGGGCTGGACGAACTGGGCTTCAAGGGCCCGGGCAGCGGCGGCGACCTGCGCGAATCGGCGGTGACGCTGGGCAAGCGGCTGTCGAAGGACTTCTACATCACCTACGAGCGCAGCATCGGCGGGACCTTCGGCACGCTGTTCATCTTCTACGACCTGACCACCAAGCTCACGCTGCGGGGGCAGGCGGGGCAGACGAGCGGGCTGGATCTGATCTATACGGTGAAGTACGACTGACCGATTGAAGTCCGGTCCGGGGAAGGCGCGCTGCCAAGCTGGTAAAGTGCGGGCCGCCACCCTCCGTCTTCGTAGTTCAATGGATAGAACGGGGTCCTCCTAAGACTCAGATACAGGTTCGATTCCTGTCGAAGGCACCAGAAACCTGTTGATTCTCAACAGGTTTTTTTTTGGCCAGACGTTGCCGACACAACTGCCCCGGACTCACAGCGTCATCATCCTGACCCGGGCCAAAAGAGCTGACGAACGCAAGTTTTTACCGTTCCACCTGGGCGCGTTCGTGCAAGCTGTGCTGACGTCCCCAAAAGTGTCGGCAGCGCTGACGCAAGTTCACGGCGAGGCCGTATTGGCCGCCTTCAAGAATGCCTATTCCGTCAAATTGCTGAAACTGCCTGCAGGTCACACCGAAACCGACCTCCGTTGTGGACTGCTGGCTGATAGGCGAGGTCAAAGCACATTTCGACTACCGACAAGGTCAGCAATTTGTGTCCCAACGAGGCCTGCCGCACATACCCGCGCAATCCGAGAACTACTGGGCATTTCCCGTTGCCTGAACAGCCCCGTTCCTCTCTAAAGTAAACGCCCTCGTCCCCCAACACCCCACCAAGTGGGCAAGGAGCGCAACCCCCTCAAGCACCTGAACGATTGAACCGCACCACCTCGCAGCGGGTCATCGGCGCGTAGCCGCATCGATGCAAATGCGAGGTCCCAAAAGGCGACGGCCGGGATGCGTCAACACCCCAGCCGTCTGACCAAGTGAAGTGCCCAACTTTCGAAAGGAAGCACCCCAAATGGCTACCCGGAATATAGCCCGCCCCTCCACGCCCCTAGCTCACGCCGACGCCCCACCCGACGCCGTGACGCTCCTGGAGGAAAAGAGCACGCAGCTCTATTCGCTGCTCTGCTATTGCCACGGCAACGGCCCGCCGCAGCAGGAAGACGCAGGGCCAGAACATCGCGGCAACGTGTTCTGGCTCGCTTCGGAATTGGCAAGAGAAGTGATGAACCTGATTCAGGTCTGCATCCCGCGAGAGCGGTAGGCAGCACAGGCCGATCGCTCAACGCCGCACGTAGCTCTTCGCCCCGCTGTCGCTCAGGCAGTACTGCCCGCCGCGCGGCCCGGTGCATATGCGCCCCGATCTGCAAGAGCAATCGCCGGTGCCGGCGGGCGGCTGCGGTGCCAGCAAGTTGCGCACCGCGCCCCCGCCGCCCTGCGGCCCCGTGCAAACCTTCTTCGATCCGCTGATCGAGCCGTCATTGCACACGAACAACTCGCCGGAGCAATGCGACACACCGCCCTTGCTTCCCGAGCAGGGGTAGTTCGCGGCAACGGCGTTGAAGGCCAACGCGCATGCGCCAAGCGCGAACAGCAACGCCGCGCGCCACATGATCGAGCGGCTCAGCATTTCAGGTCGAAGAAAGACTTCCGGGCCTTGTACAACGCGACCTCCGCGCGACCCTTCTCCGCACCGCTCGTTCGCGCCACGTCGCCCTGCAATTCGGCAATCTGCCCATCGAGCGTATCGCAGCGGGCTTGAACGCCGGCCGGCAGGTTCACGCGGTGCCGCAGGACATTCATGTCCTCATGCGACTTTCCGGTGAGCGGCCGGAAGGCCGTGTCCATCGACTTGCGAAACTCCTCGCGCTGCACCTCAGCGCCCTTGCGCGATGTGCCGCCCATCTTGTCCATGCCTTGCGTCGGCGTCACGTCGACGGTCTTGCCACCCACGCAAGGCGCGTCGGAGTAGCTGACCTTTCCGCCGGTTTCGCAGCGGTAGACGGGCGGCTGGGCAAGCGCTGTCGAGGTGGCGCAAAGCAAGAGACAGGCGAGCAGAACTCTCACGTCGAATCTTTCACGATGGGGTTCACTGGCGGCCGGCGACCTATGGCGCGGCGGGGATTTCTCGAAACTAACATCGGCCGCGCCGCAAGCACCTGCTCGTGTTCCCTGAGCCCGTCCATCGCCGGCGCTGCACTCGCGGCTATCGCACGCTGAAGAAAAGATGAAGAAAACAAGGCCGCAAAGCCCTGCGGCACCAACTGTTAATTACTGGTAACGCGGCACGGCTCCAATCGGGCACGGGAACGTTCCCAGCCTTCTTCATTGCAGCCCCCCTCGTGACTTCCGCCACCGACCCACGCACTCCCCGCTCCCGCAACATCCTCGGCCGCCGGCTGCTGGCCACTTTCAGCGTCGTGCTGCTGCTGACCCTCGCGGGCTCGGGCATCGGCATCTGGTCGCTGGCGAAGGTGAACGACGCCACGCATGAGGCCATCCAGCAGAACGGCGTGTCGGAACGCCTGGTGGTCGACGCCTACCGCCTGCAGGCGATCAACGCCGAGCGCTACAAGGCGATGGCGCTGAGCTCCGAGCCCGAGGTCGGTGAGATCCTGGCCGCCGACATCCAGGCGACGGAAAAGCAATACAACGAGCTGATGCAGCAGGTCGACGAGCGCTTGAAGTCCGCGCCCGACCGCGCGCTGCTCGCGCAGATCGAAGCCGCGGGCACCGACTTCAAGGCGACCGTGAAAGAGCTGATCGCGGCGCGCGACTCGGGCCTGACGGAGCGCATCCGCAATGTCTATTCGCAGCGCTTCCAGCCGGGCTCGGCCGCGCTGCTGGCGGCGGTGTCGAAGCTCGCGCAGGCGCAGCGCGACGCCATCGACGCTGCAGACTCCCGCATCGACGGCCTGAGCGCCTCGGCGCGGCTGGCGCTGGTGGTGTTCTGCGCGGCGGCGCTGCTGGTGGGCGCGGTGCTGGCGCAGTGGCTGGTGCGCAGCATCAGCAGGCCGATCCGCGCGGCCGGCGAAACGGCGCAACGCGTGGCCAGCCTCGACCTGCGGCAGGACATCGCGGGCCACTCGCGCGACGAGGCAGGGCAGATGCTGCAGGCGCTGGGCGCGATGCAGGGCGCGCTGCGCGAACTGGTCGAGCGCGTGCGCGAGTCGGTGCAGAACGTGCGCGTGGCCGCGGGCGACATGGCGCAGGGCAATTCGGAACTCTCGTCGCGCACGGAAGAAGCCGCGTCGAGCCTGCAGCAGACGGCCGCCGCGCTGGAGCTGGTGATGCGCAACGTGGCGCAGTCGAGCGAGGCCGCGGGCCGCGCGGAGCAGATGGCGGGCGCCGCCGCCACGGTGGCTGCGCAGGGCGGCGAGGTGGTGTCGCAGGTGGTCGGCACGATGCAGGACATTCACCGCGCGTCGCACAAGATGGCCGACATCATCGGCGTGATCGACGGCATCGCGTTCCAGACGAACATCCTTGCGCTCAACGCGGCGGTGGAAGCCGCGCGCGCCGGCGAAGCGGGCCGGGGCTTCGCGGTGGTGGCGGCGGAGGTGCGGCAACTGGCCACGCGTTCCGCGGCGGCGGCGCGCGAGATCAAGGGCCTGATCGAGAACTCGGTGCAGCGCATCGAGGCCGGCACGCAACTGGCCGACAGCGCGGGCCAGACGATGGGCCGCATCATGGCGTCGATCCAGCAGGTGGCGGGCACGGTGAACGACATCACCGAGGCCACGCATGCGCAGACGCGCGACATCGGCCAGATCAACACCGCCGTCTCGCGGCTGGACCGCATGACGCAGCAGAACTCTGCGCTGGTGGAAGAGTCGGCCGCCGCGTCGCAAGGCCTGCGCGACCAGGCGCACAGCCTCGACGCGCTGATCAGCCAGTTCGTGCTGCCGGGCGACGGCGAGGCGGCGCAAGACGCGCGCGATGCGCAATGGCTGCCCGCCCGCAAGGTGCTGCTGGCGGCAACGCCCGAAGACCGCCTGCTGCCGGCCTGACGGGCAGCCTCGTCAGCGAATCAGGTCCATCGACGCGATCTGCGGCGTGACCTTGGCTTCGGTCGCGGTGAGCAACTGGCCGTTCGATTCTTTCCAGCACATGATGTTGGTCAAGCCCGAGCCCGCCGGGCCGGGCGCCTGAATCGACACCGCCTTCCAGCCCTTGCATGCGCCGCCCACGGTGGTGGGTCGGTCGAGAAACACGTATTCGGTGCCGGCGTCGATGCGCAGCACGCCCACCACGCCGGGCGGAAACGGCTTGCGCGTCTGGGCCGATGCCGTGCAGGCGACGGTGGCCATGACCATGGCCAAGAAGAAGATGCGCCCCATGCCTGATGCTCCGGTGTTTTTGTCGAAGGCCGATATTACTTTTGCGCTTCGGCACGCTGCCGCCAAGGCTTGTGCGCCCCGCCCTCCGAGCGCACGCTGACGAACTGGCTCGCGCGCAGCTTCACCCGTGCCACGGCGGCGTCGAGCGAGGGCTGGTCCATGATCACCAGCTCGCCATGCCGCAGGCCGTCCAGCGCGATTTCGGCCACGCCGGCATAGCCGCCGCTGACGCCCTGCTTGAAGTGGAACGAGCAAGACCAGCCGCCCTTCAGGTCGACGGAAATTGGATGTGAGGTCAAGGGTACGCGGGTGCTCTGGAACTGCCTGGCGCCATGCGGGCGGGCGTGTCCATGGATTGTTTTTTTTGGCGGGTCCAGTGTCGCGACAGCGCCGTCAGCGTCAATCCCATGAACGGGTTATTCGGTGCGGCGGCCGGCCCCTTCCCTACCTGATTTCGGTGATGGTCCGATGGCGTGGAAGCCGTTTCAATCGGCGCCTCGCGGCCGCAATCGGCGCGCCGCTTTGGAACTGTCTTCAGAAGAAGCAACGAGGAGATCGATCATGGATCGGAGAAGGTTTGCGCTCAGCGCGGTGGGCATCGCGGTATTGAGCGGATGCGGTGGCGGTGGCAGCGGAGGCGGCGGTGGCTTCGCCTTTCCTCCGGTCGGTGGGTCGCCCGCGCCCGCCCCGGGCGAGCCTTCCGCGCCGCTACCGCCCGCGCCGCAACCGCCGGTACCGCCCGCACCCAATCCACCGGCACCGCCGGCCGGCCCCGAGCTTGCAACGCCGACCCTGTTGCCCGCATCGACGATCCTCACGCAGAGCATCGAGACTGAAGACAGAACCCTCAACGCAGCTGTAGGCCCCGGCCAGGCGAACTTCTGGGACCTGCGGCCCGACTTCTGCATCGGGGACGGCTGGAAAAGCCAGTTCGCGGGTGCGCTGGCATTGGGCGTGAGAGTCGGCAGGAGTTCGGCCGGGTTCGACGGCGACCAGAAGTTCAAGGAACTGACGCCGCTGGGCCCGGAGATGACGGCGGCCGACGGCCTGAAGATCGTCTCGATCACGGACAACCCACAGTTCCAGTCGAACGGCTTTGCGGCGTTTCTGCATGCCGTGCCCGACGCACGGCTGCAGCAGACCCTGGACCTGCGGCAAGCCGTGGCCCCGGTGAACGTCCAGTGGACCGGCAAGTGGGGCGCGCTGCGTGGCAATTTCGTCGGCAGCGGCGACGACGTCATTGACCCTCCGGAGCCGGCCTTCATGCAGGTCGTGCTGCGCGACACCAGCGGCAAGGAGCTCCGAACCCTCTTCAAAGTCGACAGCACGGGCAACTCGAACACATGGGGGCAGCCCGCCGATCTGACGGACTTTGCCGGCCAGGTGGTCGTGCTGTCGTTCGAGCAGTGCAACTGCGGCCAGGGCACGTCGATCGAGATGGTGTCGGTGGACGACAGCGCGCCCCGCTCCCGGAGCTTCATCGTCAACGGCGACTTCAGCGCCGGCCTGTCCGGCTGGACCGTGTCGCCGACGCGAGGCGTCCAGAACATCCGCTCCGCTACCAGGACGCTGAACAAGCTCGAAGTCCAGCGCACCTTCTACGCTCAGCCCAACCAGTCGTGGGGGCGCATGACGGACACCTTCCACAACCCCACGGCGTCGTCCATCACGGCAAAGGTGACGTATGTCAGCTTCCTCGGCTCGGACGGCGCCGGCGTGATCTACCCACCGGCGAGTGCGCCGCAGAAGGCGGTGTCGGTGTGGGACGGCTACGGCCTGGGCCGCGACGCGGGCATCGTCTTCGGCACGGCAGACGGCGTCGACTACAGCTCCGCCTCGATGCTCAACTCACGGGACGGCAGGAACACGGTGACGGTGGACTTCAACATCACGGTGCCGGCCGGCGGCACGGTCACGCTGGCCAACTTCCTGATCCTGACGGGCACGAACACCTGGTTCGGCGCCACGAGCATCGCGGCCCGCGCCACCGATGTGGACACGCAGGCCGCCGCGATTGCCGCGAACTTCCGCACCGACGTTCTCTACCAGCGCGGCCTGACGCAGCTGCAGCTGGACACGCTGAAGAACTTCTGAGCGCGGAGCCCCGGGGGGCTCACACCACCCGGTGCTCTTCCACCACGAACGCCGTGATCTCCGCCAGGAAGGTGAGCGCATGCGCCATCGTCACCTGCCCTTGCGGCGACGCGAAGGCGGCGTTCAGCGTGTCGGTGTTCTCGAACCACAGCTCGACGATGCCGTCGATCGGCAGCTCGGGGTAGCCGCAGGGCGTGCCCTTCACGAACTCGCGCGCGGTCACCACGTTCTGGCGGTAGCCGCTCACGCCGGGCATGCGGCGCACATGGTCGGCGTGCACCCGCCATTCGCGGCGGAAGTCTTCCTCGGACTGCGCGGCCGGCCGGCGCAACAGCGAGATGCGCTTGAGCAGGCCATGGGGCTCGGGCGGCAGCGCGATCACTTCCGTCTGCGCGACCGTCACGATGTGCAGGCCGCCGAGAAAGCGCTCTTCGTCGGCGCGGATGGCCGTAGCCAGTTCGCCGTCGGTGAAGGCCTGGGTCGCCTGCGCGGCGGCGTCGAAGCGCAGCTGCGAAAAGCCGTCGAAGTCCCACGGCCCGCGCGCGAAGTCGATGCCGCGTTGCAGCCGGTCGACCACCAGGTTCTGCCGGTAGCCGCGCAGCGTGGGCAGTTGCGCCACCAGCGGGCCGTGCCGGTCGCGCCAGTGGCTGCGGAAGGCTTCGTCGGTCCAGTCGGGCTTCTTGCGGATCAGGCCCATGCGCAGGGTGGCGGGGGTCGTCGTCGATTCGGTCATTGCGTGCTTGTCTCCTGGTTGTTGTTGGATGCCGCCGCCGCTTCGGCCCGCGCACGCGCCAGGCCCGGGGCGCGCTTGGCCAGCCACACGCCGTGGCGCACGGGCCAGCGTTGGTAGCCGGGGTCCGCGCCGAGCGCGGCGGCCGCGTGGTGCGGCCAGTAGGGGTCGAAGAGCGCCTCGCGCCCGAGCGCGATCAGGTCGGCGTCGCCGGCGGCGAGCACGGCTTCGGCCTGCTCGGCGTCGACGATCATTCCCACGGCCTGCGTGGGCACCTGCGCCTCGCGCCGGATGCGCGCCGAGAACGGCACCTGGAAGCCCAGCCCGCGCGGCACCGGCAGCGCGCGCGTCTCTTCGGTGAGGCCGCCCGACGAGCAATCGATCACGTCGACGCCGCAGCGCTTGAGCTCGCGCGCGAGCACCACGGAATCGTCGAGGCTCCAGCCGTCGAGCGTGCCGTCCACCGCCGACAGGCGGCAGAACAGCGGCTTGTGCGCCGGCCATGCGGCGCGCACGCGCTGCGCGATTTCCAGCGCGAGCCACATGCGGTTGTCGCGGCTGCCGCCGAGCGCGTCGCCACGGTGGTTGGCGTTGGACGACAGAAAACTCGCGACGAGGTAGCCGTGCCCGAAGTGCAGCTCGACCACGTCGAAGCCCGCCTTGTCGGCGCGCAGCGTCGCGTCGACGAAATGCTTCACGACCGAGGCGACGCCGTTGGCGTCGAGCGCGCGCGGCGCCGACCAGCCCGGCCCGGCCGCGAGGGCGCTGGGCCCGAGGCGCTCCCATGGCTCTTCGTCGGCGGCCATGCGCGCGTCATCGAGCGCCGCGCCGCCTTCCCACAGCGGCTCGCTGCCGGCCTTGCGGCCCGCATGCGCCAGTTGCACGCCGATGGCGCTGCCCTGCGCATGCACGAAGTCGACCACGGCCTTCAGCGGCGCGATCTGGTTGTCGTTCCACAGGCCGAGGTCGGCCGTGCCGATGCGCCCGCGCGGATCGACCGCCGTGCTTTCGGTGAGGATCAGCCCCGCCCCGCCGAGCGCGAACTTGCCCAGGTGCACCATGTGCCACGGCGTGGCATGGCCGCGCTCGGCGGCGTGCTGGCACATGGGCGAGATGACGACGCGGTTGGCCAGCGTGAGGCCGCGCAGTTGCAAAGGCTGGAACAGCAGGGGAAGAGAGTCGGACATGAATGGCAGGAATCAGGGCGCGGTGGTAGTCGCGGCGGGCCGCGTGCCGAGCCAGGTGCCGCTCATCACGGCGACGAAGCCGAAGAGGTGCCACCACGTCAGCACTTCGCCCAGCAGCAGCGCCGCGAAGGCGACGCCGAACACCGGCACCCAGTAGAGAAAGACGGCCGTGCGCGCCACGCCGATGACGGAGATCGCACGGTTCCAGATGAGGTTGCCGGCCGCCGTGGCGGCAATGCCGGAGAACAGCACCAGCGCCCACGGCCATGCGCCGGGGAACAGCTCGGCGGTGCCCAGCCGCGAAGGGCCGAGCAAGGTATGCAGCACCAGCATGGCGGTGCCGATCATGTAGATCACCCAGCTGATCGACAGCGGATCGATCTGCCGCGCGAGCCGCTGCACGCCCACGCCGCCCACGGCGAAGCTCACCACCGCCAGCGCCAGCATCAGGTCGCCGATGCCGGCGCGCGAAAGGCCCGCGCCGGGGTGGCTCAGCACCACGGCCGCCACGCCCGCGAAGCCCAGCGCCACGCCCAGCATGCGCCGGGGCGTGAAGCGCTCGCGGAACACCAGCGCGGCCATGAGCGCCGACACCAGCGGGCTCAGCGCCATGATGAGCGCGCCGTTGGTGGCGGTGGAGCGCAGCAGGCCCTGCGCGAACAGGATCTGGTTGGCGTAGACCATGAGGAACGCGCAGCCCGTCATGGCCGCAAGCTGCCGCGCGCCGAGCGCGGGCACGCCGCCCCGGCGCCACAGCACGATGGCCGACAGCGCCAGGCATGCCACCACCATGCGCAGCGAGGCCAGCGGCAGCGACTCGAAGGACGTGGTGAGCGCCTTCACGGCGGACACGTTCACGCCCCACAGCACCATCGCCAGGAGCATCCAGCCCTGCACGGCGGCGGGTGTCGCGCCGGGTGCCGGCGCGGGTGCGCGCGCGGCGGAGGTGGGTGTCACATCAGCCTTCGAGTTCGTTCCACATCTCGATGTCGCGCTCCGCGGTCCAGATGCGCGGATGCACATAACCGGTGGCCTCGTCGTACGCGCGGGTCACGTCGAAGGGCATGCAGTGGTCGAAGATCACCCAGTGGCCGTAGGTGGGGCGCAGCGCGGCCACGGTTTCCTTGTAGATCGCGTTCAGCGTCTTGCCCTGGGCCACGCCGTTGTTGACCAGCGTGTACACGTCGGAGATGAAAGCGCGCGTGGAAGCGATGGCCTTGCGCACGTCGGCGGCGTTCTCCAGCGCGGCGCCGCGGCCGGGCACCAGCTTCTCGAAGCCGAAGCCCGCGAGGCGGTCGAGCGTGGTGGGCCAGTCGCGGAAGTAGCAGTCGCCGGCGTAGGCGGTGCTCTGGTATTCGACGAGGTCGCCCGCGAAGCAGATCTTCTGGTCTTCCAGGTAGGCGATGGTGTCGCCCTTGGTGTGGCCGCGGCCGACTTGCGCGATCTTGACTTCGAGCTTCTTGCCCAGCCACACGCTCATGGTGCCGTCGAAGGTCATGGTGGGCCAGGTCAGGCCCGCGGGCACCGATTCGACATTGCGGAACAGGCGCGGGAAGCGGCCGATCTCGCTGGCCTTGTCCTGCTCGCCGCGCTCGACGATCAGGTCGTAGGTGTCGCGGCTGGCGATGATCTGCTCGGCGCCTTCCTTGAAGTAGGCCGACGCGCCCAGCACGCGCACCGCGTGATAGTGGCTCAGCAGCACGTACTTGATGGGCAGCGGCGTGACTTCGCGGATGCGGCGGATCACGTCCTGCGCCATTGCCGGCGTGGCCTGGGTGTCGACCACCATCACGGCTTCGTCGCCGATGAAGATGCCGGTGTTGGGGTCGCCTTCGGCGGTGTAGGCGTAGGCGTTCTCCGAGAGGCGGGTGAACGAGACCTTCTTTTCCTCGAGGTCGGCGTGGCTGGCGAATTTCTTGGTGGTCATTGGAAGCAGTCCTTTGGAATGAGTGAGCAATGGGTCAGTGCGTGCCGAGGTACGCGGACTTCACCTTGGGGTTGTCGAGCAGCTCGCGCCCGGAGCCCTCGAGCGTGATGCAGCCGGTTTCCAGCACGTAGGCGCGGTCGGCCACGCCCAGCGCCTGCTTGGCCATCTGTTCCACCAGAAGGATGGTCAGGCCCGAGCTGCGCAGCTGGCGGATGGCGTCGAAGATGTCCTTGATGATGAGCGGGGCCAGGCCCAGCGAGGGCTCGTCCAGCAGCAGCAGGCGCGGCTCGCTCATGAGCGCGCGGGCAATGGCCAGCATCTGCTGCTCGCCGCCCGACAGCGTGCCCGAGGGCTGGTGCTGGCGCTCCTTCAGGCGCGGGAAGCGCGCGAACTCGCGTTCGATGGCGTTCTCCACGAAGGCCTTGTCGTTGCGGCGCGAGTAGGCGCCCAGCATCAGGTTCTCGCGCACCGTCTGGTCGGGGAACACGCCCCGTCCTTCGGGCGAAAGCGCCACGCCCAGGCCCACGCGCTTGTGCGAGGGCACATGGGTGCAGTCGTTGCCGTCGATGAGCACGCGGCCCTCGGCCACGGGCTCCAGCCCGACGATGCTCTTGAGCAGCGTGCTCTTGCCGGCGCCGTTGGCGCCGATGATGGTGACGACCTCGCCGGCGCGCACTTCCAGGCTCACGCCCTTGACGGCCTCGATGGCGCCGTACGAGACCTTCACCGATTCGATTTTCAGCATGATGGTTTCGGTCTTTCTGCTCAAGCCGGCATGGCCGTGGCCAGTGCCTCTTCTTCTTCGTCGTCCACGCCCAGGTAGGCCTCGACCACGCGCGGGTTGGCCTGCACCTCGGCGGGCTTGCCCTCGGCGATCTTGATGCCGTAGTCGAGCACGATCACGTGGTCGGAGATGGACATCACCAGGTCCATGTGGTGCTCCACCATCAGGATCGACACGCCGCACTTGCCGATGCGCAGAAGCAGTTCGCCCAGCTCGGCGGTCTCCTGCGGGTTCAGGCCGGCGGCCGGTTCGTCGAGCAGCAGCAGTTGCGGCTCGGTGGCCAGCGCGCGCGCCAGTTCCACGCGGCGCTGCAGGCCGTAGGGCAGGCTGCCGGCGGGCCAGTGCGCGAGGTGGCCCAGGTCCACCAGGTCGAGCAGCTGCAATGCACGCTCGCGCGTCGCGCGCTCCTGCTTGCCGGCGGTGGGCCATGCCACCAGCGACGACAGGAAGCCGTTGCTCATGCGGCTGTGGCGGCCCAGCATGACGTTGTCGAGCACCGACAGGTCGGCGAACAAACGCAGGTTCTGGAAGGTGCGGCCCATGCCCAGGCAGCAGATGGTGTGCGCCGGCTGGCCCACGATGTTCTGGCCCAGGAAGCGGATCACGCCCGCGTCGGGTTCGATCACGCCGGTGAGCATGTTGATCATGGTGCTCTTGCCCGCGCCGTTCGGCCCGATGAGCGCATGGATGTGGCCGCGCTGCAGGCGAAACGACACGTCCTGCGCCGGCTTCACGCCGCCATAGGACTTGGTCACGCCCTGCACCACCAGCAGTTCGCCTTCGCCGCCGGGGCCGATCTGGCCCGGAATGCCGTTGCCGCCCGGGCCTTCGCCGCGATGGCGCGACTTCATGAACCACTTGTTGAACAGGCCCACCACGCCGCCCGGCATGACGTACAGCGCGAACAGCAGCAGGAAGCCGTACAGGAAGTGCTGCGCCGAAGGCCAGCGCGCCAGCAGCGCGTCGGTCAGCGTGAGCAGCACCGCGCCCACCAGCGGGCCGTACATCGAGCCCGCGCCGCCGAACAGCACCAGCAGCAGGATGAAGATCGACAGGTGGAAGGTGATGAAGTCGGAGTTGATGTACTGGTTCTGCTGCGCCACGAGCGCGCCCGCGATGCCGCAGGTGACGGCCGCGACCACGAAGGCCATGACCTTGGCGCGGTACACGCGCACGCCCACGGAAGACGAGGCGATCTCGTCCGCCTGCAGCGACAGCAGCGCGCGCCCGAAGCGCCCGCCCAGCAGGTTGCGCAGCAGCAGGTGCAGTGCGGCGCACAGCACGATGCCGAGGATGACCCACTGCGTGGTGTCGAGCGGCGCGCCCTTCCAGGTGAGCGGACGAATGCCGTAGATGCCCTGCGCGCCGCCGAACACGTCGGTCCATTCGCCCACGAGCTTCTCGACCACGATGCCGAAGGCCAGCGTGACCATGGCCAGGTAAGGCCCCTTCACGCGCAGCGAAGGCAGCGCGATGAGCACGCCGCACAGGCCCGAGATGACGGCGGCCAGCGCGAGCGCGAGCCACGGGTCCATGTCGGTGCGCGAAGTCAGCAGCGCCACGCCGTAGGCGCCGGCCGCGAACAGCCCGGCCTGGCCGAGCGATTTCTGTCCCGCGTAGCCGACCAGCACGTTCATGCCGGCGGCGCACAGGTAGTAGACGCACATCATGAAGGCGATGCGCAGGTAGTAGTCGTTGCCGAACATCGACACGACGGCGATCAACGCGGCCGCGAACGCGACCACGCCGGCGGGGTGTGCGAGGCGCTTCATACCTTCTCCACCGTCGAGCGGCCGAACAGGCCCGTGGGACGGAAGGCCAGCACCAGGATGACGAGCGCGAACACCGCCACCTCGCGCCACTGCGCCTGCCAGAGGTTGACCATCGACTCGAGCACGCCGAGCAGGAAGCCGCCGATCACGCAGCCTCGCGGATTGCTCAGTCCGCCGATCATCGCGCCGGAGAAGCCCTTGAGCCCCACGGTCAGCCCCATGAAAAGAGAAGCCTGCGCGATGGGTGCGAGCAAAAAGCCCGAGAGCCCCGCCAGCGCCGAGCTGACGACGAAGGCGCCGATCATCATCGCGTTGGTGTTGATGCCCATCAGGCTGGCCACGTTGCCGTTCTGCGCCACCGCGCGCATGGCCTTGCCGACCATGGTGCGGTTCATGACGCGGTCGAAGCCGAACATCACGACCACGGCCACGCCCAGCGTCAGCAGTTCCTGCGGGCGCACGCCCACGCCGAACATGCGCAGCACGGTGTCGCCCACCGGCGCGGGCACCACCACGGGCTTGGGCCCCCAGATGGCCAGGCCCACGCTCTGCAGGATCACGCCGAAGCCCAGCGTGCTCATCACCCACGCCATGCCGGGGCGGCCCGCGAAGGGGCGCACGCCCAGCACGTAGAGCAGCCAGCCCAGCAACCCCATCACGCCGAGCGCGGCCACCAGCGCGAACAGCTGCGCGCCCGCGCCGGGAATGGCGTCGCCGAAGGTGGTGGAGTCGAAGGGCTTGCCCAGCACCAGGAACAGAGCGCTCATGCCGATGAACGCGCCGGCCGAGACGAACTCGCCGTGCGAGAAGTTCAGCGTCTTGGTCGTCGTGAACGTGATGCTGAATCCGAGCGCCACCAGCGCATAGGCACCGCCGACGGCGAGCCCGCTGATGAGCGCCTGCAGGAGCGCTACAACCATGGTCTGTGTCTCTTCTTGCTTCTTGCTTTGCTTACTGCTTGAAGTCGGCCGGCTTCAGGCCGTCGATCAGCGCGTCGTTGTAGGGCAGCAGCTTGCCGTCCTTCCAGCGGATCCAGACCAGGTCCTTGGCGGTCAGGGCTTCGTGGTTGGTCTTGCTGAAAGGCTTCTCGTAGGTCTTGAGCACGCCTTGCACCGGCGTCTTCAGGTCTTCGAGCGCGGCGCGCACTGCCGCGCCGTCGGTGCTGTTGGCCTGCTTCATGGCCTGGGCCAGCAGCTGCATCGAGTCATAGCCGTGCAGCGCGAAAGAGAACGAGCCCGGTGCCTTCAGCTTCGTGCCGATGCGGTCGAACAGCTTCTGCTGCGCGGGCGTGCGCGTCTCGCTCACGGTGCGCATGAAGATCGGCTTCTCCGCCAGCGCCTTGCCGGCCGCGTCGTAGAAGGTGATGTTGTCGGCGGCCCAGGAGGTGAGCGTCAGCGGGAAGTAGTTGATCTTCTCCATGCTGCGCACCAGCTGCGCGATGGGCGTGCCCTGCGCCCACACCACCACGGTGTCGACGTTGGCGGCCTTCATCTTGCTCAGCTGCGAGGTCATGTCGGTGTCGCCGACGCCGAAGCGCTCGGTGGCCGCGATCTTGATGTCCTGCAGCTTGGCGATCTCTTCCATGTCCTTCAGGCCGCCCTGGCCGTAGCCGGTGGTCTCGGCCATCAGGCCCACCACCTTGGAGCCGGCGGTGTTCTTCTTCACGTAGGCCATGAGCGCCGCGACCTGCTCGCGGTCGACCATCGACACGCGGAACATGTAGTTGTCGGCGCCGGGGCTCATGGGCTTGGTGATGTCGGTGCCCGAGCCCACGTTGCCCAGCACCGGAATCTTCTTCTGGTTGGCGATGTGCTTCCAGGCCATCGCGTTGCCCGAGTTGGTGGGGCCGAACACGGCGACCACCTTCTCGTTGTCGATCAGGTCGCTCATGTTCTGGATCGACTTGGGCGGTGCCGACACGTCGTCGCGCGTGACCAGCGCGAGCTTCTTGCCCAGCACGCCGCCGGCGGCGTTGATGTCGGCAATGGCCGCTTCCATGCCCAGCACCGCGGCCTGGCCGCTCTGCGCCGAGGGCGAGGCCGACAGGTCGCCGTTGTAGCCCAGCTTGATGTCTTGCGCCGAAGCACCGGCGGTGAAGGCAGCGAACGCGGCCGTGGCGAGCAGGGTCTTGTACAGACGGAGGGTTTTCATTCTTTGTCTCCTGATGGATTGACGGACGAGGAAGCGGTAGGAAATTGCAGGCGGCTCAGACGGCGAGGAAGCCGCCGTCCACCGGCAGCACGATGCCGGTGACGTAGCGCGACATGTCGCTGGCCAGGAAGATCACCGGGCCGACGAGGTCTTCGGTCTGGCCGACGCGGCCCATGGGAATGCGCGTCATGAAGGACTCGAGGCGCTGCGGGTTGTCGCGCGTGGCGGCGGTCATGGGCGTCTCGATGACGCCGGGCGCGAGCGCGTTGACGCGCACGCCGGCAGGCGCCAGTTCCTGCGCGAGCGATTGCGTCAGCATCTTGATGGCGCCCTTGGACGGCGAGTAGCCCAGGCTCGCGCCCTGCCCCGCGTAGGCGGCGATGGAGGCGATGTTGATGATCGAGCCCCGGGTCTGCTTGAGCACCGGAATGAAGGCCAGCGTGGTGTTGAAGGTGCCGTGCACGTTCACGTCGATGGTCTTCTTCCAGTTGGCCGCGGCGTTCGGGCTGCTGGTGTTCTCGCGAATGATGATGCCGGCGTTGTTGACCAGCAGGTCGACGTTGCCGATTTCCTTGGCCACGCGCTCGGCGAGCGCATGGCAGGCCTCTGGCGCGGTCACGTCGAGCACGAAGGACCAGGCCTGGCCGCCTTCATTGCGCACCAGCTGCGCGGTCTCGTTGACGGTGGCTTCGTTCATGTCGGTCACGACCACGCGGGCGCCGGCCTGCGCCAGGCCGAGCGCGAGCGCGCGGCCGTTGCCCTGGCCGGCACCGGTAACGAGGGCGAGGCGGCCTTCGAGCAGGCGCGGCGCGACGTTGGAGGGAAAGGCCATCGGTGTCTCCTTCTGTGTATGTGTGGAATGCGGATGCGTTGACTGGCTGGCTGCTGGAAAAACTCAGGCCTTGCGGCTCACCGGCACGGCTTCGCGCTGTTCGACCTTCAGTTGCACCGCCGCGGCGGCTTCGGCCTGCGCGAGCTGCAGGCCCGCCACGTAGCCGAAGGTCAGCGCCGGGCCGAGCGTGATGCCGGCGCCGGGGTAGTTGCCGCCCATCACGCTGGCCGCGTCGTTGCCGACGGCGTACAGGCCCTTGATCGGCTGGCGGTTGGCGTCGAGCACGCGGGTCTTCTCGTCGGTGACGAGGCCGGCGAAGGTGCCGATGTCGCCGATCACCAGCTTGATGGCGTAGTAAGGGCCGTGCTCCAGCGGCGCGACGCACGGGTTGGGCGTGACGTTGGCGTCGCCCTGGTAGCGGTTGTAGGCCTTGCTGCCCTTGCCGAAGGCGGGGTCGTCGCCGGTGCTGGCGCCCTTGTTGAATTCCTGCACGGTGGCTTCGAGCACGGCCGGCGCAATGCCGATCTGCCGGGCCAGCTCGCCGACGGTGGCGCCGCGCTTGAGGTAGCCGCTCTTCAGGTGGCGGCCGATGGGCAGCGGCGACGGCGCGACGCAGCCCAGGCCGTAGTTGCGCAGCGCCTTGTGGTCGCACAGCAGCCAGGCCGTGACTTCGGGCTCTCCCTCGCAGGCCTTGACCATTGCCTGCACGAAGTCGTGGTACGAGTTGCCTTCGTTGGCAAAGCGCTTGCCCTTGGGCGTGACCGCGATCACGCCGGGCTTGGCGCGGTCGATGAAGTGCGGCATCACGCCCTTGGTGCCGTCGGGGCGCGTGGTGACCGAAGCCGGCACCCACGCGGCGGCGTGCGGAATGGTGCCGTCGACGCGGCCGCCCACGGCTTCGGCCAGGCGCAGGCCGTCGCCGGTGTTGGTGGAAGGCGAAGGCGAGTAGTGCTCCTTGCCGGTGGGCGCGTGCGGGAACAACTGCTTGCGGCGCTCCACGTCGTAGGGGAAGCCGCCGCAAGCCAGCACCACGCCGCGCTTGGCGACGACTCGTACGGTCTTGCCTTCGTGCTGCACCACCGCGCCGGAGACGCCGTCGTACTCGACCACGAGCTTCTTCACCGGCGACGAGAGCCACACGGGAATGTCCAGGTCCATCGCGGCCTTGGCCAGGCGGCCGGCCAGCGCATTGCCGTTGGTCAGCGTCATGCCGCGGCCGTGGCCCAGCACGTCGAAGAAGTGGCGGGTCAGCCGCTTGGTCACGTACCAGAACGAGGTGGGCGACTTGAAGGCCCGCATGAAGTGTTTGATCTCGGGGCCCGAGCCCAACATCATCCCGAACACGGTCAGCTCGGGCAGCGGCGGCGCCAGTTGCTTGACGCGCTTGCCCAGCTCGCGGCCGTCGAACGGGCGCGTGACCATCGAGCGGCCGCCCTGCTGGCCGCCGGGCGCCTCGGCGTGGTAGTCGGGGAACACGGCCGGCATGTCGAACTGCACGCAGGTGTTGCGCGTGAAGAAGTCGATGGCCTTGGGCCCCATGTCGAGGAAGGCACCGACGCGCGCCGCATCGAAGTGCGTGGTGGTCTCGTGCTTCATGTAGGCGAGCGCTGCGCCTTCCGGTTCGTGGATGCCCTGCTCCGTGGCCAGGCGCGTGCCCGGAATCCACAGCCAGCCGCCCGAACGCGCGGTGGTGCCGCCGAAGCGCGGCTCCTTGTCGACCACCAGCACCTTCAGCCCCTGCGAAGCCGCCGTGATGGCGGTGGACATGCCCGAAGCGCCGCTGCCGACGACGAGCACGTCGCATTCAAAAGTGTTCTGTTCCATCTCTGCCTGTTTCGCCTGTTTGAGTACGACTTAAGTTGCGGCGGAGTTTAGGTAGCGAAGTTGATATGGTCAAGTCGTTTAGTTACTATCAGATGATCAGTCATCATCGATTGGCTGTGACAATATCAGTAGAAACCCTGATGGATATACTCGCCCCCACCCTCATTCCCCACGCCGGGCGCCCCATGGAAAAGCCAAGACGTGGCATTCAGTCAGTCGAAATCGGAACGCAGCTGCTCGTGGCGCTGGGTCGGCACGTGGCGCCGATGGCGCTGCGCGACCTGGGCAAGGCCGCGGGCGTGCCTGTCGGCAAGGCGCACCCCTACCTCGTCAGTTTTCTGAAGGTCGGCTTCGTCGTTCAGGACGGCGCGGGCCGCTACGAGCTGGGGCCGCTGGCCTTGCAACTGGGGCTGGCCAAGCTGCAACGGCTCGACCCGATCCGCGAGGCCTCGCCGCTCATCGAGGCGCTGGCCTCTGAAACCGAGCAGAGCATCGCGGTCGCCGTGTGGGGCAATTTCGGCCCGACCGTGGTGCGGCTGGAAGAACCGATCCACCCGCTGCACGTGAACCTGCGCACCGGCACCGTCATGTCGCTGGCCTACACGGCCACGGGGCGGCTGTTCGCGGCCTACCTGCCGCCCAAGGTGGTCGAGAAGATGATGCTGGAAGACCTGGCGCGCACCCGCCCGGCCGACGGGCGCGGCTCCACCACGGAGCTGTCGCACTCGCAGATCGAGGCGCTGCTGGTCGAAACCCGCCTGCACGGCATGTCGCGCACGCTGGGCCAGCCGATTCCGGGCATCGACGCCTTCTGCGCGCCGGTGTTCGACTCGACCAACAACCTGGTGCTGGGCATCACGGCCATGGGCCCGGAAGCCACCTTCGACAGCGACTGGAACGGCCGCGTGGCGGTGCCGCTCAAAGCTTGCGCGCTCGAAATCTCGCGCAGGCTCGGCTTCGTGCCGACCGGCGAAGCGGTCTGAAGTTAACTACGCGTTAACAAACAATGATTACCTTTGGCGCCAATTCATCGCAATTGGACGCAAGAGTGTGATTTCTTGCATTCGAGAATCGAGCGCGCGCATCCGAAGTCTTCTTTAATCGGGGTCGTCCATCCAACAGCGAAACCGCACAGGCGCCCATGAGGTTCGGAACCCGTCGCAATCTGGTTGCCCCGACTGAAGACCGCTGCTATCCCATGCATGGCACGGCTGCCTGCGTGATGGCGCTGACCCAGAGCGGCGCCTCGGCCTCGGAGCTGCTGCGCGGCACCGGCCTCGACGAAAGCGAGCTGCTGTCGTATTCGAGAAAGGTCTCGTATGCGCAGATGCAGACCATTCTTCGCAACGCGGTGGCGCTCTCGCCGGGGCCTGAAGCGGCGTTCGAGGCGGGCCGGCGCGTCAGCCTTGCTTCGCTGGGTGTCTGGGGCCTGGGCATGACCAGCGCGCGCACCTATCGGGAGCTGGCCGAGTTCGTGGTCAAGTACCAGTGGGTGCTGGGACCGATGGTCGCCTTCGATTTCCACGAGGTCGACGCAAACGCCTGGTGGACCTACACCCCGCTGCTGGTCTCGGACCCGCGCAGCACCGAATACCAGATGAGCATGGAGTTCGCCCTGTGCATGGGCTACAGGATGTCCGAGATCGCCTTCGGCCCCGGCTTCAAGGCGCTCGCGATTTCGCTGCGCTACGACGCCCCCGCGCACGCTTCGCTCTACGAGCATTTCTTCGGCTGCCCCATACTCTTCGGCCAGCCGCACGACGGCTTCCATTTCGACCCGGCCCTGCTCGAGTGCGAGCTGCCCAACGCCAACGCGATCAGCATGGCGATGGTGCGCGCCGGCTGCGAGGTGCTGCTGAAGAAGCTCTCGACCCGGGGCGGCATCGAGGCGCGCGTGCGCGAACTGCTCTCGGCACAGCGCCCGGAAAAGCCCGCGCTCGCCGTCGATGAAATCGCGAACGAGCTGGACATGAATCCGCGCACGCTGCACCGCAAGCTCAAGGAAGCCGGCACGTCTTTTCGCGGACTGCGCTCGAACGTGCTGATGGACCAGGCCATTGCCTACCTGCGCGACACGGACCTGACGCAGGAAGAAATCGCGGCCCGGCTGGGGTTCAGCGACGGGTCCAATTTCCGCCAGGCCTTCAAGCGCTGGACCAACCGGCAACCCGGCGACTTCAGGCCGAAGCGGGGAGCCGGCGCGGCGCCGAAGAGCGAGCCGAAAGATCTGTAGGCACGCGCCCACGCGCTTGTCTAGCTTTCTCCCGCATGCGCCGGCCGCCGCAGCGGCGAACCTTCAGTCTTACCTGTTCACTGGAGACCTGAAGAATCATGAAAAGCATCATCCTCTGGCTTTGCGGCGTGCCCTTGATCGTGATCATCGGCCTGAAGGTCTTCGGCATTCTCTGATCCAGGAATCCAATCTCCGATTGCTCTAGAGAAGGTTCCTCCTCACGGCGCATCCGCGCCGTTAAGCGCTCCCCAGGGAGCGCTTTTTTTGTGTCTCTCCCGGCAGCCGGCTCAGTGGGTCTCGCGACGCAGCTGCTGCACGTCTTCATGCAGCGACAGCGCCCATTCGCGGCGGTCGCGGCCGTGCGAGTCCTGCGGCTCGCCGAAGCGCACGATGGCCAGGAGCGGCGGCGCGCGCAGCGTGTTCCACAGCGAGGCGAGCAGGTTGTCGTCGTCGATGTAGCGCGGCGCCTGGCTGGTCTCGCCGGTGGCGGCATCGGCAAAGCGCAGCGCGGCAGGCAGCACCGGCGCGCCCGACGATATGGCCGCCTGCAGCAGGTTGGCATGGAACGGCAACAGGCCGCGCCCGTCGCTGGTGGTGCCTTCGGGGAACACGCCGATCAGGTCGCCACCGCGCAGCGCCTCGGTCATGTGATGCACCACGCGCAACGCGTCTCGGCGGCGTTCACGCTCGATGTAGAGCGTGCCGGAACCGGTGGAAAGCGTGCCGATCAGCGGCCAGTTCTTGACGTCCGACTTCGACACGAAGCGCACATGGCGCGCCGCATGCAGGCAGGTGATGTCGAGCCACGACAGGTGATTGCAGATGAGCAGCACCGGCCCCGCGGCAGGCGGCGTGCCCTGCACCTTGAGCGTGATGCCCATGATCTGCAGCATGCGCCTGGACCACGCCTGCACGCGCGCGTTGCGCTCTTCCTGCGGAAGACTTGGGAACTTGCGGCGGATGGTCCACCAACCCACCAGCGCGTGCCCCACCGCGTGCAGCAAACGCGAGCAGGCCTTCAGGGAATGAAGCATCTGGACGTGCGCCTCTTCTTGTTGTGGCTTTTCCGGGGGAACGGTATCAACCGTGGACCACGCGGCCCGCGACCAGCGTATGGCGCGCGCGGCCCTGCATCGGATAACCGGCGAACGGCGTGTGCTTGCCCTGGCTCTTGAGCGCTTCGGGCCGCACCTGCCATTCGAGCGCCGGGTCGACGATGCACAGGTCGGCCACGCCGCCTTCTACGAGGCGGCCGATGCCGGTGCCCGCGTCGGCCGCGGCCAGCAGCCGCGCGGGCGCCGAGGTCACGACCTCGATGGCCCGCGCGATGCCGGCGCCGCTGCGCTCGCTCCACAGCAGCGCGAGCGGCAGCAGCAGTTCGAGCCCGGTGGCGCCGGCCTCGGCTTCGGCGAAGGGCAGTGTCTTGGCGTCGGCCTCGACCGGCGTGTGGTCGGACACCAGCGCGTCGATGGTGCCGTCGGCCAGCGCGGCCGAGAGCGCGTCACGGTCGCCCTGCTGGCGCAGCGGCGGATTCAGGCGGGCGCGGCTGTCGAAGTAGCCGATGTCGGTGTCGGCCAGGTGCAGCGAGTTGATGCTGACGTCGCAGGTCAACGGCAGCCCCTGCGCCTTGGCCTCGCGCACCAGCGCCACGCCGCGCGCGCTGGAAATGCGGCACAGGTGCACGCGGGCACCGGTGGCTTTCATCAGCTCGACGATGGTGAAGATGGCAATGGTCTCCGCCGACACCGGCACGCCGGCAAGGCCGAGCCGCGTGGCCAGCGGGCCGCTGGCGGCGACGCCCTTGCCCAGGTCGCGGTCCTGCGGGCGCAGCCACACGGTGTAGCCGAAGGTGCTGGCGTAGGACAGCGCGCGCTGCAGCACCTGCGTGTCGGTCAGCGGCACCTCGGCCTGGCCGAAGCCGATGCAGCCGGCCTCGGTGAGTTCGGCCATCTCGGTCAGCACGCCGCCAGCCAGGCCGCGCGTGAGCGCACCCAGCGGGAACAGGCGCGCGCCCTGCAGCTTCTCGGCGCGGAACTTGAGCATTTCCACCAGGCCGGGCTCGTCGAGCACCGGGTCGGTGTCGGGCGGGCACACGAGGCTGGTCACGCCGCCGGCAATGGCCGCGGCCATTTCGCTTTCGAGCATGCCTTCGTGCTCGTAGCCGGGCTCGCGCAGCCGCGCGGCCAGGTCCACGAGGCCCGGCACGACGAGGCAGCCCGTGGCGTCGATGGTGCGTTCGGCCTTGAAGCCGGCGGGAATGCCGCCGCCGATGCCGGCGATCTTTCCGTCGGCGATGGCGATGTCGGCCTTCTTGTCGGTGCGCGAAGCGGGGTCGACGACGCGGCCGTTGGTGATGACGAGTGTGCTCATGCTTCGTTACCTGCGACGATGCTCATGACGGCCATCCGCACGGCGATGCCGAAGGTGACCTGCGGAAGGATCACGCTTTGCTTGCCGTCGACCACCGCGGAGTCGATCTCCACGCCGCGGTTGATCGGACCCGGGTGCATCACGATGGCGTCGGGCTTGGCCAGTTGCAGCTTCTCCGGCGTGAGGCCGAAGGTCTTGAAGAACTCCTGCGACGACGGCAGCAGCGCGCCGCTCATGCGTTCGTTCTGCAGGCGCAGCATGATGACGACGTCGCAGTCCTTGATGCCTTCTTCGAGCGTGTGGAACACGCGCACGCCCATGCCGGCCATGTCGGCGGGCACCAGCGTCTTGGGGCCGACCACGCGCACCTCGGCGCAGCCCAGCGTGGTGAGCGCATGGATGTCGGAGCGCGCCACGCGCGAATGCAGCACGTCGCCGACGATCGCGACCGTGAGGTTCGAGAAGTCTTTCTTGTAGTGGCGGATCGTGTACATGTCGAGCAGCCCCTGCGTCGGATGCGCATGGCGGCCGTCGCCGGCGTTCACCACGTGCACATGCGGCGCGACGTGCTGCGCGATCAGGTACGGCGCGCCCGACTCGCTGTGGCGCACCACGAACAGGTCGGCCGCCATCGCGCTCAGGTTGGCGATGGTGTCAAGCAGCGACTCGCCCTTGGTGGCCGAGGAGCGCGCGATGTCGAGGTTGATGACGTCGGCCGACAGGCGCTTGGCCGCGATCTCGAAGGTGGTGCGGGTGCGCGTGCTGTTCTCGAAGAACAGGTTGAACACGCTCTTGCCGCGCAAGAGCGGCACCTTCTTCACCTCGCGGTCGCTCACGCTCGTGAAGTTGGCGGCCGTGTCGAGGATGTGCGTGACGATGTCCTTGGGCAGGCCCTCGATCGACAGCAGGTGGATCAGCTCGCCGTGCTTGTTGAGCTGGGGGTTTCGCTTGTAGAGCATTACTTGCTTTCCTCCACCTTGAGGCTGAATGCGCCGCTGTCGGCTCGCGCCAGTGCCAGCAGCTGGGTCGCAGGCAGGGTGAGCGTGGTGGCGGCGAAGTCCGCGGCCACCGGCAGCTCGCGCCCGCCACGGTCCACCAGCACCGCGAGGCGCACGCAGGCCGGGCGTCCGAAGTCGAACAGCTCGTTGAGCACCGCGCGGATGGTGCGGCCGGTGTAGAGCACGTCGTCGAGCAGCAGCACGTCGGTGCCGTTCACGTCGAAGGGCAGCGCGGTCTGCGCGCTGGCCGACAGGCCGCGCCGCGCGAAATCGTCGCGATGCATGGCCGACGAAATGACGCCCGGCGCGCCGGGCAGGCCCAGGTCTTTCTGCAGCCGCTCGACCAGCCAGGCGCCACCGGAGGTGATGCCGACCAGCTTCGTTTCGGGGCGCATCAGCGTCTTTACGCCGGCCAGCAGCTTCGTGTAGAGCGCTTCGGCATCGGGAATTGAACTCACGTGAGACTCCTGAGGAATTGCTCCAGGATGATGCAGGCGGAAGCAGCGTCGGCATCGCGGGCGCCTGACGACAGGGCCTCGGTGGTGCTGTAGCGCTCGTCGACCTCGAACACCTGGAGATTGAAACGGCCGCGCATCTGGCGCGCGAACTTCTGCGCGCGGCGGGTGTTCTCGTGCGGAGCGCCGTCGGGGTGATAGGGCACGCCGACCACCAGCGCGTCGGGCTGCCATTCCTTGATGCGCGCCTCGACCTGCGCAAAGCGGGCGTCGGCGCCTTCGGCCTTGATGGTCGCTTGCGGGGTGGCGGTGCCCAGCAGCCGGTTGCCGCTGGCCACGCCGGTGCGCTTCAGGCCGTAGTCGAAGGCCAGGAAGGTCTGGAAATGGGCGGGAACGGCGGCAGGAACGGAAGAAGAAGCGGAAGCGGCGGGAGCAGGAGCGTCTGGCATGACGGCGCTCAGGCGTGACCCGCGTGCGGCGAGAGCTTCCAGGCCTCCAGGCCCAGCAGCAGCAGCGCCTTGTCGTAGCGCTGGTCGACCGGGGTGTCGAAGATCACGGCCGGGTCGGCGCCGACGGTGAGCCAGCTGTTCTCGGCCAGCTCCGACTCGAGCTGGCCCTCGCCCCAGGCCGAATAGCCCAGCGAGACCAGCACCTTGCGCGGGCCGGCGCCGGTGGCCAGGGCCTCCAGCACGTCCTTGGAGGTGGTCATCTCGAGCCCGCCGGGGATGGTCATGGTCGAGGCATAGACCGATTCCTCGGGCTTCTCGGCCTGGGTGAAGACCGGCTCGTGCAGCACGAAGCCGCGCTCGGTCTGCACCGGGCCGCCCTGGAAGACGGGGGCCTCGCCCAGCTCGGGGCGGGCCAGGTGAAGCTCGATCTTCTCGAACAGCACCTTGAGGTTGATGTCGCTGGGTTTGTTGATCACCAGCCCGAGCGCGCCGCGCTCGCTGTGTTCGCAGAGGTACACGACGCTGCGGTTGAAAGTTTTGTCTTCCATCCCGGGCATCGCTATCAAAAAGTGATGCGTGAGGTTCATCGGGGCAGAATCGGCAGCCATATGCCTCCGATTTTACTGGCCGTCGACAAGACCTATCCCAAAGGGCTCATGTGGTTCCGCCGCGACCTGCGCGTGGACGACAACGCCGCCCTCTATCGCGCACTGCGGGCCTGCCGCCAGGTGGTCTGCGTATTCGTGTTCGACAAGGCGATCCTGGACCCGCTGCCCACGGTCGACCGGCGGGTGGAGTTCATCCGCGAATCCCTGCTGGAGCTCGAAGCCGAGCTGCGCGCGCTGGGCGGCGCGCTGATCGTGCGGCACGGCCTGGCGGCACAGGAGATCCCCGCGCTGGCCCATGACCTCGATGTGCAGGCCGTGTTCGCCAACCGCGACGACGAGCCCGACGCGCTGGAGCGCGACGCCAAGGTGTTCGGCGCGCTGGCCAATGCGGGCGTGACCTTCCACACCTACAAGGACTCCACCGTCTTCGACCGCGACGAGGTCATGACCAAGACCGGCCAGCCCTACACGGTGTTCACGCCCTACAAGCGGGCCTGGCTGGCCAAGGTCGACTCGTTCTTCCTCAAGTCGTACCCGGTGCGCAGCCATGCCGACGCGCTGGTGCCGCCGCCCGAGGCCTACCGCGAGCCGATGCCCTCGCTGGGCGAACTCGGCTTCGAGAAGAGCAACCTGTCGACGCTGGAAATACCGACCGGCACCCGCGGCGCCGGCACGCTGTTCGAAGACTTCTTCGAGCGCATCGACCGCTACGACGAAGCGCGCAACTTCCCGGCCGTGCGCGGCCCCAGCTACATGGGCGTGCACCTGCGCTTCGGCACGGTGTCGATCCGGCAGATGGCCAGCCTGGCGCACCAGCTTTCGCTGCAGGGCAACGCCGGGGCGGCGACCTGGCTCAGCGAACTGATCTGGCGCGACTTCTATTTCCAGATCCTGGCGCACTTCCCGTACGTGCACACGGGCGGCGAGTCGAAGAGCTTCCGGCCCGAGTACGACAAGATCCAGTGGCACCACGGCAAGCACGCCGACCAGCTGTTCGAGGCCTGGTGCCAGGGCCGCACCGGCTACCCGCTGGTGGACGCGGCCATGCTGCAGATCAACCAGAGCGGCTACATGCACAACCGCCTGCGCATGGTGGTGGCGAGCTTCCTGTGCAAGGACCTGGGGCTGGACTGGCGGCGCGGCGAGGCCTACTTCGCGCTGCACCTGAACGACTTCGAGCTGGCGTCCAACAACGGCGGCTGGCAGTGGGCCAGCTCGAGCGGCTGCGACGCCCAGCCTTATTTCCGCATCTTCAACCCGGTGACGCAGAGCGAACGCTTCGACCCCGAGGGCAAGTTCATCCGCCGCTACCTGCCGCAGCTGGCGGGGCTGTCGAACGCGGCCATTCACGCGCCCTGGCAGGCATCGCCGGTGGAGCTGGAGGCGGCCGGCATCAAGCTGGGCGAAACGTACCCCAAGCCGGTGGTCGACCACGCCGAGGCGCGCGAAAAGACGCTGCAGCGTTACGGGGTGGCGCGGGCCAAAGCGCTGCAGAAATGAAAAAGGGGCCCCGCGAGGCCCCTTTTTCATTTACGTGGAAGCGCGTGCTTCAGGCGGCGGCCGCCACCAGCGCCGGCTCGCTCGTGTACGCACGCACCAGGCGCAGCAGCTCTTCTTCCGAATACGGCTTGCCCAGGTAGTGGTTCACGCCCAGCGTGCGCGCGTAGTCGCGGTGCTTCTCGGCGATGCGCGAGGTGATCATGATGATCGGCAGCTCGGCCAGCGCGCTGTCGGCGCGGATGTTGCGGGCCAGGTCGAAGCCGTCCATGCGCGGCATCTCGATGTCCGACAGCACCACCGCCGGGCGCTCCTGCTGCAGCCGCTCGAGCGCCTGAAGGCCGTCGGCCGCGAGCGACACCCGGTAGCCTTCGCGCTGCAGCAGACGCTGCGTGACGCGGCGCACGGTGATGGAGTCGTCCACCACCAGCACCAGCGGGATCTGCGGCGTCACCGGCGCCAGCACCACCGGCTCCTGCGGCACGCCCTGCTCCGCCTCGGCCGCTGCCGCGCGGGCCGGTGCCGCGGCCAGTGCGGCCGCCTGGCGCTCGCGCGCCTGCTCGCCGTGCACCGCCGCCAGCGCCACCGGGTTGTAGATCAGCGCCACCGCGCCCGAAGCCAGCACCGAGATGCCGGCCAGGCCGGGCAGCCGTGCGAGCTGCGGGCCGAGGTTCTTCACCACGACTTCCTGGTTGCCCAGCACTTCGTCCACGTGCAGCGCCACGCGCTGGGCCGCGCTTCGCACGACCACGAGCGTGTTGTTCTTGGCCGCGGCGTGCTCGCTGCGGGTCGAGGCCTGCAGCAGCGCGCCGGCCCAGTAGAACGGCACCTGTTCGCTGCCGAAGGGATGGCTGTTGTGCAGGTAGGCGGCGTCCAGGTCGGTGCCGCTCACGCGTTGCACCAGTTCCACCAGGTTCGACGGCACGCCGATCGACACCTCGCCCGCGCGCAGCATCACCACGTGCGTCACGGCGGTGGTCAGCGGCAGCACCAGCTTGAAGGTGGTGCCCTGGCCGGGCGTGCTGTGCGTTTCGATGCGGCCGCCGAGCGCCGCGATCTGCGCACGCACCACGTCCATGCCGATGCCGCGGCCGGCCAGTTCGGAAACCTGCCCCGCCGTCGAGAAGCCGGGCTTGAAGATCAGCTCGGTGGCCTCCTCGGCCGACAGTTCCTGGTCGGCGCCGATCAGGCCCAGCACGCGGGCGCGCTCGGCGATGCGCTTGCGGTCGAGGCCGGCGCCGTCGTCGCGGAAGCTCACCGAGACGTCGTTGCCTTCATGGTGCAGGTCGATGACGATCAGACCGCTGGCGTCCTTGCCGGCCTTCTCGCGCGCCGCCGCGTCCTCGATGCCGTGGGCCACGCAGTTGCGCAGCAGGTGCTCGAAGGCGGGCGTCATGCGGTCCAGCACGCCGCGGTCCATTTCGATGGAGCCGCCGACGATGTCCAGGCGCACCTGCTTGCCGGTGTCCTTGGAGGCCTGGCGCACCACGCGGTAGAGGCGATCGGAAATGCCTTCGAACTCCACCATGCGCGTGCGCAGCAGGCCGCGCTGCAGTTCGCGCGTCTGGCGCGCCTGCACGCTGAGGTCGTCTTCCGTCGCCTGCACCGTCTTCTGCAGCGTGCGCTGCACGGTGGCCACGTCGTTCACCGACTCGGCCATCATGCGGGTGAGTTCCTGCACGCGGGTGAAGCGGTCGAACTCCAGCGGGTCGAAGCTCTGCTGCGAGTCCTTGGCTTGCGCCAGGCGCGACTGCATCTGGCTTTCGGCCTGCACTTCGATGTCGCGCAGCTGCTGGCGCAGGCGGTCCAGGTTGCCCGTCAGGTCGGCGAGCGAGCCGCGCAGCTGGCCCAGTTCAGCCTCCAGGCGCGAACGCGTGATGATGACCTCGCCGGTCTGCGCGACCAGGCGGTCGAGCAGCTGGGTGCGGATGCGCACGGCCTGGCTCGACACGGCCCGCAGCGGTGCGAGCAGCGCGGGCGCAGGGCGCGGTTGCAGCGCGGATGCCGTGGCGGGAGCGGCCGCAGCGATGTCGTCGGCGGTCTCGCCGTCTTCGTCGCCAGCAACGGGCGCGGCGCTTTCATCGTTGGCCGGCACGCCGGCTTCGGGCGCGACCTGCACCAGCTGGGCGGCCGGCGCGGAAGCGCTGGCGCTCGCCACGAGCTGGGCCAGCTCGACCTGCGTGGCGTCGTCGGCCGCGCGCAGCGCGTCGAAGGTGGCCTGCAGCGCGTCGAGGCGGCCGAGCAGCTTTTCGATGTCGGCACGCTCGGCGCCTTGCGAGCCCAGGAGTTCGATCTCGGACTCCATGCGGTGCGCGCGCTCGCCCAGGCGCATGGCGCCGGCAAGGCGCGCGCTGCCCTTGAGCGTGTGCAGCGTGCGCAGCACCGCGGCGCGCGGCGCGCTGTCGTCAGGGTGGTGCGCCCACTGGCGCAGCGATTCGCCCAGCTGGGGCAGCAGTTCCGCGGCCTCTTCCTCGAAGATGGGGAACAGGTCGACGTCGACCGCGTCGGCCAGGTCGATGGCGTCTTCGGAGTCGTCGAGCGCCACGTCGGCAATGCTGTCGCTGGACACCACCTGCTGCAGCGGCCGGGCTTCGGCGCGCATGGCGATTTCGGTGGGCATCGGCGAATTGGCGATGTCGCGCAGCGCCTGCAGCGTGCCTTCGGCCGGGTCGCGCAGGAAGCCGACCGCGAACTGGTGCAGCAGGCGGCGCAGCTCGTCGGCCGCGGCCACCAGCACCATGCCCTGCTCGCGCGAGCCGCTGCCCTGCATCTGCAGGTGCTGCAGCGCGGATTCGAACAGGCGGGCCATGCCCGACAGGCTGTGGAAGCCGACCGTGGCCGAGCTGCCGGCCAGCGAATGGGCCAGCGCGACGGTCGAGTCGGGCAGGCGCTCGTGCGATTCGAGCGCCCATTCGCCGACATCGGTCGCCAGTTGGCGCGACCATTCGTCGGCTTCGTTGAGGTAGACGTTGTAGAGCGCGATGCCGATGCGCAGCGGACCGATCACCTTGACCTGGTCTTCGGCGCTGGAGGACACCGCGATTTCCTCGACCGCCTGGTGCGGCGGCTGCGCGGGCGCGTGGGCCTCGACGGGCTCCGGCACTTCGTCGGCGACGAGGATCTGCGCTTCGACGGGCGCGGCGGGCGCCTCGACGATGGGCGCGAGCACTTCGGCGATGACCGGCGCGGGTTCGGGCTCAGGCTCGGGCGCGGCTTCGATGGCGGCGGGAGCGGGCTCCGGCTCCGGTTCGGCGGCGGCCTCGGGCGCCTGTTCGGGCTCGGCTGCCAGTTGCAGTTCCGGCTTTGGCTCTTCTTCGTGCGGCGGCCGCGCGGCCTCGATGACTTCGGGCTCTTGGGCCTGGGCAGGCACAGGCACGGGCTCGGGCTCGGGTTCAGGCTCCCAGACGAAGTCGGGCAGGCTGGTCGCCGCGGGCGATTCGGTCTCGACGCTGGCCACGGGCTCGGCCGGCACTTCGGGCTCGGCGGCCGGCGGCACAACCGGCTCGGGCTCGGCGCGTGCCTGCGTCTTCGCGGGCGCGAGGAAGTCGAACTCGTCGCCGCTGGGCAGGCTCAGCAGCGGTGCTGGCTCGGTGTTCTGCTTCGATTCGAAGTCGATGAAGTCGGTCGATGCGAAGTCGTCGTCGACCTCCGGAGACTGCGCGGGTGCATGCCAGTCGAGCGGCTCGAGGGCGGGCTCCGGCACGGGCTCGGGCGCCACATGCGCGACGGGCTCCACATGCGACACGGGCTCCGGCGTGAGCGACAGGTCGGGCAGATCCGGAAGCGCAGGCATCGGCAGCGGCGCCACGGCCGGGGCGGCCACGGGCGTCTCCGCGGCGATGTGGCGCGCGGCGACCGCCAGGGCCTCGGCATCGGCCACGCGCACTGGCGGCGGCACGGGTTCGCCCGCCAGCAGCGCGTTGGCCACGCGGCTGAACGACGCGGCCTGCCACGAGTGTGGCTGGCCGGCGGCAATGGCCTCGACCCATTCGCTGAATTCGCGCAGGGTTCTTTCGGTGCCGGACAGCAGCTCGGGCGTGGCCGCGCGCTGGTCGGCCAGCCAGGTGTTGAGCACCTGCTCCAGCGACCAGGCGGCGTCGCCGAATTCGGTGAGGCCGACCATGCGCGAGCTGCCCTTGAGCGTGTGGAACGCGCGGCGCAGGATGGTGAGTTCTTCGGTGTCGTCCGGGTAGCTGGCGAGTTCGGCAATGGCCTCCAGGCCGTTCTGCACCACCTCGCGTGCCTCGTCGAGGAAGATGTTCTGCAGGTCGTCTTCTTCGAGCTCGGTGACTTCGGTGTCGGGCAACGCGGACGGGCCGGCGATCTTGTTCGTCCAGCTGTCGGCCTTGTTGCTGAATTCCTCGATCGGCGAAACCTTGGCCTTGCGGTTGGGCGTGGCCAGCGCGGCCAGCTTCGAGGCAATCTGTGCGTCGACTTCTTCGATGCTCAGCACGGCTTCCGCAGCCGGGGCCTGGCCCGCGGCGGCGCCGTCGGCGGCCGAGCTGTCGGTGGCCTGACGGCCCATCAGCGGCTTGAGCTCGCCCGCCTCGGCGTCGAACACGAACAGTCGCTTGGCCAGCGCGGGCTGGTAGCCCAGCATGTCGATCAGGAAGCCGAGCGCGCCAAGGTTGTTGCCCAGCGCGTCGAAGCCGGCCATTTCCTCTGCCGGCGAAGTGCTGACGAGCATCGCCTCGACGTCGTCGCGCATGCGCTGCACGGTGTGCGCGGCCTGGTCGAGGCCGAGCACCGAGAACACGCCGCGCATCTGCATGAGCTGCGTCGGCACGGTGCGCAGCAGGCCTTTTTCGGCCGGCCGGCGGAAGTACTGGTCGAGCGACTTCTCGAGCTCGCTCAGGTGGCTGCGCAGCTCGTCGACCACGGTGCCCATGGTCTGGCGATCGCTCACGCGGCGGTAGAGGTCTTCCATCCACGGCTCGAGCGGCTCGGAATGGCCACCGCCCTGCACGCGTTCGATGCGGCCGGCCAGTTGCAGCGTGCGGGCAGTGAGCTGGGGGTCGCTCGGGTCGAGGTCTTCGAGCGCGGCTTCCAGGTAGAGCACCGAGGTGGCGACTTCCATCGCCAGTTCGGTGTCGGGCGGCTGGCCGGAGCGCAACGAGGCCTCGACCGCGTGGGTCAGCGCCTGCACCATCGGCAGGCTCGGCGGATGCAGCTTCTGCAGCGACTCGCCGAGGTTCGCGAAGGTGTCGGCCACCTGGCGCGTGCGCGAGACGTCGCCGCCCGAGAGCGCCGACCACATTTCCTTGGCGGTCTCGATGCGCTTGCGGGCCTGCGAGAGCACCAGCGGATCGAAGCGGCCGAACTGCTCGACGGTGTAGTCGACATGCGGTTCGTTGGCGATGCCCCAGGCGTTGCGCACGGTGCGCAGCGTGGGCGCTTCGTCGCGCGCGGTGGGCACGGCCTGGGCGCAGAAGAACAGCAGGTCTTGCCCGAGGCGGTCGGACACCAGGCTGTCGCCGCGCGCCAGCGTGGCGTATTGCAGCAGCACGCGCGAGGCGGCGCGCTTGACGTACGCATCAGCCGGAATCAGGCCCAGCGAGAGCGCTTCGAAGAAGCCGGCGGCCAGCGTCCAGAAGCTGGCGACGCGGGGCAGCAGCGCGCCACGTCCGAGCCCCAAACACAGCCCGTGCAGGCGGCGCGCGGCCTGCGTGTCGCCGGTCTTGACCAGTTGCAGCACCTCGCGGTCGAGCCGCGAGCGCACGGCCGGGTCGTAGGCGACGGCGGCCTGCGTGAGCGCGGGCTTGATCTCGACCCAGCGCCATGCGGTGCCCCACAGGTCGGCCGGATGCACGCGCTCGTTGCCGACCAGCTCCAGCACGTCGCGGTACTGCGGAAACAGCGCCACCGACGACACGGGCTTGCCGGCCAGCAGGGCGTTGAGGAAATCGGTGACGGCGAAGCCGGCGCGCTCGATCTTGTGAACCGCCGCTTCGGTGCAGCGCTGCGGATCGGCAATGAAGCCCTGCACCGCGAACTCGATGGCGCCGAGCACCAGCGCGGGCGACGCATGCCCCACCATCTGCAGCGCGCCGACGGCCTGGTGCAGTTGCTGGCGGGCCGTCTGCAGCGACCCGCTGTCGGGCTCCGCGGCCGTGCCCACGTCGCGCACGAAGCGCCGCAACGACTTGCCGACACCGTCGAGGGATTTCTGGATTTCTCCCAGCACCCAGGCCAGCGGCCCGAGGTCTTCGGTGGCCGGCACGTTGCCGGCGAGGGGGGCCGTGGCAGGGGTTTGAATCGACACGTTGGGTGCTCGCCGTTCTTTAGCTGTCAGTTTTCCGATGGGCGCTGCGCGCCCTGAATGCACAAAGCCATCGCGGCCACTTCAAGTAACACCGCGGAACCGGCTTTGCCGGGCCGCTGGTGTTGCCCCCGGAAGGGGGTTGGCGAAGCGACACGAAGTGCGCGAAGGCTGGGGGAGAGCGTCATCACGCAATCTTGAAACGGGCTACCGAGCGGCGCAGTTCTTCGGCCATCTGCGAGAGTTCGCGCACCTGCTGGGCCGTGGTACGCGTACCTTCTCCGGTCTGCTCCGTCACCGCAAAGATGTGCTGGATGTTCGCGGCCACCACGTTGGCCGAATCGGCTTCGCGGGAGGCGGATTGCGAAATCTGCTCGATCAGGTCGGCGAGGCGGCGCGACACGCGGTCGATCTCGGACAGCGCGGTACCCGCGTTGTCGGACAGCTTGGCCCCTTCGACCACACCCTGCGTGGAGCGCTCCATGGCGCCCACCGCGTCCTGCGTGTCGGTCTGAATGGCCTTCACCAGCGCCGAGATCTGGCGCGTGGCGTCCGCGGAGCGTTCGGCCAGTCGCTGAACTTCTTCCGCCACCACCGAGAAGCCTCGGCCGGCTTCACCGGCGGACGCGGCCTGGATGGCGGCGTTCAGGGCCAGCACGTTGGTCTGTTCGGTAATGTCCGAGATCAGCTCGGTGATTTCACCGATCTCCTGCGACGATTCGCCCAGGCGCTTGATCCGCTTGGAGGTTTCCTGGATCTGGTCGCGGATGGAATTCATGCCGCCGATGGCGTTCTGCACGGCCTGCAGGCCCGACGATGCGGCTTGCAGCGACTGGCGCGCCACCGTGGCGGACTCTTGCGCCTGGGAAGACACGCCGTTGATTCGCTCGGCCATGGTCAGCACCGACTGGCCGGTTTCGCGAATCTCGCGCAGCTGCTCGGTCGAGGCGGCCAGCAGCTCGGTCGAGGTGCTTTCCACCTGCGACGTCGTCTGCGCCACGCGGGTCGCCGTGTTCTGCACGTTACCCACCAGCAGACGCAGTTCTTCCACCGTGTAGTTCACCGAGTCGGCGATGGCGCCGGTGATGTCCTCGGTCACGGTGGCTTCCTGCGTCAGGTCGCCTTCGGCCACTGTCTGCAGTTCGTTCATCAGCCGAAGAATGGCGGCCTGGTTGGCGTTGTTCACGCGGCCGGCCTCTTCCGAAGCCTGCTCGGCGGCCAGACGCTCGCGTTCGGCGACGGCGGCGCGTTCGCGGCCTTCGCGCACCTGCACGAAACCGATGGCGCCGGCCAGTGCCAGGGCGGCCAGCGACAGCACGAACAGCAGCACGATGGTGCCGGCGCCCAGGCCGGTGCGGGCCGAGAGCTTGTCCTGCAGGTCGCCGAGCGACTTACGCAGCGGCTCGCTGTCGGTCAGGATGGAAGCCTGCGCTTCGCGCGCCGCCACCAGGCCCTGCAGGTTGCCCAGAATGGCGGAAGCCTGCGTGCGCATCTGTTCGTAGGTCTTCAGGATGGCCTCGAGCTGCTGGCGCGTCTGCGGGTCTTTCGAGCCGGGGAAGCGCTGTTGCGCATTGCCGTCGAGCAGGCCGCGCGTGGTTTCCTGGAAGGTGTTCAAGTCCTTGCCGAGCAGGAACACGGCGTCGGGGTTCACGCCCTCGACCGTGAAGAATTCGTTGGTCGACTTGCCGATGCGCTGGGTCAGCATCACGAGCTGGCCGGCGGCCGAGATTTCAGGCAGCGTGGCGTTCTGCTGCATCTTCAGCGACGCGACGGTTTCCGTCATTTCGAGCAGCGTGGACGACTGCTGGTTGATGTCGCGCAAAGCGGCGCCCACCTGCGTCAGGATCTGGCGCTGGGCCAGCACGGCCTTGGCGCTGGTGTCGGCGCGGGTGACGAGAGGATTGATCTTGTTCATCTCCTCGTCGTACTGGTTGCCCACGCGCTCCAGGCGCAGCGATTCGTCGCCGTTGGTCAGGCCCTGCACGCGACGCGAGAGGTCGTCGGCGCTGTCCTTGACTTCGACGAACGCCGAGGCGCTGCCCACGAGGGCCTGCGAGATCGACTTGGCAAGACGCTGCGACTGCATCAGCGCCTGGCCGGTGGCGGCCACCTGCTGCGCGAGGCGTTCGGCGCGAAGAATGGCGGAGCCGGCCACCAGCAGCAGCAACAGCACCACGACCGCCAGCATGATCGCCAGGATGCGCTGCTGCTTGGCGGGGGCGGCGCCCACGCGGCCGCCCGCGGTGTCGGGCACGGCGTCGAGCGCGGCGGCGCCGGGCTCGTTGGCGGCGTCACCGCCGCCGGGCAGGTCGACATCGCCGAAGCTGGTGTCGGCCGCGCCGCTCTTCCTGGCGAGCTTCACGGTCTTTTCGTCCGGAACCTGAACCGTGTCGACATCGTCGAGCGATATCGCACCGGAGCCGTCGACGGGGGCCTTGTCGTTGCCGCTGTTGGCGGGCAGTAATTTCTTGAACTTGTCGGCGATCGAGCTCACGGTCGGTCCTTCAGGTGGTTTCGGGTGCTGCGTGCCGAGGCACTACGCACCAATACTCAAAAACTGGGGTTGCTGCGAAAGCGCCTGCAGGTTGACTTCCTGCCAGCGCTCTCCTGCCGCGTCGGTGTACAGATGCCCGTGCCAGGCAGGTGCTTCTGCGCCGGGTGGCTCGGAGGCAGTGAAGGCTTCCGCGCCCCGCAACCCCGCCAGTCGGTCGACCAGCAATGCGCAGTTGACTTCGAGCAGCTCGTTGAAAGCAACGAGCCGCGACTGGATGCGCGCCGCCTCGGTGGTGGCCTGCGTGCCCGGGCCGCCGGAGGCGAACGCCGACAGCTGCACCACGCCGTAGAGGCCGCCGCGCAGGTTGGCCACGCCCAGGAACCACGGCTCCGTGTAGGGCACGGGCTGCGGCGGCGTCCAGGGAAAGATTTCGCCGGCATGTCCCAGCGGAAAAAGGTACTTGCCCTCGCCCGCCTCGACCGCCAGCCACGTGGCGGCCACGCCGGTGGTGCGAGCTGCCTGCAGGCGGCTCGCCAGCCGGGACTGGAAGGCTCTCAGAGCATCGCGATTCGCCATGGACTGGGCAGGCTTTCGCTCAGTTCAGCGCGCTGATCTTGGACATCAGGTCGGCTGCGTTGACCGGCTTCACGATGTAGTCGCGGGCGCCCTGGCGCATGCCCCAGACGCGGTCGGTTTCCTGGTTCTTGCTGGTGCACAGAATGATCGGGATAGACGCGTACTTCGGGTCGCGAGCGATGGCGCGCGTGAGCTGGAAGCCGTTCTGGCCGGGCATCACGACGTCCATCAGGATCAGGTCGGGGTGTTCTTCCTCGAGGCGGCGCATGGCGTCGTCCGCGTTCTCGGCGGTCTTGACTGCAAAGCCGTTCTTCTGGAGGAGGTCGGTGAGGAAGACGAGCTCGGTCTTGGAGTCGTCGACGACGAGGATTTTTCGAATGGGCATTACTGCACTTCCTGTTGAACGATGCCGAACTGCTGCACGGCCTGCAGCAGCTGGTCTTTGGTGAATGGCTTGGTCAGGTAGTCCTGGGAGCCGACCATGCGGCCGCGCGCCTTGTCGAATACACCGTCTTTCGAAGACAGCATGACGACGGGGACATTGGAGAAATGAGCGTTGCGCTTGATGATGGCGCAGGTCTGATAGCCGTCGAGCCGCGGCATCAGGATGTCGCAGAAAATCAGATGCGGCTTGTGGTCGTTAACCTTGGAGAGCGCATCGAAGCCGTCTTCCGCCAGAAGAACCTCGTGCCCGCCCTGCTTCAGAAAAATCTCGGCACTGCGCCGGATGGTGTTGCTGTCGTCGATGACGAGCACCTTGTAACCAGATCCATTCGGGCCCATTGCAAACGCTCCTGCTCATGAGACTTGGAAGCCCGCCGCGCCGAACACCGACGCAGACCGCGTAGCTCTATCTATGCCATGCTTTCAGATTTCAACCATTTCGAAGTCTTCCTTGCGCGCACCGCACTCGGGACAGGTCCAGTTCATCGGAACGTCGGCCCAGGCCGTGCCTGCCGCGATACCGTCTTCTGGTACACCAACAGCTTCGTCATAGATCCACCCACAAATCAGGCACATCCAAGTTTTCGTATTCATCGGAGCTTAAAGTCCTTGTTCATTAAATGCAACGAGTGTATCTATGCGTATCTCATTAGCGGACTGTAAACGTCGCGCCTATGCCACCATCCAGGGGATGGAGCCCGGCGTATGACCATCTACTTACTTCCAGCAGATAACGCCCGCAAACCCGGCGATCTTAACGACCCCTCGCAGGCCGAGGACGAGGTCGCCGAGCGCGACCTGAATCCGCCCTGCGTGCTGGTGTTCAACGCCAGCGATCCCAGCGGCGCGGGCGGGCTGGGCGCGGACGCACTGGCCATGTCCTCGGTGGGGGCCCATGTGCTGCCCGTCGTCACCGGCGCCTACGCCCGGGACACGGCCGAGATTTTCGACCACTTCTCCTTCGACGAGGAAGCCATCGCCGAGCAGGCGCGCTCCATCCTCGAGGACGTCGAGGTCCAGCTGATCAAGGTGGGCTTCGTCGGCACGCCGGACGCGCTGAGCACCATCGCCGAGACCGCCGCCGACTACCCCGACGTGCCCGTGGTGGCCTACATGCCCAACCTGTCGTGGTGGGACGAGAACCTGATCGAGCCCTACCTGGACGCTTTCCGCGAGCTCGTTCTGCCCCAGACAACCGTGTTGGTAGGAAACCACAGCACCCTGTGGCGCTGGCTGCTGCCGGACTGGAACGGGGAGCGGCCGCCCACTGCGCGCGACATCGCCAAGGCCGCCGGAGAGTTCGGCGTGGCCTACACGCTGGTGACCGGCCTCGTGCTGCCCGACCAGTTCATCGACAACGTGCTGGCCTCGCCGCAGTCGGTACTCACCAGCGAAAAGTACGAACGGCTCGAGGCCGTGTTCACCGGCGCCGGCGACACCCTGTCGGCCGCGCTGGCGGCCCTCCTGGCCAGCGGCACCGACCTGGTGGCCGCGACCACCGAAGCGCTGGCCTACATGGACCGCTGCCTGGACGCGGGCTTTCGCCCCGGCATGGGCCATGTGCTGCCCGACCGCCTCTTCTGGGCCGAACCGGAAGACGACGAAGACGATGAAGACCCGGATGCCGCTCCGGACTTCGCCCTCCCCCCCCACGACACCCGCCACTGATGACCGACCGCAACGACACCCTTTTCGAACGCGCCCGCGCCGTGATCCCCGGCGGCGTCAACTCGCCCGTGCGCGCCTTCAAGGCCGTGGGCGGCACGCCCCGCTTCATCCAGCGCGCGCAAGGCGCCTATTTCTGGGACGCCAACGACAAGCGCTACATCGACTACATCGGCTCGTGGGGCCCGATGATCCTGGGCCACGGCCACCCCGCCGTGGTCGAGGCGGTGCAGAAGGCCGTGCTCGAAGGCTTCTCGTACGGCGCGCCGACCGAGCGCGAGATCGAACTGGCCGAGGCCATCCTCGCGCTGGTGCCGTCGATGGAAATGGTGCGGCTGGTCAGCTCCGGTACCGAGGCAGCCATGAGCGCGTTGCGCCTGGCACGCGGCGCCACCGGCCGCAAGAGCATCGTCAAGTTCGAGGGCTGCTACCACGGCCATGCCGACGCGCTGCTCGTGAAGGCCGGCTCCGGCCTTGCCACCTTCGGCAACCCGACCTCGGCCGGCGTGCCGCCCGAGGTGGTGCAGCACACCATCGTGCTCGAGTACAACAACCTGCAGCAGCTGGAAGAAGCCTTCGCGCTGCACGGCAAGGACATCGCCTGCCTGATGATCGAGGCCATCGCCGGCAACATGAACTTCGTGCGTGCCACGCCCGAGTTCGCCAGGCGCTGCCGCGAACTCTGCACGCAGCACGGCGCGCTGCTGGTGTTCGACGAAGTGATGACCGGCTTTCGCGTGGGCCTGCACGGCGCGCAAGGCGTACTGGGCATCAAGCCCGACCTCACGGTGCTGGGCAAGGTCATCGGCGGCGGCATGCCGCTGGCGGCCTTCGGCGGTCCGCGCGCGATCATGGAGCAGCTCGCGCCGCTGGGCCCGGTCTACCAGGCCGGCACGCTGTCGGGCAATCCGGTGGCCACGGCCTGCGGCCTGGCCACGCTGAAGGAAATCGCCAAGCCCGGCTTCTACGAAGCGCTCGGCAAGAAAACGCGCTCGCTGGTCGACGGCCTGAAGGCCGCCGCGGCCACCGAGGGCCAGCCCTTCAACGCCGACAGCGAAGGCGGCATGTTCGGCTTCTTCCTGATGAAGGACTTGCCGCAAAACTATGCCACCGTGATGACAACCGACAACGCAAAATTCAATGCGTTGTTTCACGGTTTGCTCGATCGCGGCGTGTATATTGCCCCCGCGCTTTACGAGGCTGGCTTCGTGAGCGCAGCCCACAGCGACGACGACATCGCCGCGACCATCGAAGCCGCAAAACAAATCTTCAGGACCCCTTAGCCCATGATCTCCCTGCGCATGTTGCCGGTGTTGAGCGCTGCACTCCTCGCTTCTCTTCTTCCCGGCCTCGCACTTGCGCAGTCCTCCGAGCCTTCTTCTTCATCGTCGTCGTTCGACCTGAAGAAGATCTGGATCAACCCCGGCTTCTATTCGGCGCACTTCGACGGCGGCAAGGGGCTGGAGAACGTCAACCAGGGCCTGGGCTTCGAGTACCCGCTGAACGACACGTACCGCGTCACGGCCGGCACCTTCCGCAACAGCGACCGCCGGCAGTCGAACTACCTCGGGCTGTATGTACTGCCCGTCGAGTTCTACGGCGTGAAGTTCGGCGCGGTGGTGGGCGGCTTCGACGGCTACCCCAACTACCGCAACGGCAACTGGTTCCCGGCCATCCTTCCGGTGGCGGCCATCGAAGGCAAGAACTGGGGCCTGAACATCGCCTACGTGCCGACGATCAAGAACCGGCTGTATGGCGCGGTCACCTTCCAGCTGAAATACCGCTTCGGCAACCACGAGTAGCCGACGTCGACACCAAAGAAAAAGGCCGGCAGCGTTGCCGGCCTTTTTCTTGGGAATGGCGTGCCGCCCCTTGACGGAGCGGCAGCGCTTTCAGTGCCTGAAGTGACGCACGCCCGACAGCACCATCACCACGCCGCGTTCGTCGGCAGCGTCGATCACTTCCTGATCGCGCATCGAGCCGCCCGGCTGGATGACGCAGCTCGCGCCCGCGTCCACCACCACATCGAGGCCGTCGCGGAACGGGAAGAAGGCGTCGCTGGCCACTGCCGTGTCCTTCAGCGACAGGCCGGCATGCTCGGCCTTGATGCTGGCGATGCGCGCGGAGTCGAGGCGGCTCATCTGGCCCGCGCCCACGCCCATGGTCATGCCGTTGGCGCAGAAGACGATCGCGTTGCTCTTGACGTACTTCGCGACTTTCCATGCGAACAGCAGGTCCTGCAGTTGCTGCGGCGTGGGCTGCTTCTTGCTGACGACCTTGAGGTCGGCAATCGCGAGCTCGTGGTTGTCGGCGGTCTGGATCAGCAGGCCCGAGCCGACGCGCTTGACGTCCATGGCGTTGCGGCCGTTGTCCCAGTCGGTGGTTCCCCCCTTGGGCAGCGCGATCTCGAGCACGCGCACGTTGAGCTTGGCCTTGGTGGCCTGGAACACTTCGAGCGCCTCGGGCGTGTAGCCCGGCGCCATCAGCACTTCGACGAACTGCTTGGCGATCTCTTGCGCGGTGGCGCCGTCGACCGGGCGGTTGAAGGCGATGATGCCGCCGAAGGCCGAGGTCGGGTCGGTCTTGAAGGCCTTGCCGTAGGCTTCGGCCGCGTCCTTGCCGATGGCCACGCCGCAGGGGTTGGCGTGCTTGACGATCACGCAGGCCGGCACATCGAAGCTCTTGACGCATTCCCACGCCGCATCGGCGTCGGCGATGTTGTTGTAGCTCAGCTCCTTGCCTTGCAGCTGCTTGGCCGACACCAGCGAACCGGGCGCCGGGTACAGGTCGCGGTAGAACGCGGCCTGCTGGTGCGGGTTCTCGCCGTAGCGCAGGTCTTGCACTTTCACGAAGCGGCCGTTGCTCTGCGCCGGGAACAGCGAACGCTTGGGCGCGGGCTGGCCGATGCTGGCGTCGAAGTCGATGGCCGAGAGGTAGTCGCTGATGGCGCCGTCGTAGTCGGCGATGCGGTTGAACGCGGCCACCGAGAACGCGAACTTGGTCTTGTCGCTGAGCTTGCCTTCGGCCTTCAGTTCGGCCAGCGCCACGGCGTATTGCGAGGCGTCGGTCAGCACGCCGACGTCCTTCCAGTTCTTGGCCGCGCTGCGCACCATGGCCGGGCCGCCGATGTCGATGTTCTCGATCGCGTCTTCCAGCGTGCAGCCGGGCTTGGCCACGGTGGCTTCGAACGGATAGAGGTTGACGATCAGCAGGTCGATGGTGTCGATGCCGTGTTCCTTGATGGCGGCAACGTGCGCGGGCAGGTCGCGGCGCGCCAGCAGGCCGCCGTGGATCTTCGGGTGCAGCGTCTTCACGCGGCCGTCGAGCATTTCAGGAAAGCCGGTGTGGTCGGCGACTTCGGTCACCGGCAGGCCGGCGTCGGCCAGCAGCTTGGCGGTGCCGCCGGTGGACAGCAGCTTGATGCCGAGCGCATGCAGCGCCTGGGCGAATTCAAGGATGCCGGTCTTGTCGGATACGGAGATGAGTGCAGTCTGGGCCATGGGATATGCCGTGGAGTTATTTCAAAAGTTTGTGCTCGACCAGCTTCTTGCGAAGGGTGTTGCGATTCAGGCCCAACCATTGCGCGGCCTTGGATTGATTGCCCTCGGCGCGCGTCATCACGACGTCGAGCAGGGGTTTCTCGACCACCCGCACGAGCATTTCGTACATGCCGTCGGGTTCGGTGCCGCGCAGATCGCGAAAGTAGCTGTCCAGACTGGTGCGCACGCAGTCCTCGATGTGTTTCTTGCTCATTGCTTCTTCTCTTTTTTCAATCGACGGCGCAAGCCGCCTCCTCTTCACCAGACAGTTCGTTGTCTGCCTCGTGCTGCACGGGCATGCGTTCCATGCGGTCCGCCAGCCCGTCGAAATAGTCGCCGACCGCGCGCAGCTGCTCGCCGCAGTCCTCGATGGTGTTCATGCGCGCGCGAAACGCCTCGCCCTCCGGCAATGTGCGCACGTACCAGCCGATGTGCTTGCGCGCCGTGCGCACACCGCTGTAGTCGCCGTACAGCGCATAGTGCTCCACGAGATGGTCGAGCAGCAAGCGGCGCACTTCCGCCACCAGCGGCGGCGCGCGGTGCGTGCCGGTTTCCAGGAAATGCGCGATCTCGCGAAAGATCCAGGGCCGGCCCTGCGCGGCGCGGCCGATCATCACCGCGTCGGCGCCGGTGGCCGCGAGCACGTCGCGCGCCTTCTCGGGCGAGCGGATGTCGCCGTTGGCCACCACCGGCACGCGCACCGCGGCCTTCACGGCGGCGATGGTGTCGTACTCGGCATGGCCCTTGTAGCCCTGCTCGCGCGTGCGGCCGTGCACCGTGAGCATCTGCACGCCGGCGGACTCGAAGTCGCGCGCCAGCTTCACCGCGTTGCGGTGGTCATGGCTCCAGCCGGTGCGCATCTTCAGCGTGACCGGCACGTTGAAGGGCCGCGCGGCATCGACCACCGCCTGCACGATCTCGAGCGCCAGCGGCTCGTCGCGCATCAGCGCCGAGCCCGCCCACTTGTTGCAGACCTTCTTGGCCGGGCAACCCATGTTGATGTCGATGATCTGCGCGCCGCGCTCGATGTTGTAGACCGTGGCCTCGGCCATCATGTCGGCGTCGGTGCCGGCGATCTGCACCGCGATGGGGCCCGGCTCGCCGTCGTGGTTGGCGCGGCGCGAGGTCTTGAGCGTGCCCCACAGCTCCTTGCGCGAGGTCACCATCTCGCTGACCGCGTAGCCCGCGCCCAGCGCACGGCACAGCATGCGGAAGGGCCGGTCCGTCACGCCGGCCATGGGCGCGACGAACAGGCGGTTTTCCAGCGTGTGGGTGCCGATCTGCAGGGTCATTTGGGAAGAAGCGGTGCGCGTTCGGCTGCTGAAAAATGAGGCACGATTGTAGCCACGTGGCATTTCAGCGACTGAAACGATTTGCGCCTGGGTACCGGTGTAAACACGGGTGCGCGCCGGGGCCTTCTCCCACGCGCCGGCGACGTGAGCGCTGCCTATACTGCGCGACCTTATGCAAGCCTGGCTCGACTCCCTCATGGCGCTGCTGGCGCTGCCGCAGTACGGTCTCTCGACCCTGTTCGTCGCGGCGTTCATCTCGGCAACCCTTCTGCCGGTGGGCTCCGAGCCCGTGCTCTTCGGCCTGCTCAAGCTCAACCCGGAATTGTTCTGGCCGGCCATCGCGGTGGCCACCGTGGGCAACACGCTGGGCGGCGCGGTCGACTGGTGGATGGGCTACGCCGCGCACAAAGTGGCCGACAAATACTCGCACTCGAAACATCATGTGCGGGTTCTGGGCTGGCTCGAGCGGCTCGGACCCAAGGCCTGCCTGCTGAGCTGGCTGCCGGTGGTGGGCGACCCGCTGTGCGCGGTGGCGGGCTGGCTCAAGCTGCCGTTCTGGCAGTGCGTGGCCTACATGGCGATCGGCAAGTTCCTGCGCTACGTCACCATGACGGTGGCGCTGCTGCAGGTCTTCTGAGCGGCTTTCGCTCGCCGGGGATCAGCTCAGCAGCCCGTAGGGGCCGCCGCGCTCGAGCGCGCGCTTGTACGCCGGGCGCGAATGGATGCGCTCCAGATAGGCCATGAGCTTCGGCCGCTTCGCGTCGAGTCCGCCGCGCGCCTGCGCCGCCTCGACAGGGAAGCTCATCTGGATGTCGGCGCCGGTGAACGCGTCGCCCGCGAACCACTCGCTCTTGCCGAGCTCGGCCTCCATGAAATTCAGGTGGCTCACGATGTTCGGATTGATGAACGCCGACTTCGTCTTGCTCGCGATGGCCTTGGCGATCGGCTTCGCGAAGAACGGCATCTTGGTGGTCTCGATGCGGTCGAACACCAGCTTGAGCAGCAGCGGCGACATCGCCGAGCCTTCGGCGAAATGCAGCCAGTAGCGATAGCGCACCGCATCAGGCGTGCCCGGCGCGGGCGCGAGGCGGCCGTTGCCGAAGCGCTCGATGAGCGTCTCCACGATCGCCCCCGACTCCGCGAGCGTGAGCCCGTCATCCGTCGTCACCACCGGCGACTTGCCCAGCGGATGCACGGCCCGCAGCGAAGCGGGCGCCAACATGGTCTGCGGATCGCGCTGGTAGTGGACGATCTCGTAGGGCAGCTCGAGTTCTTCGAGCAGCCAGAGCACGCGCTGCGAGCGCGAGTTGTTGAGGTGGTGGACGGTGAGCATGAGGCGGGCCTTGGAAGAGACAGGGCGCGCGGAGTCTATCCAACGCCCCTCGAAAACGCACGGATCCATGTGAGAAACACCGAGGAACCGGCTCCGCCAGGCCTCAGGTGTTGCCCCCGGCAGGGGGAAGGCGAAGCGACACGAAGTGCGCGCAGCCTGGGGGCGAGCCCTATTACGAGCTGAACAAGAAATTCATCACGTCGCCATCCTTGACGACGTATTCCTTGCCTTCCGAGCGCATCTTCCCCGCGTCCTTCGCGCCCTGCTCGCCCTTGAAGGCGATGTAGTCCTCGAAGGCGATGGTCTGGGCGCGGATGTAGCCCTTCTCGAAGTCGCCGTGGATCACGCCGGCCGCCTGGGGGCCGGTGTCGCCGATGTGGATGGTCCAGGCGCGCACTTCCTTCACGCCGGCGGTGAAGTAGGTCTGCAGGCCCAGCAGCTTGAAGGCGGCGCGGATCAGGCGGTTCAGGCCCGGTTCTTCCTGGCCGATTTCGGCGAGGAACATCTTCTTGTCTTCGTCGTCCATCTCGGCCAGGTCGGCTTCGATCTTGGCGCAGATGGCGACCACGGGCGCGCCCTGCTTGGCGGCGTATTCGCGCAGGCGGTCGAGGTACGGGTTGTTCTCGAAGCCGTCTTCCGACACGTTGCCCACGAACATCGCGGGCTTGGCGGTGATCAGCGTGAAGCTCTTGACCAGCGGCTGCTCTTCCTTGGTGAACTCGAGCGCGCGCACGGGCGTGTTCTCGTTCAGCGCGGCCTGGCAGCGCTCGAGCAGGCCGACCAGCTTCTGCGCGTCCTTGTCGCCGGAGCGGGCAACCTTGGTGTGGCGGTGCAGCGCCTTCTCGACCGTGGCCAGGTCGGCCAGGCAGAGTTCGGTCTGGATCACTTCGATGTCGGAGATGGGGTCGACCTTGCCGGCGACGTGGATCACGTTCTCGTCGTCGAAGCAGCGCACCACGTTGACGGTGGCGTCGGTCTCGCGGATGTGCGCCAGGAACTTGTTGCCCAGGCCTTCGCCGGTGCTGGCACCGGCCACCAGGCCGGCGATGTCGACAAACTCGACGATGGCGGGCACCACGCGCTCGGGCTTGACGATCTCGGCGAGTTGGTCGAGCCGCGGATCGGGCACTTCCACCACGCCCACGTTGGGCTCGATGGTGCAGAAGGGATAGTTTTCCGCCGCGATGCCGGCCTTGGTCAACGCATTGAAAAGGGTGGATTTACCGACGTTGGGCAGGCCGACGATGCCGCATTGCAAACTCATGGGGGGTCCTCTTGGGTAACCGCGAATTTTAGGCGACCATGGTGGCACGCCCCTGCGACAGGTCTTCGGACCCGCATTCCGCTGCCCTGAACATCAGGGTTAGCACCGACCGGCAAACGTTTGCGCAAACGTTTCCCTTCGGTAATATCGGAGCCCCCGGCAAAGACCGGCGTCCCGCTCTGATCAACCACCTCAGGAGACATTCACCATGAAGTTCACCCGCCGTACCCTGCAAAGCGCTGCCGCCCTGACGCTCCTGGGCGCCATCGTCGCGACGCCCGCCTTCGCCCAGGACAAGCCGAAGGTCGCGCTGGTCATGAAGTCGCTGGCCAACGAGTTCTTCCGCACCATGGAAGACGGCGCCAAGGCGCATCAGAAGGCCAATGCCGCCCAGTACACGCTGGTGGCCAACGGCATCAAGGACGAGACCGACACCGCCGCCCAGATCAAGATGGTCGAGCAGATGGTGGCGCAGAAGATCAACGCGCTGGTCATCGCGCCGGCCGATTCGAAGGCGCTGGTGCCGGTCATCAAGACGGCCATCGACAAGGGCATCCTGGTGGTCAACATCGACAACCAGCTCGACGCCGCCGCCCTCAAGGAAAAGGGCATCCAGGTGCCCTTCGTGGGCCCCGACAACCGCGCCGGCGCCAAGCTGGTGGGCGACGCGCTGGCCAAGGAACTGAAGTCGGGCGACAAGGTCGGCATCATCGAAGGCGTGTCGACCACCTTCAATGCGCAGCAGCGCACGCTGGGCTATCAAGACGCCATGAAGGCGGCCGGCGTGACAGTGGTCGGCGTGCAGTCGGGCCAGTGGGAAATCGACAAGGGCAATACCGTGGCCGCCGGCATGCTGCGCGAGCACCCCGACCTGAAGGCCCTGCTCGCCGGCAACGACAGCATGGCGCTGGGCGCCGTGGCCGCGGTCAAGGCCGCTGGCAAGACCGGCAAGGTGCTGGTCGTGGGCTACGACAACATCGGCGCCATCAAGCCCATGCTGGCCGACGGCCGCGTGCTGGCCACGGCCGACCAGTTCGCCGCCAAGCAGGCGGTGTTCGGCATCGAGACCGCGCTGAAGGCCATCGCCGACAAGAAGAAGCAGTCGGAAATGCCCGCTGAAGTGAAGACCGACGTGGTGCTGGTCACCAAGTCGTCCAAGTAAAAAACAATCTCCCGACAGAAGAAAAGAGCCTCCGTTGACCGCACCCGCCGCAATGAACGACAACCGCGCCCAGCCCGTGCTCTCGCTGAGCACGATGGGCAAGGACTATGCGGCGCCGGTGCTGGACGACGTCTCGCTCGTGCTCAATGCCGGCGAGGTGCTGGCCCTCACGGGCGAGAACGGCGCCGGCAAGAGCACGCTGTCGAAGATCGTCTGCGGCCTGGTGCAGCCCACGCGCGGCCAGATGCTGCTGGACGGCCAGCCCTTCGCGCCCGGCTCGCGCCGCGACGCCGAACGGCTGGGCGTGCGCATGGTGATGCAGGAGCTGGGCCTCGTCACCACGCTCTCGGTGGCCGAGAACCTGCTGCTCGACCGCCTGCCCAGCAAGACCGGCTGGATCCGCCGCGGCAAGCTGAACGAGCTGGCCGCGCGCCAGCTCGCCAAGATCGGCATGCAGAACATCGACCCTGCCACGCCCGTCGCGCGGCTGGGCATCGGCCAGCAGCAGATGGTGGAGATCGCGCGCAACCTGCAGGACGACACGCGCGTGCTGGTGCTCGACGAGCCCACTGCCATGCTCACCCCGCGCGAAACCTCGCACCTGTTCGAGCAGATCGAGTTGCTGAAGGCGCGCGGCGTGGCCATCGTCTACGTGTCGCACCGCCTCGAAGAGCTTCAGCGCATCGCCGACCGCGTGGCGGTGCTGCGCGACGGGCGGCTGGTCGACGTGCGCGCCATGGCCGGCGTGCGCGAATCCGAGCTGGTGCAGCGCATGGTCGGGCGCGCGGTGCATGAACACGAAGGCCGCGAGCGCCGCACCGCCGGCCCGGTGCTGCTGAGCGCGCGCGGCATCGGCCGGGCGCAGGTCGTGCGCGACGTCGACATCGACCTGCGCGCGGGCGAAGTCATGGGCCTGGCCGGCCTGGTCGGCTCGGGCCGGACCGAGCTGGTGCGGCTGCTGTTCGGCGCCGACCGCGCCGATCGCGGCGAGATCACCCTTTATGAGAACGACCAGCCCGTGCAGCAGGCACGCAAGGGCTGGCGCTCGCCGATGCAGGCCATCCGCGCCGGCATCGGCCTCGTCACCGAAGACCGCAAGTCGCAGGGCCTGCTGCTGACGCAATCGATCCGCGTCAACGCCACGCTGAGCGACCTGGGCGCCATTTCCCGCGCCGGCTGGCTGCAGCGCGCCAAGGAGCGCGGCATTGCGCAGAAGCTGGTGGAGCTGCTGCGCATCCGCTCGCGCAGCATCGAGCAGCCCGTTGCCACGCTCAGCGGCGGCAATCAGCAGAAGGTGGTGTTCGCGCGCTGGCTGCACCGCGAATGCAAGGTGCTGCTGCTGGACGAACCCACGCGCGGCGTGGATGTGGGCGCGCGCGCCGACCTGTACGCCGAGCTCGACCGCATGACCGACGCCGGCAAGGCGCTGCTGATGGTGTCGAGCGACCTGCGCGAACTGATGGCCATGTGCGATCGCATCGGCGTGATGAGCGCCGGCCGCCTCGTCGCGGTTTTCGAGCGTGGCGAATGGACCGAACAATCGCTGCTGGCCGCGGCCTTCAGCGACGCGACCGGACGCGCCGCCGCCCCCACACTGGCACCCGCCGCTTCCGTGGCGCCCGCGCCGCCCGCCTCCATTGCCGCCCCCGACTCGACCCCGGTCTCCGCCGACACACCATGAACGCTGCCGCTACACCGACCACCTCCGCCTCGCCGTCCGCGCTCAAGGGCCAGCTCGGCACCTACCTGGGCCTGACAGTCGTGCTCGTCGGCATGATCGCGCTCTTCGGGTCGCTGAGCGAATACTTCCTGACGCGCGAGACCTTCGTCTCCATCGCCAACGAGATTCCCGCGCTGGCCGTGATGGCGGTCGGCATGACCTTCGTGCTGATCATCGCGGGCATCGATCTGTCCGTCGGCTCTGTGCTGGCGCTCAGCGCGGCCGTCACCGCGGCCGCCATCCTCGAATGGAAGCTGTCGGTGCCGCTGGCCGCGGTGCTCGGCCTCGCCACTGGTCTGATCTGCGGCACGGTCACCGGCGCGGTGTCGGTGGCCTGGCGGCTGCCGAGCTTCATCGTTTCGCTGGGCATGCTCGAGGCGGTGCGCGGCGGCGCCTACCTGGTGACCGATTCGCGCACGCAGTACGTCGGCGACGCCATTTCGGGCCTGGCCGCGCCGTGGATCGGCGGCATCTCGGCCGCCTTCGTGCTGGCGGTGGTGCTGGTCGTCATCGGGCAGATGGTGCTCACGCGCACCGTGTTCGGCCGCCACGTGGTGGGCATCGGCACGAATGAAGAAGCGATGCGCCTGGCGGGCGTCGATCCGCGGCCCGTCCGCATCATCGTGTTCGCGGTGACCGGGCTGCTGGCCGGTCTCGCGGGCCTCATGCAGTCGGCGCGCCTGGAAGCGGCCGACCCGAACGCCGGCGTGGGCATCGAGCTGCAGGTGATCGCGGCCGTGGTCATCGGCGGCACCAGCCTCATGGGCGGGCGCGGCTCGGTGGTCAACACCTTCTTCGGCGTCCTGATCATCGCGGTGCTGGAAGCGGGGCTCGCGCAAGTGGGCGCGAGCGAGCCGAGCAAACGCATCATCACCGGCGCGGTGATCGTGGTCGCGGTCATCATCGACACACTGCGCCAGCGCCGGGCCGACCGCCGCCTGGACTGACGACGCACCACCCCCTTCAAGAGAACAGAAAGAGCCATGGCCACCATCAAGGATGTCGCGCTGCAAGCGGAGGTCTCCGTCACCACCGTGTCGCACGTGGTCAACGACACGCGTCACGTGAGCGCCAAGGTGCGCGAACGCGTGGAACTCGCCATCCGCGAGCTGGGCTACGTGCCCAACGCGATGGCGCGCAGCCTGAAGAGCAACACCACCTCGACGCTGGGCATGCTCATTCCCAACAGCTCGAACCCGTACTTCGCGGAGATCGTGCGCATCGTGGAAGACCGCTGCTTCGGCGCCGGCTACACGCTGGTGCTGTGCAACACCGACGACGAGCCCCACCGCCAGAGCGTCTACCTGCAGGTGCTGGCCGAGCGCCGCATCGACGGACTGATCGTGGTGCTGACCGGCACCGGCGACGACGACGCGCTGGTCAAGCAGCTGCACGGACTGCGCGTGCCCACGGTGCTGGTCGACCGCGAGATCGCCGACCCGGCCTGCGACCTGGTCGAGACCGCGCACATGCAGGGCGGCCTGCTCGCGGTGCGCCACCTGCTGTCGCTGGGCCACAAGCGCATTGCCTGCATCGGCGGGCAGGCGGGCGTGATGCCGAGCGAGCAACGCATCGAAGGCTGGCGCATGGCGCTGGCCGAAGCCGGCGCCACGCCCGACATCGCCAACGGCGACGCGCTGCTGTGGCGCGGCGGCTTCACCAGCCAGGGCGGCTACGAGGCCATGCACGCCATCTTGCGCACCGAGCGCAAGCCGTCGGCCGTGTTCGTCTGCAACGACCTGATGGCCATCGGCGCGCTGCGCGCGGCGCATGAAAGCGGCGTGCGCGTGCCCGACGACCTGTCGATCGTGGGCTTCGACGACATCGAACTCTCGGCCTACACGAGCCCCCCGCTCACCACCGTGGCCCAGCCCAAGGAGCGCATCGGCGCGATGGCGGTCGACATGCTGCTCGAGCAGATGGGCGGCAAGCGGCGCGACGCGCGCAAGGTGGTGCTGCAACCCGAGCTGCGGGTGCGCGCATCGACCGCGCGCCACGCCAGCTTCCGCGAAGCCACCGTCGTGCCCGCCGCCGCCGAAACACCATCGTCAACGGAAACCCGAAAGTCCCGCACCCCGTGAGCCTGAAGCCTTCTTCCAGCAGCCCGGCCCCGTCACCCCGCATCGTGGTGCTCGGCAGCCTCAACATGGACCTGGTGCTGCGCGTGCCGCATGCGCCGGCCGCGGGCGAGACCCTGCTGGGCCATTCGATCGCCAATATTCCCGGCGGCAAGGGCGCGAACCAGGCCGTGAGCTGCGCGCGCGAAGGCGCGCAGGTGCAGATGATCGGCTGCGTTGGCGACGACGCCCACGGCACCGCGCTGCGCGAGGCGCTCGAGCGCGACGGCATCGACACCGCCGCGCTGCGCACCGTGGCCGGCGAGCCCACGGGCACCGCGCTGATCCTCGTGGAAGACAGCGGCCAGAACCGCATCGTGATGATCCCTGGCGCCAACGCCAGGGTAGAGATCGACGAAGCCGCGCTCAAGCGCCAGGTGCAGGGCGCCGCCTTCCTGGTGGCGCAGTTCGAGACACCGCTGGACCAGGTCGCGCGCGCGATTTCCGCCGCGCACGGCGCGGGCTGCAAGGTGCTGCTGAACCCGTCGCCGGTGCAGCCCATTGCCGAGCCGCTGTGGCAGCGGATCGACACGCTGGTCGTCAACGAGATCGAGGCGCAGACGCTGTGCGGCCAGCCCGCCGACAGCCCGCTGGAAGCCGCCGCGGCCGGCCGGGCGCTGCGCGCCAAGGGCATCGCGCGCGTGGTCGTCACACTGGGCGCGCGCGGCGCCGTGGCGGTCGACGCCGACGGCGCGCGGCACCACCCCGCGCCCAAGGTGCAGGCGGTCGACACCACCGCCGCCGGCGACACATTCCTGGGCGCGCTCGCGGTCGCGCTGGGCGAAGGCCAGTCCTTCGACGAGGCCGTACGCCTGGGCATCCGCGCCGCGGCGCTGTGCATCCAGCAGCCCGGCGCCCAACCCTCCATTCCGCAGCGCGACGCCGTGCTGCGCAGCCCGCTGCCTCCCGACTGGATCACGCTGTGAAACGAACCGCCCTGCTGCACGCCGAACTCTCCCACGTGATCGCCTCGCTGGGCCACGGCGACATGCTCGTGCTGGGCGACGCCGGCCTGCCGATTCCCGACGGCCCGCGCCGCATCGACCTGGCCGTGGCGCGGGGCGTGCCGCAACTCTGCGACGTGCTGGAGGCGGTGCTGTCGGAGATGCAGGTGGAAGGCATCGTGGTGGCCGGCGAGGCGCTGGACGACGCGAAGAATCTGCCGGGCTGGTATCCGCAGTCGCTGGGCATTGCGCCGCAGACGGTGTCGCACGAGGAATTCAAGCGCCGCACGGCAAAGGCGCGGGCCATGGTGCGTACGGGCGAGTGCACGCCCTACGCGAACATCATCCTGATCGCCGGCGTGAAGTTCTGAAGCGCCGCCCGGGCGCCGACCGTCATTCGAACTTGTAGTTCGCGCCCACCGGCTGGCCGACCTTGAGCATGTGCTCCACGCCCTGGATCACGATGCAGTTCATGCCGAAGGTGATGCCGCCGTCCACGCGCGGATCGGCGCGGTAGGTGCGCAGCATGTCGCCGACCTCGGGGCTGCTGAGGGCGGTGGCCGGGTCGATGTCCGGGATCGGGCAGCGGGTGCAGGGCTTGACGGGGCGCAGTTCGGCCCCGCCCTCGCCGGTGGAGATGTGCAGCGCTTCCACCCGATCCTCGTCGTGCGACTCCATGCCCGCCAGCACGATGTTGGGACGGAAGCGCTCGATGCCGACCGCGTCGTGGCCCGCCGCCGCCAGGCGAGCGTTCAAGTCGGCCAAGGAGCCTTCGCTCGCCACCAGCACCGGGTAGCCGTCGGCGAACTGGTTCTCGGCCTCGATGCCGCCGGTCCACTTCAGGCTCGACAGGCGCTTCTGCTCGGGGTCGAAGCGCACGAGGCGCAGGGTCTGCGGCTTGCCGGGCTCCGAGAGGAAATCGCTGAACCACTGGGCGGCGATGTCGCCCATGTCGTAGGCCGCCACTTCGTCTTTCCAGACGCGCACGCGCACCGGCTTTTCGACGCGGTCGAAGGCCAGGTGCAGCGCCAGCATGCCGGGCGCGCGCAGCACCACTTCCATGTGCTTCATCTGCGGCTTGATCAGCGCCATGCGCGGCAGCTGCCGCTGGGTGACGAACTCGCCCTGGGCGTCGACCACCATCCAGGCCCGGTCGAACTCCAGGCCGGTCTCGGTCAGCAGCATTTCGGGAAGCTCGACCCCGCCGCAGGACTTGACCGGGTAGATGAACAGGCGCGCGATGGTGGCTTCGAGGTCGAAAGCGGGCTGGGACACGGTGGGGTTCCTTGGAAATCGGCGGCAATTGTCCCGCATCGCGGAGGTGCCACCTCGGGGCGCGGGCGTAGTCCATACAATTGTTCGATGGCCCTCCCTCCAGAAGTTTGCATTCGCGGCGCCGGCATCGTCGGCCGTACGCTGGCCCTGCTGCTCGCGCGCGAGCGTGTGCGCGTCGCGCTGGTGGTGCCGCCGGCCGCTCAGGGCAAGGAAGACATCCGCGCCTATGCGCTGAACACCGCCTCCCGCACGCTGCTCGATTCGCTGCGCGCCTGGCCCGACGCCGCGCACGCCACGCCGGTACACGAAATGCTGGTGCACGGCGACGAAGGCGGCCGGGTGCAGTTCAGCGCCGCGCGCCAGAAGGTCGACGCGCTGGCATGGATCGTCGACGTGCCCGCGCTCGAACAGCAACTGGCCGACGCGGTGCGCTTCCAGCCCCTCATCGAGGTCGTGACCGAGCCCGTGGCCGCGCCGCTCACCGTGGTGTGCGAAGGCAAGGCCAGCACCACGCGCGAGGCGCTCGGCGTGAGCTACGAAGTCACCCGCTATCCCCAGCATGCGATTGCCGCCCGGCTCGAGGCCGAGCAGTCGCACGACGGCATCGCGCGCCAGTGGTTCAACGACAAGGGCGAAGTGCTCGCGCTGCTGCCGTTGGGCGGCGTGCACGGCAAGACGGTCGCGCTGGTCTGGTCGGTCGACCAGCTGCGCGCGCCGGCCCTGCTGGCGCAAGCCGACGAGGAATTCAACGCCGCCGTCACCGAGGCCAGCCACGCGGCGCTCGGCGCGCTCAAGCTCACGAGCGAGCGCGGCGCCTGGCCGCTGGCCCGTGCCATCGCCGACCGATGGACCGGCGCCATGCCCGGCCAGCCGACCCGCTCCTGGGCACTGGCGGGCGACGCCGCCCACACGGTGCATCCGCTGGCCGGCCAGGGCCTGAACCTGGGCCTGGCCGACGCGGCCGCGCTGGCCGACGTGATCCGCAACCGCGACTACTGGCGCAGCGTGGGCGACGCCCGCCTGCTGCGCCGCTACGAGCGCGCCCGCCGCGCCGACGTGCTGCAGATGAGCCTGGCGACCGACGGATTGCAGCAACTTTTCTCGCACAACCTGGGTCCACTGCCTGCATTGCGCAACTGGGGCATGCGCGGTTTCGACCGCACGCGCCTCGTCAAGCACTGGATCACGGCGCAGGCGATGGGCCTGAAGGCCTGACGCCCTGCTTTCTTCTCGAATCGAACCAACGGATCTTCCGATGACACTCGCACGCAACCTCCTACTCGCCGCCTGCACGCTGGGCGCCGTCGTGGCCGCCACGGCCGGCGAAGCCGAGATCCGCAAGAACCTGCCCTCGCGCATCCCGCAGTTCCCGGCCATCGACGAAGTGTCGAAGTCGCCGATCGCGGGGCTCTACGAAGTGCGCGTGAACGGCTCGCAGATCTTCTACACCGACGAGCAGGGCAACTACCTGATCCAGGGCAACCTGATCGACGTGAAGTCGCGCAAGAACCTGACCGAGGAACGCGTCGAGAAACTCAGCGCCGTCGCCTTCGACCAACTGCCGCTGAAGGACTCGATCAAGATCGTGCGCGGCAACGGCAAGCGCAAGCTCGCGGTGTTCGAAGACCCGAACTGCGGCTACTGCAAGCGCTTCGAGAAGGACATGAAGACGGTCGACAACGTGACCGTGTACCTGTTCCTGTACCCGGTGCTCGGCCCCGATTCGAACATCAAGTCGCGCGACATCTGGTGCAGCAAGGACAAGGGCAAGGCCTGGGGCGACTGGATGGAATCCAGCACCAAGCCCACCACCGCGCCGAGCAGCTGCGACGTGACCGCGCTGCAGCGCAACGTCGAGTTCGGCCGCAAGTACAACATCACCGGCACGCCCACGCTGATCTTCAGCGACGGCACACGCACGCCCGGCGCCATTCCCGCAGAGCAGGTCGAGAAGCAACTCGCCGCTTCGTCGAGCTGATGGCGGCGAAGGCTCCTGTGCGGCGCAGTGCCGCCGCCGTTGCCGCGCCAGTGGCCGGCGTTCGTTTTCGCGTCGAATGCGCGGACCTCCATGCGCGCCTGTTCGGCGTGACGCTCACCATCGACGCGCCCGCCGCGCGGCAGCGCGTGTCGCTGCCGGTGTGGATTCCGGGCAGCTACCTGGTGCGCGAATTCGCCAAGAACCTGCAGGGCCTGCGCGCCACGCAGGGACGCCGCAAGCCGACGCTGACACAGCTCGACAAATGCAGCTGGCTGGTCGAATGCACGCCCGGCCAGCCGCTGGTGCTGAACTACCAGGTCTGCGCCTACGACAACTCGGTGCGCACCGCCTGGCTCGATGCCGAGCGCGGCTTCTTCAACGGCACCAGCGTGTGCCTGCGGGTCGAGGGCCAGACCGATGCGCCGCATGCGCTGGAAATCGTCGCGCCCGTGCTGGCCGACGACGCCCCGCGCTGGTCCTGCGCCACGGCGCTCGTGCCGCTCAAGGCCGACAGGCACGGCTTCGGCAGCTACCAGGCCGCCGGCTACGACGAGCTGGCCGACAGTCCGGTCGAGATGGGCGCGTTCTGGAGCGCCGAATTCGAGGCCTGCGGCGTGCCGCATCGCTTCGTGGTCGCGGGCGCCGCGGCCTCGTTCGACGGCGACAGGCTCATCGCCGACACCAAGGCCATCTGCGAAGCCGAGATGCGCTTCTGGCATGGCGACAAGGCCGGCAAGCGCGGCGGCCCGAAGCTGCCGATCGACCGCTACGTGTTCATGCTCAACGCCGTGGACGACGGTTACGGCGGCCTCGAGCATCGCCACTCCACCGCGCTGATCTGCAACCGCCGCGACCTGCCGCAGCGCGGCGAAAAGAAGAAGCAGCCCGAGGGCTACACCACGCTGATGGGCCTCATCAGCCACGAATACTTCCACACATGGAATGTCAAGCGCATGCGGCCCGGCGAGTTCGCGCGCTACGACTACAGCCAGGAAAACTACACGCAGCTGCTGTGGTTCTTCGAGGGCTTCACCAGCTACTACGACGACCTGCTGCTGCGCCGCGCCGGCCGCATCGACGACGCGGCCTACCTGCGCCTGCTGAACAAGACCATCAACCAGGTCATGCAGACGCCGGGCCGGCTGGTGCAGCCGGTGGCCGACGCGAGCTTCGATGCCTGGGTCAAGTACTACCGCCAGGACGAACAGACGCCCAACAGCACGGTGAGCTACTACACCAAGGGCGCGCTGGTGGCGCTGTGCTTCGACCTCACCTTGCGCCACGAAGGCAAAGGCACGCTCGACGACGTGATGCGCCACCTGTGGACGCACGGCGGCGGCGGGCCGATCAGCGAAGCCGACATTGCCGCCGCGCTGGAGGCAGTGAGCGGCCGTTCGTATGCGGTGGAACTCGCGCGCTGGGTGCATTCGACCGAGGAGCTTCCGCTCGCGCAGCTGCTGCGCGCGCACGGCGTGGCCACGCTGGAAGACCCTTCGCAGCAGGCTCAGGCGCTGGGCCTGCGCGTGGCCGAAGCCAACGGCAGCGTGCAGGTGAAGGTGGTGCTGCGCGGTGGCCCCGCCGAGAAGGCCGGCTTTTCGGCGAACGACGAGTGGATCGGCATCGAACTGCCTGCCGTCGGCAAGCGGGGCCAGCAGCGGCCGGCGCAAGCCTGGCGCATCGCCAAGCTCGACGATCTGGCGCTGTACCTGGGCGACGCGACGAAGTGCACGGCAATCGTGGCGCGGGACCGCAAGCTGATCAGGCTGCCGCTGGCGCTGCCGACAAATGCGACCACCTGGCGCCTGTTCGCGCACGACGCCACCAAGGTGGCAGGCTGGCTGGCCGGCTAGGCGTTTTCGGCCGCGGCCGGGTGCCGCACGAACATCATCGGCTGCGGCTCGCCGACCAGCACGCAGGGTTTGCCGGTCCTGCGGCAATGGTCCTGCACACGCCAGTAGGCGTCGTGGCTCACGCAGCCGGTCTGGCAGATCACGAGGTCGGCGGCACGCAGGCTGGCTTCGAGCGCGGCGGGGTCGTCCGCATCGCCTTCCCCGCCATCGTGGTGCAGGTAGCGTCCTCCTGCGATCTCCACCAGCTGGCGAGCGAGCGAAGGCGCCTCGTCGTCATGGCCGACGCACAGCACGGCTTTCTCGCGCAGGTCGGCGGGCGCCTCCGGCCGGGGCGGCCGCAGGTGGCGCCGGCTGCCCGGCGACAGCAGCGCATTCAGCCGCTTGGGCAGGGCCGCACCCGCCGCGGCGCGCGCGGCCAGTTCCTCGCGCACGATGACAATGGCTGAATCGCGCGCCACCAGCGCGCCGCGCAAACGGACGATCTGCGCCTCGAGCCTTTCGATCAGCGCGGCCTGCTCGGCCAGCAGGCGCGAGCAACGCTCCTGTGCCCTGGCATAGGCCCGCAGCAACACGGCATGTTCTTGCATCGGGAACTCCATGGCGGGCATTCTAGATGAGAGCAATTCTCAACTGAAGACCCTGCGATGGTCAGTGCGAAACCGACTTCGAGAACACGTTCACCACCACCACGCCCGCAATGATCAGCCCGAGCCCCGCGATCGCCGGCCCGTCGAGCTTCTGGCCGAACCACAGCCAGCTCACGAGCGAGATCAGCACGATGCCCACGCCCGACCAGATCGCATAGGCGATGCCGGTCGGAATGGTGCGCAGCGTGAGCGAGAGGAAAAAGAACGCGACCACGTAGCCGGCCACCGAGGCCAGCGTGGGCCAGAGCCGGGTGAAACCGTCCGAGCCCTTGAGGAAACTGGTGGCAATCACTTCGGCCACGATGGCAACGAACAGGTAGGCGTAGTTGGAACTCATGGCGGGCACTCTATGGGAACTCGCCATGCCCTGCCACCGCGCCGGCCATGCTGGGTATAGTGAAGCGCGTTTTTCTTCCCCTTCCCCGGAGACACCATGAGCTACGAAAACATCGAAGTGCGGACCGAAGCAGGCAAGGTCGGCATCATCACCCTCAACCGCCCCAAGGCCCTGAATGCGCTGAACGACGCGCTCATGACCGAGCTGGGCCAGGCCCTGAAGGCCTTCGACGCGGACGATGCCATCGGCTGCATCATCCTCACGGGCAGCGAGCGCGCCTTCGCGGCCGGCGCCGACATCGCGGCGATGGCCAAGTACAGCTTCATCGACACCTACAAGGGCGACTACATCACGCGCAACTGGGAAACCATCCGCTCCATTCGCAAGCCGGTGATCGGCGCGGTGGCCGGCTTCGCGCTGGGCGGTGGCTGCGAGCTGGCGATGATGTGCGACTTCATCATCGCGGCCGACAACGCGAAGTTCGGCCAGCCCGAGATCAAGATCGGCGTGATCCCCGGCGCCGGCGGCACGCAGCGCCTGCCGCGCGCGGTGGGCAAGAGCAAGGCCATGGACATGGTGCTCACGGCCCGCATGATGGACGCGGCCGAAGCCGAGCGCGCCGGCCTCGTGAGCCGCGTGGTGCCTTTCGAGAAACTCGCCGACGAGGCGCTGGGCGCGGCGCTGATCATCTGCGGCTACTCGCAGATTTCGGTGATGGCGGCCAAGGAATCGGTCAACCGCGCCTTCGAGGGCGGCCTGAGCGACGGCGTGATGTTCGAGCGCCGGCTGTTCCACGCGCTGTTCGCCACCGTCGACCAGAAGGAAGGCATGGACGCTTTCCTGAACAAGCGTCAGCCGGATTTCAAGAACGCCTGATTCCGGCGCGCGCCGGGCTGCCGGCCGTGCTCAGCGCGTGAGCAGCGAGCGCAGCGCGTCGAGCGCCTGCGCGGGCGGCGTGCCGACGAGCGCGCTGCCGTTGGGCTGCGGTGTCCAGCGCACCTGGCCGCCAGCAATCTCCAGCACGGCGACGAGCGTGCTGCCCCGATAGAGCGACAGGCGCGCCTCGACCGGTGCGACGAGCGGCTCGTCGCCTGCCGCGGCCGAACGGGCCACCGTGCCGACGAGCGCGGGCAAGCCTTCGACGTCGCCGCGCTCGTGGCGCACGTCGGCACCCGGGCCTGTGAAGCTGAAGGATGTCCATCGATCCAGGGCCGTGAAGGCCGTGGCGCCTTCGCTCCGTGCGACCGCCTTGGGGGCTGCGGCACGTGATGCGGGGGCGCGCAGCGCGCCTGAGGCGTCCGCGCTCGGGCTGCCGCCCTGGTACTGCGGGGCGGCCGCTGCTGCTGCCGGAGCAGGTGCAGCAATCGGCGCAGGTGGTGGCGGCGCGACGCTGGGCGCGGGCGCTACGGCCGATGCCGGGGCCTCGACGGCATAGGCGCGGCGGCGTTCGTTTTCTACGCGCTCTTCACGTTGCTCGTCGCTGCGCGCGGGAGCGGCCTGCTCGGCCACTGCGGCTGGAGGCGATGCAGGAGCCGGCGCGACGGGCGCAGGAGCCGCCTGAGGTGGTGGTGGTGGCGCAGGGCGACGAACGGTATCTGCATCTGCACCAGCGATGCCAGGAGCTTCCTTGGAAAAAGCATCGCGCTGGGCCTGCGCTTGTTTCTGTTCAGCAGCAGGCGCTCTTTTTGCGGCAGCCGATGGCGGCGGTGCCTGCTGAGGTGCGGCCGCAGCGGCTACTGGCGGTTCGGCCGGAGGCGCGGCCTCTGCCGCGGGTTGAGCCGGCGCAGAAGCTGGTGGCGGGGCCGCCGCCGGTGCCGCGGCGCCGGCAACACGCGCCTCGCCATCCAGCTGCGCATCCGGCACCGGCTCGCGATGCCAGAGCACCGTCACGAAAGTCGCCAGCAGCACCGTCGCGAAAGCCGCATTCCACGGCATGCGCGAACGCGGCTCCCCGCCACCCCCGAACACGCGGCGCCACCACGGCGCGGCGCTCGCGCTGTTGGCGGCAGCGTTCTTTGCAGCCGGCACGGTGGCGGCAAGGTTGTGCGCCATCTTCAGGATGGCATCGCGCGTGCGTGGATCGGGCGTCGCGTTGCTGTCGGGCGCATGGTCCAGCGCGCGGCGCAGCGCCGGATCGCGCAGGTCGCCGCCGTCGTCGCGGTCGAAGCCTGTGGTGCTGCTCATGCCCGCTGCTCCAGCACCGCCAGGTAACGCGCCATGCAGCCGCGCAGCTTCTGCAGGCCGTAGCGCAGGCGGCTGCGCACGGTCTCGAACCCGATCTCCAGGCTCGCGGCCAGCGCCTCGACGGTCAGGCCGTCTTCATGGTGCAGCAGGAACGCAGCACGCTGGTCGGTCGGCAGTTCGTCGAGGCAGGCGAGCAAACGGCGGCCCGCGGCGCGCCAGAACGCGAGTTCCTCGGCCGACGGGTGCGCGGCAGCGTCCACCGCGCCGCGCACGCCGCGGTCGAGCGTGGGCACGGGGTCGCTGTCGTTGTCGGGATGCGCGTCGAGCGCCACTTCGCGCCCGCTCACGCGCAGGCGGTCCATCGCGAGGTTGTGCGCGATGGTGAAGGCCCAGGTGCGCCACGTCGCGCCCTGCGGCGAGAAGCTGTCGCGCGCAGAGATGATCCGCACCCAGGTGTCCTGGAACACCTCATCGGCCTGCGCCGCCAGCCGCGCGCCCAGCAGCCGCTTGACGAAGCGGAACAGCCCGCCTTCGTGGCGCGCGTAGAGCACGTCGAACGCGGCGGCATCGCCTTGCGCGTAGGCCAGCATCAACTGGTCGTCGGGCATGGCCTGTCGCTCGGTGGCGCTGTTGGCGGAAGGGGCGCGGGGAAGCGCGGACATCGGAGGATTTTCACCTGAGCTTGTACGTGCGACGAACCGCATCGGGGTTCGGGCCGGCAAAAATCGACTCGAAGAAACCGCAGGCCGTTGAACTCGGGCAAAAAGCTGGGCTATAATTTTGGGCTCGGCACCAAACAATGCCGAACGGCTCTTTAGCTCAGTCGGTTAGAGCGATGGAATCATAATCCACAGGTCCGCGGTTCGAGTCCGTGAAGAGCCACCAACAATAAAAGCCTTGCAGGTCAATGACTTGCAAGGCTTTTTTCTTGCCTCGGTGGATAATCCGCGCCGATGCCAGCCCCCTCCCGCCCCGCACCGACCATGCTTGCCGCCCGCGCAGGCCTGATCCGCTGGGTCTTGCTGTGGTTCGCGCTGTCCCTCGGCGTGGCCATCGCGTCGCCGGTGGTGCATCCCCAGGCCGTGGAGCTGGTCTGCTCGAGCGCCGGCGCGGTCAAGGCCATCGTGCACACCGACGATGGAGCGCAAGAGCTGGGCATGGGCCATATGGACTGTCCGCTGTGCGTGCTGGCCGGCGCGCCGCCCGTGACACCCACGGTCGAACTGCCCGTGCTCATGCCTCTGTCCCATGCGGTGCGGCCGGTTCCAGCCGCGCACATTGCAGCGGCCGCCGCGGCGCCCCTGCCGGCGCGCGGGCCTCCTTCGCTCTCCTGACGCTTCCCGTTTCGTTCGTTCGCGCCTGTCCGTGATGCCCTCGCCTGAGGGCAGCTTCATGGCATCGCGCGTCCCCGCACAACGCATCGATCGGCGCTCGCGCACGGGCGCCAGAGAGCTTTTTCCTCATGACTCATTCCACGCTTTCACGCCGCGGCCTGCTGCTGTCCGGCGGCACCGCGCTCGCGGCAATGGCCCTCGCTGGCTGCGACAGCAAGGTGCTGCCCGCCAGCTTCAACGGCATCGACATCAGCGGCGCCAAATATGCGCAGGACTTTCGCCTGACCGACCCCGACGGCCGCGAGCGCACGCTGGCCGACTTCAAAGGCAAGGCCGTGATGATGTTCTTCGGCTTCACCCAATGCCCCGACGTGTGCCCTACCGCGCTGGTGCGCGCCGCCGAGATCAGGCGGCTGCTCGGCGCCGACGGCGAGCGCCTGCAGGTGATTTTCGTCACGGTCGACCCCGAGCGCGACACGCCAGTGGTGCTCAAGGCCTACACCCAGGCGTTCGACCCGAGCTTCATCGGCCTCTACGGCGACCTGCAGAAGACCAGCGATACCGCCCGGGACTTCAAGGTGTTCTACAAGAAGGTGCCGACCGGTTCGTCGTACACCATGGACCATTCCGCCTTCAGCTACGTGTTCGACCCCAAGGGAAAGATCCGCCTCGTGCTGCGCCACGAGCAGAGCGCGCAGGAATGCGCGCAAGACCTTCGCCAGATCCTCGGATCGGCGTCCGCCTGATCTTCGCCATCACTTCAAACCCAGGAGATTCTTTTCATGAAACCCATCGCACACGCCCTCCTCGCCGCCGCCGCGCTCATCGCCGCGGCTTCCGCCCATGCGCAAGTCACCGTCAAGGACGCGTGGGTCCGCGCCACCGTGCCGCAGCAGAAGGCCACCGGCGCGTTCATGCAGATCAATGCGGCGAAAGACACCAAGCTGGTGTCCGCAAGCTCGCCCGTCACGCCCGTGGTCGAAGTCCACGAAATGGCCATGCAGGACAACGTGATGCGGATGCGGCAGGTTCCCGCCATCGAGGTGCCCGCCGGCAAGACCGTCGAGCTCAAGCCCGGCGGCTATCACGTGATGTTGCTCGACCTCAAGCAGCAGGTGAAGGAAGGCGACACCGTGCCGCTGACGCTGTCCTTCGAAGGCAAGGACGGCAAGCGCGAGACGGTGGAGGTGAAGGCGCCGGTGCGGGCGCTCAATGCGTCAGCGCAGCCGGCTGCGGCGCACAGCGATCACAAGCACTGATCGCATCAGCCCATTGCGGGCAAGCCGTTACCAGCAAGCGGCGGCGCCCAAGGTTCCGCTGCTGCTCTGGGTGCCGAGCTGGTCGATGGTGTACGTGCCGCACAACGTGTCGCTGGCCTGCGCATTCACGGGCGTGGCGGTGGCGGTGAAGCCCGTCGCCGACGACGCGGTGACGTTGAGCTGATAGAACGCGGTGCCGCTGGTAAGCACGTCGAGCGGGAAAGGCCCGCCGTAACCCAGCTTGTCCGCCGCGCCTACATAGGTGTTATTCATCGTGAAGTAGCGCTCCTGGCGCGTCGCCAGATCCAGCAGTGCTGTTTTGGCGTCGGTGCGGCGCGACTTCTGGATCTGCCGCTGGTACGCCGGGTAGGCGATGGCAGCAAGGATCGCCACGATGGCCACCACGATCATGACTTCGATCAGCGTGAAGCCCGCGCCGGCACGCCGGCTCGTATTGGAACGTTGTTGAAGTGTTTTCATGGCGGTCAGCGCAGCTTGATCCAGGTGAGCCGCTTGCCTTTGCCGTTGGCGGCGGGGTTGATCTTGGTGACCACGCCCGTGCCGCCCACCGTCTGCTGCACCAGGTAGGGCCACTTGTTCGCGGTGACGATCGACGGCGTGCCTGTCGCGCTCAGGCCGATGCCGCTCACGATGCCGCCGTTGTAGGTGACGAAGTTACCGTTCTGGTCGCCGAAGAAAGAAGCGCCTGGCGCGCCGCCGGTGTTCAGCGACACCGCCATCGTGTAGCCCGCCGCGGGCTGCGTGTCGCAGGTGAGCACCTGCGACACCGCCGGAATCGTGGTGTTGACCAGCAGCATGCCGTAGGCCGTGGTCGGGTTGTAGATGACCTGCTCGTTGCCGGTGCTGGGCAGCGGCAGCGTCCAGCCGAACTGGGTGTTGCCGGTCTTGCAGCTGGGCGAACCCTTCCAGCAGACCTTGTTGGTGCTCAGCGTCCGATAGCCGGAAATCGAACCACTGCCGGGCTGCGTCGCGGTGATGCTCTGGGCCTGCAGCGTGGTGGTGTCGACCGTCTGCGGCGAGGCGAGCGCGGCATATTGCGCGGACGCGCCGCCCTTGGCGTTCCAGCCGCTCATGTCCCAGTCCCAGATGCCATACAAGGCCTGGGTCGCGGACGCGTAGGTAGCCGAGTTGACCTGCGTCTGCGGAAACTGCTGCCCCGTGCCGAAGCTCACGACCACGCCCGGCTGGCCGGCGGCGCCGATGCCCAGCACGGACGAGACCGTCACCCGCGTCGTGATCGGCTGGCCGGCCGCGGTCTTGAAGATCGGCGCCGACGATGCCGCCCACTTGGTGGGGTCGGAGCTGGTCAGGTCGAAGCGCCACAGGTTGCCCAGCACGTCGCCGGCGTAGACATAGTCCGTCACGTGGTCGCCGTCGAGGTCGGCCGAAGTCACGTAGGCGATGCCGTTGCGTGCGGTGACCGTGGTCCCGGTCATGGTGGGGCCGGCGCCGGTGTCGATGAAGCGGAAGGTGATGCCGCCGGTGGCCGGGTCGACCAGCATGACGAACAGGCCCGCCGTGCCCGTGCTGCTGTTCAGGCCGTTGCCGAACAGCGCGGCCCACTGGCCGTTGTGCAGCCGGCGGATGATCGGCGTTCCGAAGGTGCTGCCGAGGTTGTTGCCGCAGTTCGCATTGCCGGTGCAGGTGATGGCGCCGGTGCCCGTGCCGGAAGTCCATTCGCCGCGCACCAGCGAAGCTGCGTTGGTTTCCGAGAACTGCGTCGGGTCGGTCACGTCCAGCGCATAGATCACGCTACTGGCCACCGTGGTCTTGTCGCCGATCGGTCCCGTGGTGCTGCCCCCAGGGCCCACGCCGCTGACCAGCCATGTGTGCCACGCCCCGCCGTAGTAGAGGTCGCCGGTGCCCGGTGTGGCATCGGTGTAGAGGTTGTGCGAGTACTGCGTCGAGCTGAAGTCCAGACCCGGCGTGGTGGAGTGGATCATCTTCGTGATCGCTCCGGGGATGTACGCGAGCACCTCGTTGCCGTCGTTCGTCGTCTTGACGAAATTACCGCTCGCGTCGTACGTGCCGCTGCGAAAGCCGTGAAGGAAGCCGTCGTTGGCGCCGATGTAGACCACGTTCTGGCGACCGCCCTGGGCCGTGGTGGCGGTGGTGCCGGCGAAGTCGGCGTAGGAGCCCGCGGGCTCCGCCGCGGTGCTCTTCGGATAGAGCGCGTCGAGCCAGGGGCCCTTGTAGGGCAGCGACGGCCCACCGATCCAGGTCGGGCTGGAGTCGATGATGTCGCCGAGCACGCCGGTGCGCGTGCGCAACGTGCCGCCGCTGCTGGCCAGCTCGTTGCTCCGGTCGCCGCGCAGATAGCGCAAGCGAATGTCCGTCTGCGTGGAGTCGCCGGCGCTCAGAGCCGTTTGCTGCGTCGTGCTGAGCTTGTTCCACTGGAACGGAATGCCCCCGGTGCCGTTCCAGCTCAGCATGGTGCGGTTCGCCGACGTCTGCGCCGTGTTGGTCTTGGTGGTGGCCTGGCAGGCCCCGCCGGTCAGCACGCAACTGGCGTCCCAATTGGCGATCGGGTTGATCGACACGATGCCGGAGGTGGGATCGCTCACCAGGTCCTGCGCGGTGAGTTCGCCCCATGAATTGGTCTGGTGGTAGTAGGCCAGGTACACCTGCGTGCCAGCCTCCACGCGCGCCGACTGCTGCACGTTGGTACCCGCCGAGCTGCTCGACTGGTTGACGGGCGCGGCCTTGAAGCAGGTGATTTCGTGGACGTTGCTGGAGCCGCCTGTACCCGCCGAGAAGCCGAAGCGGAAGTTGTCGGGCAACGGTCCATTGGTATCCGTGATCGACTGCTTGTTGATGACGTTCTGAGCCGCGCCACCATTGACGCTGTACGAAAGGCTCAGCAAGCCGTCCTGCGTGATCTGCAACGCGTAAGTGATAGGTGTGGCTTTGCCGCGCAGAGGCATGTTGACGCCCTGCTGGTTCGAGATCGAAAGTCCGGCCGGCAAGTTGCTGTATGCAGTCCCGTTGAGAAGCAATGGGTAATCGGGCAGCGATGTCGCGGTCGCTTTTCCCGATGGAGTCGAGGTGGCGACGGCGGTGCAGTTGTTGCCGTTGCTGTCGCACTTCGTCTTGGTGGTGACGCTGTAGTCCATCACCTTGCCGGTCTTGCAGGTGTTCTGCACGGCGGCTTTCTGCTGGTCCGGGGTCAGTATCGTCCCGGGAGGATAGTGAACCGGATCCATCGCCGACAACGAAGCCCAATTGATGTTGCCGGCCCCACGAACGCTGATGCGGCCAGCCTTGAAACCCGGTCCGCTGTTGGTGTTGTCACCGGGATTGGAGAAGTTTCCGTACTCGTCGATGCCGATACCGAGGTAGCCACCCACCACGCCGTCGTATTGGGCATTCACGTTGGAACAGCTGTAGCCCAGGCTACCACCGAGGCCTCCGACGGAAGGGGCGTATTTCCCGTCCGATAGAAAGAAGCTGATGCCATCCGCGCCAGTGCCATTGTTGCCGTCGCCACCGTAGGTCACAGTGGTGAAGGTGACCTGCAAACCTTGATTGGTCGGAAAGGTCTTTGTTCCGACCACAGCTCCGGTTTGGTTGTCGCCATTGGAGCCGCCATTCGTTATGTCGCCATTCGTCAGGCGCAGCGCGCCGAAGCCCACCGTGTCAGGCAGGCGGCCGTTGGTCCCCCCCACCAGCAACGAGTTGTTTTGCGTGTAGTAGGTCAGTTTTTTTCCGATGCACGCCGGAATGGTGCCCGTGTCGTTCCCTGCCGTCAGGCATGCGCCGTTGAGCGCCTGCCAGTCATAGGACGACGACGCCCCCGTCAGCGTGTCGCTGATGATCAACTGCGCATGCGCTGCCCACGGTGCGCAGGCCAGCATGCCGAGCAGCATCGTGCCCAGGAATTTCCGCGAACGATTCATGTCCATGTTCCCTCGCTTCCCTCGCTCAAGGTTGGTCGAGCGGCTTGTTGCCACCTGATACCTGGTAGGTGCTCTGCACCACCGCGGCCGTCGTCTGGCGGCCTCCGTACCCGAAAGCCGAAACCTGGTAGAGCAGCGACATGCCGTCGGTCGAGAGTCCGAGGTAGCCGATGCTCAAGCCGGGCTTGGCGTAGTAGTTGATGTCGCCGCTGCTCGTCGTGCCTCCGCCGGCCTGCGGCGACCCCATGTTGGGGGGCAGGTAGTCCGCGCGCGCCGACCAGGGCAGGGTCGCCGGATTGGCCTGCGGCGTGGCGCATACCTGCATCTGCGACAGCGTGTTCGCGTTCAGCACACCCGAGCAGGCGGAGCCGGTGGTCCCGTTGCCCTGGCTGAGCCACCATTCGCCGTATTGCAGCGCGCTTTGCGCCGCTTCCAGCGCGCGCTCCTTCTCGCGCGTGTTGCCCGCGATGCGCTCCTGCAGGTTGTAGCTGCGGAACATGCTGACGGACAGCACCGTCAGCACGATCAGGAACAGCATGGCGACGATCAGGACGAAGCCGCGCTCTCGCGAGCGGACGGCGGGCGGCGTACGCGCATGCATGCTCATGACCTGTTCATCAGGTTGACGATCTGCGTCCAGGCGATGGTGGCCGGCTGGCCTGCCTGGGTGGCAAAGGGATTGGCGAAAGTGATCGTGATGCGCGCGGTACGCACCTGCGGCCACCAGCCATGCGAGGTCACAGTCGCGGCATCCACGTACTGCAACGCGGTGCCGTCGCCCGTGGTGTCGGTGGCATACACCACCTGCATCGCGGTGACGCCGCCGGTCGCGCCGCCGACGAGCGGCGTGCTAGTGGTTCCGCCGTCGTTGGAGCACCGCAGTTCGTTGGAAGCGCTGACCGTGAAGGTATTCATCATCAGCTTGGTGGTGCCCGAGGAAGCCGGGTTCACGTTGCCAAGGCAATCCATGACGCCGTCTCCATTCGCAGTCACGTAGCGCGAGGTGATGGTGTCGCTGGCGCCGGAACTTCCCGTCAGCCCGACCAGGCCCTGGCCCGCCGCGAGGCTGCCATAGCCGGTGCCCGAGGCGGCAGGCATCAGGCCGACCGAGGTGTTCACCCGCGGATCGGGAAAGTAGCCCGCCGCCTGCACGGTGGTCGTCAACACGGTGAGCACCATCCGCTCGTTGTCCTGCAGCTGCGCCAGTTGGTCCTGCGAGGTGAAGGCCTGCTTCATGTTCAGGAACAGCACGCCCAGGCCCGCCAGCAGGAACAAGCCGATCAGCAGCGCCACCATCAGCTCGACCAGCCCCAGGCCGGCCTGGCGCCTCGAGCTTCTGGACAGGGAGGTCATGCGGTGGTGGTTCATGGTTCGACGTAGAGGCTGTACTGAAGCGCGGACGAGCCCTGCACCGCGCCGCTCGCAGCAGCGGTCGAGCGATTGACCGCGACGTACTTCTCGGTCCAGTTCAGGCCGATCACGCAGCTCACCGGCGTGCCGATGACCGTGGTGCACTGGATCGTGGCCGCATAAGTAGGGAAACGCGCGCTCATGCTCTTGGCCCACTCCTGCAAGTCGTAGGCCGCCATCTGCGCGGCGGAGCATCCCTTGGCGGCGCCGGAACTGCAGTCCGCCGTGGCATTCAGGATGCCCGAGGCATCGGTCACCGTGGTTCCCGTGACGCTCACCGAGCCCGGCGCGGTGCCCGCGGCCCAGAACCCCGGGTTGCCATGCATGGCTTCCGCAAGGCTGGAGACCTGCAACGCGATCAATGCGCGCGAGCGCGCGTTCTGCGTATTCGAGAGCGCGGCGGCCTGCATCTTCGACAGGCCGATGAGGCCCAGCGAAACGATCAGCAGCGCGACCAGCACTTCGAGCAGCGAGAAACCGCGGGACAAACGCCGTGCAAGCTCAGCCTTCATGCGCAGCCTCCCTGTCCGCCCTGCAGCACCACCTGGTGGCCGACACGGTTGATCGAGACGCAGCGCGTGGCGTTGGCATTCACCGGCGCCGTGCGCAGCGCGAGCATGATCCACGAAGTCGGCGAGGCGACGGGCAGGTTCGCGAAGCCGTCCCTGCTGTAGGTCACGACATTGATCGACGGTGTTCCCGCGAACGTGTCCGTGCTCGACCAGGCCGGGCGGGTGCGCAAGAGGGTGTCTCCGGCAGTGAAGGTACCCGAGCCATCCGGATCGGCGAACACGATCCAGCCGCTCTGCCAGCTGTTGGTGCCCAGGCAGCTCTTGCTGTCCGACGATGCGCACACGCTCACCGGCACGCCCTGCCTGATCGCCTCCGAACGCGCGTACTGCAGATCGCCGGCGAAGGAATTGACCTCGGTGCTAACCCTGTTGCTCTGTATGAGGCTCACGAAGGACGGCACCGCGATCATCGTCAGGATGGCCACGAGCGCGACCACGACCATCAGCTCGATGAGCGTGAAACCCGTCTGGTGTCGAGGCATGTTCATGGACGTTTCTCTTGCATGGGCCGCTTGCCTTTGCGGATTTGCACGGATGAAGTCAGGCGTAACAAGTGTTTTAAAAACGTACTGACTTGCTACTGACCGTACGGAGGCTTGCGCCGACAAACGGCCATGCCTGCCGGTCGAGCGGTCGAATGAAAGCCCATTGAAAGCAATGAGGAAGCGCCTCCCGGCGCTGCGCCTCATCGGCAGGCACTGCGCAATGTGTTCAGTGCGCCGATGCCACCGGCGCCACGCGCAGATGCAGCGCCTTGTCAGGACGCAGCGTCACATTGAGCACCGGCCGCGGCGCCTGCTGCCCTTCCGGCACCGACAGCACATGGCGCTGCAGCAGCAGCGCGGCCACCACGGTCATCTCCGTCATGGCCAGGTGCTGGCCCAGACATACGCGTGGTCCGGCACCCAACGGCATATATGCACCGCGCGGCACTTCAGGCGCGCCGGGCGCGAAGCGTTCCGGACGAAACGCCATCGGCTCCTCGAACCAGCGCGCATCCCGATGCAGGAGCTGCACCGGCACCATGAACATGGTGCGCGCCGGAAACTGCCACGCACCCAGCGTGACCGGCCGCGTCGCGCGGCGACTGAAGAGAACGGGCGCCGCGGGATAGAGGCGCATGGCCTCCTGCAGCGTGCGGTTCAGCATCCGCAACTCGGGCAGGTCTTGCGATGTGGGCGCGCGGCCCTGCAGCAGTTGCCGCACTTCGTCGGCGGCCTCGCGTTGTGCTTCGGGGTTGGAGGCAAGGCACCAGGACCACCATGTGAGCGTGGCTGCAACGGTCTCGTGCCCCGCGAGGAACGCGGTCATGCATTCGTCGTGCACGGCCTGCAGTGGCCACGCCGCGGGATCGTCGCTGTGCAGTTGCAGCAGGCGCGTCAGCAGGTCGTCGGGGCGGGCTTCGGGCGCGACCTTCAGGCGCGCTTGCAGATGCCGGTCGATGAGCGTCCTCAGCGTTGCCTTGGCGCGGCGCTTGGCGCGCTTCCAGGGCATCGCGTCGGGCCAGCTCGCGGGCCAGTAGAACTCGCTGTCGGCGGCCGCGCCGACGGTGTGCACGGCTTGCGCGGCCAGTGCCGCGTCGTCGCCCATCGGGCGCGAGAACAGCATGCGCACGATCACGTCCATGGCCAGCGAGGTGAGTGCGTGTTCTATCGGCCAGTCGGTGTCGCTGCGCGGCCATGAGCGCAATGCCTGTTCGGCGGTCTCGGCGATGGTGGGTACGAAGCTCTGCACGGACTTCGGAGAAAAGGCCGGCTGCAGCGCATGCCGCTTGTCGCGCCATGCAGCCCCTTCGGAGACCAGCACGCTGTGGCCATGCACTTGCGAGAAGACGCTCATGCCGCGCTCCCAGCGGATGAGGCTGCCATGGTTCGCGACCAGCAGCTCGCGCACCAGCGCCGGGTCGGTCACGACGACCTGGTGTTCGGGCCAGATGCGCAGGTGCACCATGTCGCCGTAGCGCTGCTGCCAGTCGCCCAGCGTGCCCAGCAGGTCGCGCGACATGCTGTTGAGCAAGCCCCAGCCCGTCACGCCGGAGGGCGGACCGGGCGGCCAGTGGCCCAGTGGATGAAGCGCCGGCGGAGCCGCGGGCGCGGTCGCGTGCATGGGGCATCCGGATGAGGAAGCGGGGGACGAGGCGGTGTTCATGCCCGCATGGTCCGCCTTCCCGCCCGCGCCGTCTTGAACCGAAACGACATCGGCGCGGCCGCCTGCATAAACTCGATGCCCGATGCGCACCGCTCTCCAGTCTTCACCGCCCGCCTGCCCCGATCCATTGGCGCGCGCACCCCGCATCGGCCCGCAGGATGCCGCGCGCTTCCTGCCGACACCGCCCGTGCTCCAGGGCTCCATGGTTGCCGTGATCTGCCGCGACACGCGAAGCCTGCCGCTCGACGACGCCCAGCGCCTGACGCACTTCCCGGCCTCGCCGCTGATGAGCCTGTCGTGGTTCCAGGACGTCGAGGTGAGCCTCGCGGCGCGCGGCGATGCGCAGCCCGCCACGTGGCAACCTGTCGGCGCGAAGGTCGTGGTCTCCGGAAGCCAATCGCTCCCCACCGTCTGCTGGGCGCCCTCGACCGGGCGCGCCGGAATGATCTGCTTCACCGCGGACATCGCACGCACCCTGTTCGGCATCGACCCCGCCGCCGTGCACGACCGCTTCCGCGACGCGCGCGAGGTCATGGACGCCGCATGGTCCCCGCTGCTCGACGCATTGATCACGGCCCCCGATGACGCCGCCACGCTGGCCGCTCTGCGCGAACACATCGCACCGCGTTGGCAGGCGCTGCACGGGCGCTCGGCCCATGCGCCGTCGCTGCGCCAGTTCGGCCGCCATTGGGTCGAACGTCTTGCGTGGCAGGCCCACGAATGGCGCCGCACGCACAGCCCGCGGCAGGTGGAGCGCCGCGTCAAGGCGTTCAGCGGCCGCTCGCTGCGCGAGTGGCAATCTCTGGTGCGCACCGAAAGCCTGTTCTTCGCGGCACGCGAGCGCTACGAGACCGGCCAGCCCTTCGACTGGGCCACGCTGGCGCTGGACCACGGCTTCGCCGACCAGTCGCATCTGGTGCGCGCCGCGCGACACATCGCGGGCTTCTCCCCGGGTGAATTTGCCGAGCGTTTCGCGCAGGACGAATCCTTTTGGCTGTACCGGCTCTGGATGTAGGCCGCGTCTTTTTCGCGCAGCACGCGAGGCTGCCTATTCAACAGGCAACGTGGTGGGAACCCACGCCAGTCCTTGCTCCGCCGATTCGACTCCCCGCACAACCCACAGAGTTGTCCACAGAAAAATCGAACAAGTCATCAAACCGTCAAACGGATGTCGTTGCCGTGTAACCCTTGAACTGCTCGCGCAGCTTTGTCTTCAGCAGCTTGCCGGTGGCGGTGTGCGGAAGGCTGTCGACGAAGACCACGTCTTCCGGTAGCCACCATTTGACGACGCGCTCTGCAAGGAATGTGAGCAGTTCCTCCCTTGTCACTTCCGAGCCGGCACGCTTCACCACGATGAGCAGCGGCCGCTCCTGCCACTTCGGGTGCGCAATGCCGATCACCGCCGCCTCTGCCACCGCCGGGTGCAGGCTCGCCGTGTTCTCCAGGTCGATGGAGGAAATCCACTCGCCGCCCGACTTGATCACGTCCTTCGCGCGGTCGACGAGTTGCACGTAGCCGTCCTCGTCGATGTTGGCGACGTCGCCGGTGGGAAAGAAACCTTCCGCGTCCAGCACCGGCCCGCCTTCGCTCTTGAAGTAGCCGCTCGCGATCCACGGCCCGCGCACATGCAGGTGGCCGAAGGCCTTGCCGTCGTGCGGCAGGCGCTGACCGTCCTCGCCGACAATCTTCAGCTCCACGCCCCACACGCCGCGGCCCTGGCGCATCTTCACGCGCAGTTGCTCTTCCTTGGGCATCGACAGGTGCTTGGGCAGCAGGTTGCCGATCACGCCGATGGGACTGGTCTCGGTCATGCCCCAGCCCTGCACGAAGTCGGCGCCGAAGTCGCGCTCGAAGCGCTCGATCATGCTGCGCGGCGTGGCGGCGCCGCCCACGCCGATGCGCTTGAGGCCGATGGCGCGGGTGTCGATCTCCGGATGCGCATCGAAGTACTGGAACAGCATCAGCCAGATGGTGGGCACCGCCTGCGAGAAGCCGACCTTCTCGTCGCGCATCAGCTCGTACAGGCTCTGGCCATCCATGTGCGGGCCGGGCATGACCAGCTTCATGCCGGTCATCGCCGCCGCATACGGCATGCCCCAGGCGTTGGCATGGAACATGGGCACGGCGAGCAGCAACGTCATCTGCGAATTGACGCCGAAGGTGTCGGGCGCGCATTCCATCAGCGAGTGCAGCACGGTCGAACGGTGCGAATACAGCACGCCCTTCGGATTGCCGGTGGTGCCCGAGGTGTAGCAGAGCGACGAGGCGGTGCGCTCGTCGAACTCGGGCCAGTCGTAGGCCTCGCTCTGCGCGCCGACGAGCTCGTCGTAGCACAGCAGGTTGGGCACGTCGATGGCGGGCATGTGCGCGCGGTCGGTCATGGCGATGAAGGCGCGCACCGACTTCAGTCCGGGCGCGAGCTTCTCGACCAGCGGCGCGAAGGTGGTGTCGAAGAACAGCACCTTGTCTTCGGCGTGGTTGACGATGTAGTCGATCTGCTCCGGAAAGAGCCGCGGGTTCACCGTGTGCAGCACCGCGCCCGAACCCGACACGCCGAAGTACAGCGCGAGGTGGCGGTACGTGTTCCAGGCCAGCGTGCCGACGCGGTCGCCGGACTCGACGCCCAGCGTCCGCAGCGCGTTGGCCACCTGCTTGGAGCGGCGCTGGATCTCCGAATAGTTCGTGCGGTGCACCGGCCCCTCCACCGTGCGGCCCACGACTTCGGCATGCGGGTGGAAGGTCGCTGCGTAGTCGATGAGCGACGAGATCAGCAGCGGGCGGTCTTGCATCAATCCGAACATGTCTTGTCTCCTGTACGCTGGGGCGATGCTAGGCAGCAGCCATGCCGCGCGGCATCGTCGGAACGGACGATTGAGGCCATCCGAGGGTTGCCCCTAGCATCCCCATCAAGAGGACTTTTGCATGAACGTTCAGGAAGCCGTCGCCACCCGCCGCTCGGTGCGCGAATTTCTAGACACGCCGGTGCCCGGCGACGTCATCCGCCGCGTGCTCGCGCAGGCGCTGCGCGCGCCTTCCGGCGGCAACCTGCAGCCGTGGCACCTGCACGTGGTGGGTGGAGAAAAGCTCGCCGAGCTGAAAGCCATCATGCGCACCCGCGTGCAGGAGGCACCCGCCGGCGAAGGCAGCGAGTACGACATCTACCCGCGCGAACTGGTCGCGCCCTACCGCGACCGCCGTTTCGCCGTGGGCGAGGCCATGTATGCGCGCCTGGGCATTCCGCGCGAGGACAAGGCCGCGCGCCGCGAATGGTTTGCGCGCAACTACCAGTTCTTCGGCGCGCCGCTCGCGTTGTTCTGCACCGTCGACCGCCGCATGGGGCCGCCGCAGTGGTCCGACCTGGGCATGTTTCTGCAGAACGTCATGCTGCTGCTTCGCGCCGAAGGGCTCGACAGCTGCCCGCAGGAGTGCTGGGCGATCTATCCGCAGACCATCGGCCGGTTCATCGAACTGCCGCCGGAGCGCATGCTCTTCACCGGCATGTCCATCGGCTACGCCGACAGGAGCAGGCCGCTCGATGCGCTGGTGACGGAGCGGGCGCCGCTGGACGAGGTGGCGGAGTTCGTCGGCATCTGAGCGGGGCGGGAAGACGCAACGCAAGGAACGGCGGCTGATGCCCAGCGAACGCACCCTCCTCTACGCCGGAACCGAGTTCACGGTGGAACACGTGTGCTCCCGCACGCACGGGCCGGACTGGAGCGCGCAGTACACCATCGACTCGCGGCGCATCGTCCTGCCGGTGGGGCGCACGGTGCTCGACGTGCGATCGGGCGACAGCACCTGGCTGGTCGACGGACTGACCGCCATGCATCTTCACGATGCCATGGTCTACCAGCTGCGTCCCTCGTCGGCGCACGCACCTCGGCACAGCATGGTGGTCAGCGGCCATGGCTCGCCTCAGGCAAGCGAGGCGCCGGTTTTCAGCCTGCTGTCGCCGGCTGCGCTGTACCGTGTGCACGCGACGCAGAGGCAGCTGCTTTCCGGCGGCGCGGGTCCGCGCGTCGTCACTTCGCTGCTTGAAGAGCTCGGCACTGCGCGCCGACTGATGCCTTTGAACGGCACAGTGGCGCGCGCGAAGAGATTGCTCGCGGAAACCGCCGACCGCGAGGCCCGGCTTTCGATGCACGCGCTGGCCGATGCTGTCTCACGCTCGCCGTTCCACCTGGCGCGAAGCTTTCGCCAGCAGACCGGCCTGAGCCTGCATCAGTACCGCCAGCACCTGCGGCTCGCCACAGCCATGGATCGGCTGACGAGCGGTGACCGCGACCTCGCGGGTATCGCGCACGATCTCGGCTACTGCAGCCAAAGCCATCTGGGTGCGGTGTTCCGGCGCGAGGTGGGCGTGACGCTGGGCGAAGCGCGCCGCACCCTGGCCACCGCACGAATCTGATAGCCGCAGCGCAGCGTGGCGGCGAAACTCCACACGATGGACAAGAAGAACCTGCGCACCGGTGTTCTCGCCGCGCTCGCCGCGGCACTGATCGGCAGCGCATGGCAACTGGCCTCGCGCCACGGCGTGACCACCACGCTGGGCCCGATGGAACTGGTGCTGCTGCGCTACGGCATTCCGGCCCTGCTGCTCGCGCCGCTGTGGCTCGGCAAGGGCCTGATCCCGCCCAAGGCCCCGCGCCTTGCGCTCGTGCTGCTCGTCATCGGCGGTGGTCTGCCCTTCGGCCTGCTCGTGCTGGCCGGCGCGCGCTGGGCGCCCGCCAGCCACATGGGCATCCTCATGGCGAGCAGCCTGCCGCTCTTCACCGCCATCGGCGCGTGGCTGCATAAAAGGCAGAAGGTGGGCGGCATCCGGTTGCTGGGGCTGGGCTGCATCGCGGCCGGCATCGCGCTGTTTGCGGCGGAAAGCTTTCGCGGCGGCTCGCTCGACTGGCGGGGCAACCTGCTCTTTCTTGCGGCGGCGGTGCTGTGGACCGTCCACTCGCTCGCCTTCGCGCATTGCGGGTTTACGCCGTGGCAGGGCGCGGCGTTCGTGAACGGATGGTCGAGCCTTCTCCTGCTTCCGCTGCTGGTCACGGTCGGTGCACCGCGCCTGCTGACCGCGCCATGGACGGACGTCGCCCTGCAGGCCGCGATGCAAGGCGTGGTCGCGGGGCTGCTGGGACTGGTGGCCTATCTGCTGGCCGTCGAGCGGCTGGGCGCGGCGCGTGCGTCGCTGTCCGCGGCGCTGGTGCCCGTGTTGACCACGCTGGGCGCCGCGGCATGGATGAACGAACCGATCACCAACGAAGTGCTGCTGGCCCTTTCGCTGGTGGTGCCCGGCATCGTGCTGGCAAGCGGTGCGGTCCGATGGCCAGCCCGGGCGATGCGGCCGCGCTCATAACGTCTTCAGGCCGGGCGGGCAGAATGCCGCGAACATCGAAAGGACGCCCGCCTTCATGAAAAAGCTGATCCTCCTTGCCGCCTCGCTGCTGTGCTTTGCCACCGCCTCCTGCTGGGCACAGGAACGCAGCACCGTGCGCGTGCCCACGCCCTTCGTCGAAGGCGGCGCACCCGTCACGCTGGAGATGGTGATCTTCAAGCCCGAAGGCGCCGGCCCCTTCCCCACGGTGGTGTTCAACCACGGCTCCACGGGCATCGGCAACGATCCGAAGCTGTTCAAGCACACCTACGCACCCGAGCGGCTGGGCAAGTGGTTCACTCAGCGCGGCTGGCTGGTGGCGTTTCCGCAGCGGCGCGGGCGCGGCCAATCGGACGGGCTGTACGACGAAGGCTTCACGCCCAAACGCGATCACTACAGCTGCGACCCCGCGCTGTCGCTGGCGGGCTTCGACCATGCGCTTGCCGACGTCGACGCCGCCGTCGAGTGGCTGCGCAAGGACCCCGACGTGGACACGAAGCGCATGGCCATCGCCGGTCACTCGCGCGGCGGCATCCTCGCCATCGCCTATGCGGGCGCGCGGCCCGATGTGTTCCAGGGCGTGATCAATTTCGTCGGCGGCTGGATGGGCGACAAATGCCCCGGCAACACGGCGGACGCGATCAACCCGGCCAGCTTCAAGCGCGGCGCGGCGTTCCCTCGCCAGACACTCTGGCTCTACGGGGAGAAAGACAGCTTCTACGCGCTCTCGCACAGCCGTAAGAACTTCGAAGCCTTCACCGCCGCAGGCGGCAAGGGCAGCTTCTCGACCTATGCGCTGGAGCCCGGGGTGAACGGGCACGAGCTGGTAGTGCAGCAGGAACTCTGGGGGCCGACTGTCGAGGCGTACCTGGCGAAGTGAGCGCGCGGCACCGCACTGGCCGAAGACGACCCGATACCAACTGACGAGGAAACGTGATGACGAAGCAACCCTACTGGTTCCCCGCCAAGCGCTACGGCTGGGGCTGGGGCCCGCCCACCTGCTGGCAGGGCTGGGTGGTGGTGGCCGTGTATGCGGCGCTGCTGGTGACTGCCGTGGTGACGATCCGCCCCGCGCAGCAGCCCTTTCTCTTCGCCGGGGCCGTCGCGGGCCTGAGCATCGCGCTGGTCGCGGTGTGCTGGATCAAGGGCGAGCCGCCGCGCTGGCGCTGGGGCGGCAAGTAGCCGGCAACGGCCATTGGACATGAGCAATATCGGAAACCTCGAAACCCGCATGCGCGCCCTGATGGACGCTTCGGCCATTCCCGGTGCCTCGCTCGCGGTGCTGCGCCGCGGCAAGGTCGACGAACTCATCGCGCTCGGCACGCGGGACGCCGCCACCGGCGAGCCCGTGACCGCGCAGACCGTCTTCCAGGTCGCCTCGCTCACCAAGCCGATGGCCGCCTATGCGGCGCTGCAACTGGCGGATGCCGGCGTGCTCGATCTCGACGAGCCGCTCGCGCGCTTCGTGCCCACGGTGCTGCCCGGCGATGCCGCATTCGCCGCCATCACCGCGCGCCATCTGCTCACGCACACCTGCGGCCTGCCCAACCTGCGCGCCAGAAACCAGCCGCTGAAGGTTCACTTCCAGCCCGGCGCCTGGTTCAGCTACTCCAGCGTGGGCTTCACCTATCTGCAGACCGCTGTCGAGGCGATCACCGGCGAGCCTCTGGAGGCGACGATGCAGCGGCTGGTGTTCGAGCCGCTGGGCATGCGCTCTTCGAGCCTCGAGCCGCAGGCGCGCTTCATCCAAAACTTCGCCACGCCGCACGAGGGCGACGAGCGGGTGAGCGTGCAGCCGCATACGGCCAATGCCTCCTACTCGCTGCAGACGACGGCGGCCGACTACGGCGCGTTCCTGGGCGCCGTGCTGCGCGGCGACCAGCTGAAGGAATCGACACACCTCGCATGGCTGGCACCGCATGTGCACGTTCCGAAGGGCGGCCGGGCGGAGCACCTGCATGCCGCTCCCATCGAGACCGAGCCCGACATCGCCTGGGGCCTGGGTTGGGGACTGGAGCCAACCCACGGCAATTTCTTCCAGTGGGGAAAGATGGACGGCGTGCGCGCCTTCGCCATGGGCAGCGTGGCCGGGCAATCGGCGGTCGTTCTGCTGACCAACAGCAACAAGGGACTGCGGCTGATGCGCGAGGCCGCAGCCTGCGTGCTGCCCGGCGCGCATCCGGCCATCGGATGGCTCGAAACCTGCGTGAACGAATGACGAAGAAGGGCTACGCCTGCGCCCTGGCCGGCGTGCTGCTTGCATGCGCGTCCTTTCCCGCATCGGCCAACGGCAGCCTCTTCTGCGAAGGGCGCCCGTACTCGGCCGAGGTCCAGTTCAGCCTGTCCTCCGGCCGCCTGACCGACCTGATCGTTTCACGCGACGACGGCGTTGCGCCTGCGTCGTCCGAGCGATTCGAGCTGCAACGCCGATCCGTCGACTACCGCCGCCAGTCTTTGCGCGCCGGCGCCGGCAAAGGCGTAGCGCTGCGGGTCGCCAAGACCATGGGCACGCTGACCTACGCCGGCAAGCGGCACACGCTGCGCTGCGACTGGTCCAGCCTCGGCTGAAAAGAGAAGGAAAAGAAGAACCGCCAGCGCGTTCAGGCAGCCGCGATCACCTGGTCGCGCCCCATCGCCTTGGCCTTGTAGAGCGCAGCGTCGGCCCGTGCCAGCACCTCGTCGACGCCGCGCCCGCCGTCGCTCGCGGCCACGCCGATGCTCACCGCGATCGAGCCGACCTCGGCCATCGGCGAGTCGGGCGCGAAGGGTTCGCCGATGGCCTGCTTGAGCCGGGCGGCGATGGCCATTGCCTCGACCTTGCCGGTGCCGGGCAGCAGCACCACGAACTCCTCGCCGCCGTAGCGCCCGAGCACGCCCGCGTCGCCCACCGCGCGCTGCATGCGCCGCACCGCCTCGCGCAAGACCTTGTCGCCCATCTGGTGGCCGAAGCGGTCGTTGACGGCCTTGAAGTGGTCCAGGTCCACCATCAACAATGCCATGTGCCGCCGGTCGGACGCGAAGGCGCCGCGGCAGGCGTCCAGCAGCGCGCGGCGGTTGAGCGCGCCGGTGAGGGAGTCGCGCGTGGCCATGTACTCGAACTCGGTGTGCACGCGGTCCGTGGCCATCAGGATGACGGAGATGGACAGCAGCAGCACCGAGAACGAATACATGCTGATGTAGAGCGACTGGATCCAGTTGCCGTCCATCAGGTTGCTGCCGGCCATGCCCATCACCACCGACACGAAGCGCAGCGCCGCCACGATCGCCTGCGCCAGCAGCAGGCCGATCATCAGCCGCTGGCCGAACACGCGCGGCCGGTGGCGCAGGTAAAGCAGGGCATGGGAGAAGAACAGCAGCGACACCGCGAAGGTGACGATCAGCAGGCGGGCTTCGAAGTCGGGCTTGATGCTGCTGAACCAGAACATCGACAGCCCGATCACCCCGTTCAGCAGCGTCCAGCCCCGCACGTCGCTGTGCCCCAGCAGGAACTTCTGGCTGCCCGAGTAATAAAGGATGCAGCCCTGGAACAGCACGACGTTGGCAACCACGATCGTGAGGAAGTCGGGGATGTAGTCGCGCCCCGCGAACAGCATGGTGCTGGCGAACGCCACCAGGGGTGCGAGCGCCCAGTCGCCCAATCCGCGGATGCTGGGCGGGTAGCTGCGCCGCATGAAGAACATGACCAGGGCCATCATCACGCCCATGAGGCCGGCCAGCACGATGACGGAGCGGGGGTCGAGGAAGGATGGCAATGCGCCCATGGGGCGAGATTATTGATTATGTTGACATTGCCGGCTTCACTCTTTCCGGGGAGCCGCGTAAGCTTCCCCGCGCGCGGGTCAGAGCCGCTCGACGATGGTCACGTTGGCCATGCCGCCGCCTTCGCACATGGTCTGCAGGCCGTAGCGCTTGCCGCGCTGGCCGAGGGCATGGACCAGCGTGGCCATCAGCTTTGTGCCGGAGGCGCCGAGCGGGTGGCCCAGCGCGATGGCGCCGCCGTTCACGTTCAGACGCGCGGGGTCGGCGTCCAGTGTCTGCAGCCAGGCCAGCGGCACCGGTGCGAAGGCTTCGTTGACCTCGTACAGGTCGATGTCGCCGATCTTCATGCCCGCCTTCGCCAGCGCCCGCTGGGTGGCGGGAATGGGCGCTTCCAGCATGATGACCGGGTCGTGGCCCATCACGCTCATGTGGTGGATGCGTGCGAGCGGCTTCACGCCCAGCGTCTTCAGGCCGCGCTCGTTCACCACCATCAGCCCGCTCGCGCCGTCGCAGATCTGGCTGGCCGTGGCGGCGGTGCATCGCCCGCCCTCGGCGATCAGCTTGACGGCGGCGATGCTCTCCAGCGTGGCGTCGTGCCGGATGCCTTCGTCGACCGTGTGCAGCTCGCCGGGCTCGGTGCCGTCGGCCATGCGCACGGCCACCGGTACGATCTCGCGCTCGAAGTGGCCGGCCTTTGTCGCGGCGATGGCGTTGCGGTGGCTGCGCAGGGCGTAGGCATCGAGCTCGGCCTTCTCGATGCCGTAGTTGCGCGCGATCATCTCGGCGCCGGTGAACTGGCTGAACTGCACGTCGGGGTAGCGCTTGGCCATTTGCGGGCTGACGTAGAAGCCCAGCCCGTTCTTCAGCGGCAGCGTGGTGGGCAGGCCCATGGGCACGCGCGTCATGCTTTCCACGCCGGCCGCGATGACGATGTCCATGGTGCCCGACATCACGGCCTGCGCCGCGAAGTGCAGCGCCTGCTGCGACGATCCGCACTGCCGGTCCACCGAGGTGGCCGGCACCGATTCCGGCAGCTTCGACGCCAGCACCGCGTTGCGCGCGATGTTCGAGGCCTGCTCGCCGGCCTGGCCGACGCAGCCCATGATGACGTCCTCGACCAGCGCGGGGTCGGCGCCGGTGCGCTCGACCAGCGCGTCGAGCACCTGCGCGGCAAGGTCTGCCGGATGCCAGCCGGCCAGGCGGCCGTTGCGGCGGCCGCCCGCGGTGCGCGCGGCGGCGACGATGAATGCTTCGGGCATGAAAGTCTCCTGTGTTCCGGGGTGGTGCGGGTTCAGCGCGGCGCCATGCGGATGGCCCCGTCGAGCCGCACGCTCTCGCCGTTGAAGTAGCCGTTGGTGATCATCAGCTCGGCCAGCGTCGCGTACTCCGCCGGATTGCCCAGCCGCTTGGGGAACGGCACCGACGCCGCCAGCGCCGCCTTCACGTTGTCGGGCGCGCCTTGCAGCAGCGGCGTGTCGAAAATGCCGGGCAGGATGGTGTTGACGCGGATGCCCTCGCTCATCAGGTCGCGCGCGATGGGCAGCGTCATGCCGACGATGCCGGCCTTCGAGGCGGTGTAGGCCGCCTGGCCCATCTGCCCGTCCTGCGCGGCCACCGAGGCGGTGTTGACGATGGCGCCGCGCTCGCCGTCCTGCAGCATGTCGAGCGTGAGCATGCCGGCCGCCGACTTGGCGATGCAGCGGAAGGTGCCGACGAGGTTGATCTGGATGATGCGGTCGAAGTTGGCGAGCGGAAAGTGCTTGATCTCGCCGGTGGCCTTGTCGCGGCTCGCGGTCTTCACCGCGTTGCCGGTGCCGGCGCAGTTGACCAGCACGCGCTCCTGCCCGTGCGCGGCGCGGGCCTTGGCGAAGGCCGCGTCCACCTGTTCCTCGGAAGTGACGTCGACCTTGCAGAAGACGCCGCCCAGTTCCCTGGCCAGGGCCTCGCCCTGTTCGGCGTTGAGGTCGAACAGCGCGACCTTCACGCCGTGGCCGGCCAGGCGGCGCGCGGTGGCGGCGCCCAGGCCCGAAGCGCCGCCGGTGACGACGGCGGCAATGCTGGAATCGAGTTGCATGAGATGCGGTCCTTGCAGGGTAAGTGGCGGTTTTCGCGGGCCAGTTTAGGAAGCAGAATCGACGGCGGCATCGTCGGAAACGACGGAAATCCGGGCCGCTCGGGCTCCGGTGCGCCAACTTGCATTGCCCGCACGCCGATGTCGCCTCCCACGCCCCGCATCCTCGAAACCAAGCTGAACCCGCCGGCCGCCACCGCCACGCAGGTGCCGCGCACCGCGATCCGCGAAGAGATCGCCGCGGCCACCGTCAAGCTGGTGCTGGTGCGCGCGCCGGCCGGCTTCGGCAAGACCACGGCCATGGCGCAGATCCGCGAGCGCATGGAGGCGCAGGGCATCGCCACCGCCTGGCTCACGCTCGACCGCGCCGACAACGACGTCTCGCGCTTCCTCGACTGCCTGGCCGAAGCCGCGCAGCGCCTGGGCGTGGAAGAGCCGCGCGCCAACGGCCCGTTCGACGCGGTGGCCGCGCTGGCGGCGCACGACGCGCCCTTCACCCTGTTCCTGGACGACTTCGAGGTGGTGCAGGAGCCGGCGGTGCTCGGCCTGGTGCGCGAGATCGTCGAGCACCTGCCGCGCCGCGGCCAGCTCGTGATCGGCTCGCGCGGCCTGCCGGACCTGGGCCTGGGCCGGCTGCGCGCACGCGGGCAACTCATCGAGATCGACACCGACCGGCTGCGCTTCAGCCTGGAGGAAACCAGCGCCTTCTTCGGCCTGCGCATGGCGCATGCGAAGCAGGCGCTGCAGACGCTGCCGGCCGAGCTGCTCTCGCAGCTGCACCGCAAGACCGAGGGCTGGGTGGCCGCGATCTGGCTGGCGTCGATGGCGCTGGAGCGGCACGGCACCGAGACCGGGTTCGTCGAGCGCTTCTCGGGCTCCGACCGCGCCGTGGCCGACTACCTGGCCGAGGACGTGCTCGCGCACCAGCCGCCGGACATCCGCGACTTCCTGCTGCGCACCAGCATCCTGCGGCAGCTCGACGCCTCGGTGTGCCAGGCGCTGTGCCCGCGCGCCGACTGCGCCGCCATCCTGGAGCGGCTGGCCGCGTCCAACCTGTTTCTCACGCCGGTGAGCGGCGACGGCGCAGACAGCGCGTGGCGCTATCACAGCCTGTTCGCCGACTTCCTGCGCGCGCGGCTCGCGCACGAGCAGCCCGGCGAAACCGCGCGGCTGCATCTCTCGGCGGCCGGCTGGTACGAGTCGCACGACCGGCCGGTGCCCGCCATCGACCATGCGATCGAAGGCGGCGACCATCCGTATGCGCTGGCGCTGCTCGACAGCTACGCAGCGCAGTTCCTCGAGCAGGGCCGCATGCGCATGCTCGCGCGCTGGTTCTCGGCCATTCCTGAACACCAGTTGCGCGAGCACCCGTTCCTGCAGCCCATTGCGCTGTGGGCCACCTGCTTCACGCACGGCCCGTGGGAGGCGATGCGCATGCTCGAACAGTCGGGCTGCCTGGACAGCCCCATCGCCGAGGTGCGCGCGAGCGCCCACACGCTGGTGCCGCTCTTGCTGGCCATGCAGGACCGGCACGATGAGGCTTACGAAATCGGCCGCCAGAGCCTGGCGCGCCTGCCCACCGGCCTGCCGTTCGCCGACAGCGTGCTGCTCAATGCCATGGCCCACATCCTCGCGGTGCGCGGCGACCAGCACGAGGCGCGCCGCATGCTCGAAGCCGCGCGCGAGCGGGGCAGCAGCACCTTCAACCGCATGTACACCGAGTCGCTGGCCGGCCTGTTCGACCTGCACGAAGGGCGGCTGCGCCAGGCCACCGCGCGGCTGCGCATGGCGGTCGACTCGACGCATGCCGTGTCCTACAACCACAGCCACGGCAACGCCTGGGCCGGCGTGCTGTACGCGGGCGCGGTGTACGAGACCAACCAGCTGGTGCAGGCCGAGCACCTGCTGAACGTGTACCTGCCGCTGGCGCGCGACGTCGGCCTGCCCGACCACATGATCCTGAGCCACGTGATGCGCTCGCGGCTGGCGTTCCATGCGGGCGACATCGACGCCGCGTTCCAGGCGCTGACCGAGCTCGAATACCTCGGCCACCACCGGCAGTTGCCGCGCGTGGTGGCGGGCGCCAAGCTGGAGCGCTCGCGCATGCTGCTGCTGCAGGGCAACGGCCCCGCGTCGCGCGACGAACTCGCCCGCGCCGACGACCCCGCCCTGTGGGACCGCGAGAAGCGCCAGCGCCTGCCGGCGCACGACCTCGACTACATGGCGCTGGCGCGGGCGCGCTGGGACATCGCGTTCGGCGACGCGCGCGCCGCGCTGGACGTGCTCGACGCCGAGCTGCACACCGCGCTGGCATCGGCGCACAACCGCCGCGCGCTCAAGCTGCGGGTGCTGCGCGCGCTGGCGCTGCAGGCCGCGGGCGACACGGCCGCCGCCGTGCGGGAGATCGAGACCGTGCTGCAGGCCGCGAGCCAGGAAGGCTTCGTGCGGCTGATCCTCGACGAAGGCCCGGCCGTCGGCACGCTGGTGCACCGCTACGCGCTCTCGGCGCAGGATGCCCCCGCCGCGCGCGGCGACCCGATCCTGGCGGACTACCTGCAGCGCCTGCTGCAGCTCGCCGGCCCGATGCCGGCGGCCGAGCCGGAATCGCCCGCCACCGGCGCCGACGCGATGAAAGAGCCGCTCACGCGCAAGGAAATCCGCGTGCTGCAGCTGCTGGCCGAGGGATATTCGAACAGCGCGATGGCGGAAAAACTGTTCGTCTCCGACAGCACGGTGCGCACGCACCTGCGCAACATCAACATGAAACTCGACGCGAAGAGCCGCACGCAGGCGGTGGCCATCGCGCGCCGGCTGGGCGTGATCCGGTAGCGGGGCCACCGGCGGTATTACAAATACTACGGATTCCGGTGATACCGCCCCCCTCTCGCCGTCCCTAGCATTCCCTCGGAGATCAGAGCCTTCCAACTGCCGCGATTGCCTTGATGCAGCGCGGCGGCGGAAGAGTGATGCCCAGCCCGATCCCGCAGGCTGCGCAGGGAGCCATAGACACGCGGAGCGTCAGGAGTAGAGCCACCATGCCCAAAGGAATACCCAACCCGGCGCCAATGTATGGCATCGCCCCTCGCGCCTGGGGTTTCGAGGTCTCGATCGTGCGCAACGGCAACCGCTTCTACAAGCAGTTCGGTCGCGCCAGCTACGGCAGCGAAGAACAGGCCCTGCTGCAGGCGCAGGCCTGGCGCGACGAGATCGTGCGCAGCTTTCCGCCGGTCGCGCGGCGCACGCGGGCCGAGAAGCTGCGCGCCAACAACACCACCGGCGTGTCGGGCGTCTTCTGCCAGGTCGCGTCGGGCGGCAAGGTGCGGGCCTGGGTCGCCAAGACCTACCTCGGAGAACACGAGATCCTGCGCACCGACTTCCCGGTCGGCACCGCCGGCGGCGACGCGCAGGCGCTGGCCATCCAAGAGCGCGCGCGGCAGCTGGAACACATGTCGGGCCTGGCCCGTCTGCATCCGGCCGAGGAATCGATCCGCAAGAGCCAGACCAAACTGCCTGTGGAGCTGTTGTCGCCCAAGCGCTCGAAGTCCGAGATCCGGCGCAGCACCAATTCCAGCGGGGTGAGCGGCGTGCATTTCAAGGCACCCAACGTCGGCCACCCGGGCTACTGGCTCGCCATCACCTACACGGCCGGCAAGGGCAGCGTGAGCAAGGCCTTCTCGATCAAGGAACACGGGCCCGACGAAGCCAAGCGCCTGGCCATCGCGGAGCGCGAGCGCCAGCTCGAGGCCAAGCTGTCGGGCAGCAGCACCCGCGCCGGCACCGGCGTCCGCACCGACACCGCCATCGCCCCCGTTGCCCCCATCGCACCGATCGCCTACCTGCAGGAAACGCTGCCGCTCGGCGGCGCGGCACCGGCCGGCGCGCCAGAGGCAAGGCAGGCCCGGCTGTGAGGCTTCGGCGGCGGCGACGGCATTCGGGCAGGGCGTGCATATTCGCGGAACCGTCATGCCGCATCGGCCAAAATAGCGGGCAAATGCGTGCGCCGACGAGCGCCGCGCAGTTCGGGGAGCCCGCCATCTGCGGTGCTGAAAAAAGCAGCACGTCGAGAATGCCCAAAGGTATCCCCAATCCGGCCGCCATGTACGGCATCTGCGTCAGACCCTGGGGTTTCGAAGTCTCCATCGTGCGCAACGGCGTGCGCTACTACAGGCAGTTCGGCAAGGCCAGCTACGGCGGCGAGGCGCAGGCACTGCTGCAGGCACAGGACTGGCGCGACGCGGTCGTGCGCAGCATGCCGCCGCCCACGCGGCGCGAGCGCGCCGAAAAGCTGCGCGCCAACAACAGCACCGGCGTGCCGGGCGTGTTCCACCAGATGTCGGCCGGAGGACGGGTGCGGGCCTGGATGGCCAAGACCTACATCGGGCAGGGCGAGATTCTTCGCGCCGACTTCATCGTCGATCACCTGGGCGACGCGGCGCAGTCGCTGGCGATCCGCGAGCGCGAGCAGCAGCTCGAGCGCATGTCGGGGCTGGCGCGGCCGCATCCGGCCGAGGAAGCCATCCGCATGGGCCTTTCGACCCATTCGCCAGGGCCGCGCTCGGCCAAGCGCTCGAGGTCCGAGATCACCCGGCGCAACAACACCAGCGGCGTGAGCGGCGTGCACTTCAAGACGCCCAACGCCAGCCACCCCGGCTACTGGCTGGCCATCACCTACACCACCGGCAAGGGCAGCGTGAGCAAGGCTTTCTCGGTGAAGGAACACGGATACGAAACGGCCAAGCGCCTCGCGATCGCCGAACGCGCGAATCAACTCGCCGCGAAGCTGGGCCAGGACCACTGATGACGCAAGACAGACACGGCTTCGCCGTTGCGGCGAAGCTCGCCAGCCCTCGCGCGCCCGCGGCGTTCCGCTGCATCGACTGCAGGCGGGGCGCCCGGCCATGACGCTCAAGTCCATTCACCAGCTGCTGCGCGTGGCGTCGCACCTGCTGGACCAGGCCGCCACGGAAGTCCATGCGACCGGTCTGGAGCCCGTGCAGGACAACGTCGAGCACATCGGCCGCGCGCTGATCGAGGTGATCGAGGTGCAGCGCCGCATCTACGACGAGCAGCCCGAGCTCGCGCCCAAGTCTCTGGCCGCCTCGCCGAAGGAGGCCGACGCCAGCCGGCTCTTCACGGAATTCACGATGGAGGCGCTGGCGCTCGAGGAGGCTGGCCACACCGACGCGGCGCGCGAAAAGTACACCGCCTTCATCGGCATCTCGCCGTCGCACCTGCACCGCGAGATCGCGCGGGCGGAGATCCGGCGCCTTTCCTGACCGGCGGCGCGGGTCAGAGCGCGCGCGAGATCACTTCCTTCATGATCTCGTTGGTGCCGCCGTAGATGCGCTGCACGCGGGCATCGGCGTACATGCGCGCCACCATGTATTCGTTCATGAAGCCGTAGCCGCCGAACAGCTGCAGGCACTCGTCGATCACGCGTCCCTGCGCTTCCGAGCCCCAGAGCTTGGCCATCGACGCGGTGGCGGTGTCGAGCTTGCCGGCCACCAGGTCTTCGACGCAGCGGTCGATGAAGGCGCGGCCCACCTTGATCTGCGTCGCGATCTCGGCCAGCTTGAACTTGGTGTTCTGGAACTCGGCAACCGGCTTGCCGAAGGCCTTGCGGTCGCGTACGTAGTCGAGCGTGGTTTCGTAGGCGCCCTCCATGGTGGCCAGCGCGCTCAGGCCGATGATGGTGCGCTCGTACGGCAGGTCGCTCATCAGCTGGAAGAAGCCCTGCCCTTCCACGCCGCCCAGCAGCGCGTCGGCCGGCACGCGCACGTCGTCGAAGAAAAGCTCCGAGGTGTCCTGCGCCTTCATGCCGATCTTGTCGAGCACCCGGCCCACGCGAAAGCCCTCGCAGCCCTCGGTCTCGACGATGAGGATGGACGTGCCCTTGGCCCCCTGCGCCGGATCGGTCTTGGCCACCACCAGCACCACGCCCGCGAGGTAGCCGTTGGTGATGAAGGTCTTGGAACCGTTGATGACATAGCCGCCATCCGCCTTCTCGGCGCGGGTGCGCACGCCCTGCAGGTCGGAGCCGGCGCCGGGCTCGGTCATGGCGATGGCGCCGACCATCTCGCCGCGCGCCATGCGCGGCAGGTAGCGCAGCTTCTGTTCTTCCGTGCCGTGGTTGAGGAAGTAGTGCGCCACGATGGCGTGCACCGAGGTGGCCATGCCGGTGAGCGCGCGGCGCGACATCTCTTCGTAGAACACGGCCTCGTGGCGGAAGTCGCCGCCGGCGCCGCCGTACGCTTCGGGAATGTCGGCGCACAACAGGCCGAGCGCGCCGGCCTTGCGCCAGACCTCGTGGCCGACGTGGCCGCGCTTTCGCGCTTCCTCGTCGTGCGGCAGCACTTCGGTCTCGATGAAGCGCACCACGTTGTCGCGGTACAGCTCGAGGTCTTCGTCGCTCCAGGAGCGGCGGAAATCGATGGGCATTTTCTTCTTCCTTGAGTATTTTTTCGGTCAGCCGACGCGGCGGCTCCTGCCGGCCCAGAAGGGCTCGCGCAACTGGAACTTCTGCAGCTTGCCGGCGGCCGAGAGCGGCAGCGCGTCGCGGAACTCCACGCTGCGCGGGCACTTGTAGCCGGCAATCTGCTCGCGGCAATGCGCGATGACGGCCTCGGCCTCCAGCGCCATGCCTTCGCGCCGCACGATCACCGCGTGCACGCGCTCGCCCCACTTGTCGTCGGGCACGCCGATCACCGCGGACATCAGCACCTGCGGCAGCTGCGCGATGGCGTTCTCGACCTCGGCCGAATACACGTTCTCGCCGCCGCTCACGATCATGTCCTTCATGCGGTCGACCACGAAGACGAAGCCCTCCTCGTCCATGTAGCCGCCGTCGCCGGTGTGCATCCAGCCGCCGCGCAAGGCGGCCTCGGTTTCCTTCGGCTTGTTCCAGTAGCCCTTCATGACCATCGGCCCGCGCGCGACGATTTCGCCGACCTGGCCGAAGGGCACTTCGTTGTCGTCGCCGTCCACGATGCGCAGCTCGGCGATCGGGATGGGCGTGCCGGCCGAGCGCAACAGGCGCTCGCGGTCGGGACCCGGCGCATGGCAGTGGGACGGCAGCGCGGTGACCACGGGCGACAGCTCCGTCATGCCGTAGACCTGCGCGAACGCGGTGCCCGGAAAGGCGCGCATGGCCTGGTCGAGCAGCGCCGCGTCGATGGGCGCCGCGCCGTACGACAGCAGGCGCAGGCTCGACAGGTCGAACTCGGCGAATCGCGGATGCTCGATCACGCGCTTGATCATGGTGGGCACCAGGAACATCTCGGTGATGCGCGCCGACTGCAGCGTGCGCAGCACCGCCAGCTCGTCGAACACCGGCACCACGTGCACCGGCACCAGCCGCATGAGGCTCTGCAGCGCCACGCCGCAGCCGGCCACATGGAACATGGGCGCCGCGACGATGGCCGCGGCGTCCTGCGTGTCGCGCGGCAGTGCGGCCACCGTGCCCAGCGCGTTGATGCACAGGCTGCCGTGCGTGAGCATCACGCCCTTGGGCTGGCCGGTGGTGCCGCCGGTGTACATGACGGCGGCCAGCTCGTCGCTGTCGTGCGGCGCGTCTTCGGCGGGGTCGGTGGCGGCGAGCAGCGCCTCGTAGCCGACCATGCCTTCGGGCACCGCGCCGTCGCCGCAATAGACCACGGTGCGCAGCGAGCTGGAAAGCCCGCGCAGCTCGGCGGCCATGGGCGCGAAGACGTCGTCCACCAGCAGGATGCGGGTGTCGCAGTCGTCGAGCGAGTACGCCACTTCCTTGGGGTTCCAGCGGATGTTGACCGGGTTGATGACGCCGCCGCCCCACCAGGTGCCGAAGAAGTATTCGACGAAGCGGTGCGAGTTGAGGCTCATCATGCCGACGCGGTCGCCCGGCCGCATGCCGAGCTGCCGCAGCACCGCGCCGAGGCGCGCGACGCGGTCGGTGAACCCGGCGAAGTCGAGCCGCGTGTCGCCGCAGACCACGGCGGCGGCCTTGCCTTTTTCGCGCCGGCCCTTGTGCAGGGGTTGGGTGAGGAACATGGGGTCTTGTCTCCGTTCTTCGTTGTTCTGCTCTTCCTGTCTTCTCAGGAAGCGCCCGGCGGCGCGACGGCCTCCGCCGCCGCGCCCCAGCGGCGCAGCAGCGCGGGGCCGTCGTCGTGCGCGGCGGCCGGCGGCATCACCGGCGCGGTGCGGCTGAAGCGCGGCGCGGGCGCGGGCTGCACCACGCCGCCCACGCTGGCGAAGGTGCCGCGCGCCACGTTGTGCGGGTGGGCCGGCGCCTCGTCCCAGTCGAGCACGGGGGCGAAGCAGGCGTCGCTGCCCTCGAGCAGCACGCACCACTCGTCGCGCGTGCGGGTGCGGAAGATGTCGGCCATGCGCAGCTTCAGCACCGGCCAGCGGTCGGCGTCCATCTGCGCGTCGAAGGCCGGGTCGTCGGCGATGCCGCAGCGCTCGCGCATCAGCGCATAGAACTGCGGCTCGATGGCGCCCACGGCCACATGCTTGCCGTCGGCGCAGGCGTAGGTGTCGTAGAAGTGCGCGCCGCCGTCGAGCATGTTCTCGCCGCGCTGGTTGCTCCACTGGCCGGCCGACTTGAAGCCGTACATCATGGCCGACAGCAGCGCCGCGCCGTCGGTCATGGCGGCGTCGACCACCTGGCCGCGCCCCGACTGCTTCGCCTCGTGCAGCGCGGCCAGGATGCCGAAGGCCAGCAGCATCGCGCCGCCGCCGAAGTCGCCCACGTAGTTCAGCGGCGGCACCGGCGGCTCGCCGGCGCGGCCGATGGCGTGCAGCGCGCCGCTGATCGCGATGTAGTTGATGTCGTGCCCCGCCGCGTGCGCCAGCGGACCGTGCTGGCCCCAGCCGGTCATGCGGCCGTAGACGAGGCGTGGGTTCCGCTCGTGGCAAGGCGCGGGGCCCAGGCCCAGCCGCTCCATCACGCCGGGGCGAAAGCCTTCGATCAGCACGTCGGCCTTGTCGATGGCGTCCAGCACCTGTTGCGCCGCGCCCGCCGCGCGCAGGTCGACCTGCAGCGTGCTGCGGCCGCGCGCGAGGATGTCGTGCGGCGCGGTGCGCGTGCCGGGGCGCTCGATGCGCAGCACCTCGGCGCCCATGTCGGCGAACAGCATCGCGCAGAACGGCCCGGGGCCGATGCCCGCCATCTCGATCACCCGTAGTCCCTGCAATGGGCCTGCCATGGCTAGTCTCCTGTTGCGAGCGGCCATCTTGGCGCGCGGGCGGCGGCGCTGCATCGTCCAAAACGACGAATGCGGCGCCCGGTGCATCAAGTCGGGCCGCGCAGCCGCGCCACGCGGCGCAGATGCCATGCGGGCGGGCCGAACTGGCTTTCGACGAGCGTGGCGCGCCGGAAGTAGTGGCCCACGGCCAGTTCCTCGGTCATGCCCATGCCGCCGTGCATCTGCACCGCGCCCTGGCCCACGGCCCGGCAGGCCTTGGCGACCGCCACCTTGGCGGACGACACGGCGCGCGCCCGCTCGTGCGGCGTGGCGTTGTCGATCGATTCGCCCACGCTCGCGGTGAGCGCATCGGCCTGCTCCAGCGCCATGTGCATGTCGGCCAGCCGATGCTGCAGCACCTGGAAGCTGGCGATGGGCACGCCGAACTGCTTGCGCTGGCGAACGTAGTCGAGCGTGTCGCGCATCAGGCGGCGCATGACGCCGATGGATTCGGCGCAGACCGCGAGCGTGGCTTCATCGAGCGCGCGCTCGATCTGCGGCAGCGCCTCGCCTTCGATGCCGAGCAGGGCACCGGCGGGCAAGCGCACGTTGTCGAGAACGATGTCGGCGGCACGACCGCCGTCGCGCGTGAGGTAGGCGCGCATGCGCAGGCCCGGCGCGTCCTTCGGCACCACGACCAGCGAGAGGCCGTCCGCGTCGCCAGGAGCGCCCCGGCTGCGCGCCGTGACGATCAGGTGGCTGGCCCAGGGCGCGGCCTGCACCACCGCCTTGTGGCCGTCGAGCCGGAAGCCGTCGCCTTCGCGCACGAGGCGCGCCTGAACGTCGGCGGGGTCGTGGCGGCTTTGCGGCTCGCTGTGCGCGAAGGCCAGCACGGCCTGCCCCGCGACGACGCGCGCGAGCAATGCATCGGACGGCGCGCCAGGATGGCGTTGCAGCAGGCCCGCGCCGATGACCATCGTGGACAGGTACGGCTCGCCCGCGAGCGCGCCGCCCAGCGTTTCCATCAGCGCGAGGTGCGCGGCCATGCCGAGGCCCATGCCGCCTTGAGGCTCGGGCAGGGCTGCGCCCAGCAGGTCGAGTTCGCGCGACAGGCCCTGCCAGAACGGCGGCGGCGCGGCGTCGGCACCGGCCAGCGCATGCAGGCGCTGCTCGAAGCCATGCTGGTTGTCGAGGTAGCGCGCGAGGCTGTCGCGCAGCATCGCGAGGGTGTCTTCCTGTTCGGTTCGCGTGTCGTTCATGGCGGCGGCCTCAGCGGGCGAGCAGGTGGCTGGCGACGATGTTGCGCTGCACCTCGTTGGAGCCGGCATAGATGGAAGCGGCGCGGTCGTTGAGGTAGGCCGACATCGAGAACACGGCCTCTTCCGGAATCGGCAGTTCGCCTCCGAGGCCGTCGTCCAGCGGCAGGCTGGCGGCGGCGTAGTGGCCTGCGATCTCCACGCCCAGCTCGGTCAGCCGCTGGCGCAGCTCGGAGCCGAGCACCTTGCCCATCGACGGGCGAATGCCGTGCGGCTCGCCGCGTGCCTGCGCGCGCAGCGACTGCAGCTCGGTGGCTTCGAGGGCGTCGATGGCGCAATCCATTTCGGCCAGGCGCAGGGCCATGTCGCCGGCTTCGTCATGGTTGCGGGTGCCTGCCGCGAACGCCGCATCGGCCGCAGCGCCCAGGCGGCGCAGGCGCGCGCGCAGCATCGGCGCCCATGCGCCGCCGCGCTCGTGCTGCAGCAGGTACTTGGCGATGGTCCAGCCCTGGTTTTCCTCGCCGATCAGCCCTTCGGCCGGCACGCGCACGTCGTCGAAGAACACCTGGTTGAGCTCGTGGTCGCCCGAGATGCTGATGATCGGCCGGATGGTGATGCCCGGCGTCGGAATGTCGAAGCACAGGAAGCTGATGCCCTGCTGCGGCTTTCCGCCCGAGGCGGTGCGCACTAGGCAGAACATGCGGTTGGCGTACTGCGCGTGCGTGGTCCAGATCTTGGTGCCGTTGATGACGTAGTCGTTGCCGTCGCGCACAGCTTTGCATTGCAGCGAAGCCAGGTCGGAGCCCGATTGCGGCTCGGAGTAGCCCTGGCACCAGTAGTCCTCGCCCGAGCGGATGCCGGGCAGCCATGCGCGCTTCTGCGCCTCGGTGCCGAAGGCGATGATCACCGGCGCGACCATGCCGGGGCCCATGGGCGCGCGCGGCGGTGCGTCGGCCGCCGCCAGCTCGCTCGCGAACAGGTAGTGCTGCATCGGCGTCCAGCCGGTGCCGCCGTGCTCCACGGGCCAGTGCGGCACGCTCCAGCCGCGCGCCGCGAGGATGCGGTGCCAGCGGTTGCCGTATTCGTAGTCGCTGAAGATGCCGCTGCAGCGGCGGCCCGCCGCGCGCAGCTCGGGCGTCAGCTCGCGCGCGAGGAAGTCGCGCACCTCGTCTCGGAATGCGGTCTCCGCCGCGCTGAGGGTCCAGGCCATGGTGTCGTCCCGTTGGAATGCACCACGCAGTGTGCGCCCGGAATGGCCGGGCGGCATCGTCGGATCGGACGAAGATCGGGCGGGGCCCTTCGCCCCTCAGGCGACGATGGCTTCGCGCGGCGCCTGCGCCTTCGACGGCACGGGCATGTGCTTGGCCCAGTCGATGATCTCGAGCCTGCCGTCGGCGTGCTCGGCCAGTGCGGTGAGGCTCTCGACCCAGTCGCCGTCGTTGCAGTAGAGGATGCCGTCGATGTCGCGCATCTCGGCATGGTGGATGTGGCCGCAGACCACGCCCTGGGCGCCGCGGTTGCGGGCCTCGCGGGCCACGGCGGCCTCGAAGTCGCCCACGTAGCTCACGGCGCGCTTGACCTTGCCCTTGAGGTACTTGGACAGCGACCAGTACGGCAGCCCCATGCGCGCGCGCAGCGAGTTGAGGTGGCGGTTGAGCTTGAGCGTGAATTCGTAGAGCGAGTCGCCCACGTAGGCGAGCCACTTGGCGCACTGGATCACGCCGTCGAACAGGTCGCCGTGGATGATCCAGAGCTTGCGGCCGTCGGCCGTTTCGTGAATCCATTCCTCGGCCACGTCGATGCCGCCGAAGTTGTGGTGCAGGTATTTGCGGGCGAACTCGTCGTGGTTGCCCGGGATGAAGATCACGCGGGTGCCCTTGCGCGCCTTGCGCAGCAGCTTCTGGATGACGTCGTTGTGCGCCTGCGGCCAGTACCAGTGGCGCTTGAGCTGCCAGCCGTCGATGATGTCGCCGACCAGGAACAGGGTCTCGCACTCGGTGTGCTTGAGGAAATCGAGCAGGGCGCGGGCCTGGCAGCCGGGCGTGCCCAGGTGCAGGTCGGAGATCCAGAGGGTGCGGAATTGCAGGGGTGGACGTGCGCGATCTTCGTCCTCTGGGTCGAGGGCCCGGGTCGCGGTGTCGCGCCATGCGCGAAGGAAAGCGTCGTCGCGTTGCATGGACGGGTAGGCTCCCACTGCCCGATGACCACGCGATGGCACACCCGTGACATCCCGGTGACGCGTTGCCGCCCGGCAACGCCACAATCCCGCGATGCGCCCTGGCCAGATCATCGTTCTTGCAACGCCTGTCTTCTTTCTTCTTATCGCGATCGAATTCGCGGTAGGGCGCGCGCGGGCCCGCCGGGGCACGGGACAGGACACCTACCGCCTCGCCGATGCGGTGAACAGCGTCGGCCTGGGCATGCTGAGCCAGATCAGCGCGGTGCTCACCGGCCTCTTGCGCATCGGCATCTACACGGCGGTGTATTCGGCCGTGGCGCTGTTTCCGCTGGAGGCGGCGCGCGACTTCTGGACCACCTGGTACGGCTGGCTGCTGGCGCTGCTGTTCTACGACTTCTGCTACTACTGGCTGCACCGCATGGGCCACGAGTCGGCCGTGTTGTGGGCGGCGCACGTGGTGCACCACCAGAGCCAGCACTACAACCTGTCGACCGCCCTGCGGCAGACCTCCAGCGGCGCACTGTTCGGCTGGATCTTCTACCTGCCGATGGCGGTGGCGGGCGTGCCGCCGCTGGTGTTCGGCGTGGTGGCGCTCATCGATCTGCTGTACCAGTTCTGGGTGCACACCGAGCAGGTGGGCAAGCTGGGCTGGTTCGACCGCTGGTTCTGCTCGCCGTCGAACCACCGGGTGCACCACGCGGTGAACGACCCATATCTGGACCGCAACTACGGCGGCATCCTGATCGTGTGGGACCGCATGTTCGGCACCTTCCGCGAGGAAGGCGAGCGCTGCGTGTACGGCACGCGCGGCGAGTTGCGCAGCTGGGACCCGCTGTGGGCCAACGCCGAGGTGTACTGGGCGCTGGCCAAGGACTCATGGCACGCGAAGAGCTGGGCCGACAAGCTGCGCGTGTGGCTCAAGCCGCCGGGATGGCGGCCGGCGGACGTGGCGGCGCGCTTTCCGAAGCCGGCCTTCGACATCGCCAGGGTGACGCGGTACGAACCCGAGGTGAGCCGCGGCGTGCAGTGGTTCGCGGGGCTGCAGTTCCTGCTGCTGGTCGGCTGCGCCATGGTCTTCCTGTGGTTCTCCGATGTCACCGCGCTGCCGCGCGCTGCCGTCTGGCTGGCCGCGCTGACAGCGAGCCTGTGGGCCATCGGCGGCGCGCTGCAGGGGCGCCTGACGGTGACCGAAGTACTGCTGGTCGAGGCCGCCGCCCTGGCCACGGCCAGCTCGGCGCTGGGCATCGGCTGGCTGCACTACATCTTCAAGCCGCTGGCCCTGGCCATCGCGATCTTCTTCGCGGCGCGGCGGGCAATGGCGTCCGGCGCGGTGACGGGCTTCGACGGCCTGCTGCTGACCGGGCTGGTGGCCTCGCTCGCGGGCGACGTACTGCTCATGGGCCCGCAGACGCTGTTCGTGCCCGGACTCGTGGGCTTCCTGCTGGCGCACCTGGCGTACATCGCGCTGTTCAGCATCGGGGTCGGCATGTTTCCGCGCCGCGGGGTGCTGGCGGCGACGCTGCTGATCGGCGCGGGCATGTATGCCTTCCTCTGGCAGGGCGGCCTGCCCGCGGCCTTGCGGATTCCGGTCGGCGCCTACGTGGTGGTGATCGCCTGCATGGCGGCGCAGGCCATCGGGCGCGCGGCCGTGCTGCGCGACGCGGACCCGTCCGCGCGGTGGGTGGCGGTGGGTGCGTGCTTCTTCATGCTGAGCGATTCGCTGCTGGCGACGAACCGTTTCGTCACGCCGCTGCCGCTGGCGGCGCTGTGGGTGCTGGGCACCTACTACACCGCGCAGATGTTGATCGTGCGGAACGCGCGGCCCAGGGGCTGACTTTGTATTTCTCCCTCCCCTCCCGGGGGAGGGCAGGGGTGGGGGCAAGCGGCGCTCGCGATGAACGCCCTGCCCGCCCCCATCCCAGCCTTCCCCCAGCGGGGGAAGGAGCCAAGACCTAATCGACGCAGCGCTGGATTTCCACCGTCGAGTGGCGGATCTCCTCGTGCATCGAGAAGCAGGCGCGCACCTGGTCGGCCGTGAGCGTCGCCGAGTGGGTCACCACGGTGAGCGCGCAGGCATAGGCCTCGCGGCCCACGCGCCACACGTGCAGGTCGGCCACGCGGGTTTCCGAATCGGCCAGCAGGGTCTCGACGCCTTCGCGGATTTCTTCGGTCACCGGATGGTCCATCTCGCGGTCGAGCAGCACCTTGCCGGTTTCCTTCAGCAGCCCCTTGGCCCAGGCCGCCACCAGCACCGCGCCGACGATGCCCATCGCGGGGTCGAGCCAGGCCCAGCCGTAGAACCAGCCGCCCAGCAGCGCGGCGATGGCCAGCACCGAGGTGGCGGCGTCGGCCACCACATGGATGTAGGCGGAACGCAGGTTCAGGTCATGCCCGTGGCCGTCGTGCGCATGGTGATGCCCATGGTCGTGCCCGTGATCATGGCCGTGGTGGTGCGCCCCGCCCAGCAGCCGCGCGCAGACCAGGTTGACCACCAGCCCCAGCACCGCCACCGAGATCGCTTCGGGGTAGTGGATGGCCGCGGGCGACCACAGCCGCTCCAGCGAGCCCACCATCATCAGCACCGCGATGCCCAGCAACGCCAGCGCGCTGGCGAAGCCGGCGAGCACCTCGATCTTCCAGGTGCCGAAGGCGAAGCGCGGGTCTCGCGCATAGCGCCGCGAGGCGGCATAGGCGAAGGCGCTCAGGCCGATGGCCAGCGCGTGCGAACTCATGTGCCAGCCGTCGGCCAGCAGCGCCATCGAGTTGAACCACCAGCCGGCGCCGATCTCGACCACCATCATCACGGCGGTGATCCACATCACGAGACGCGTGCTGCGCTCGGCGGAGGTGTTGTCCGCGCCGAAGTGGTGGTCGTGCCGCCAGGCGCTCAGGTCATGGGTGTGCATGGGATGCTCAGGCTCCGAAGAGGTCGGGAACGTCGCCGCGGCCCGACGGGGGTGCCACGCCAAGGTGGCGGTAGGCCGCCAGCGTGGCGATGCGCCCGCGCGGCGTGCGCTGCAAATAGCCCTGCTGGATGAGATAGGGCTCGATCACGTCCTCGATGGTGTCGCGCTCCTCGCCGATGCTGGCCGCCACGTTGTCCAGCCCGACCGGACCGCCGTCGAAGCGGTGGATCACGGCCTCCAGCAGCTTGCGGTCCATCAGGTCGAAGCCCTGCGGATCGACGTCGAGCATGGCCAGCGCCTTGTGCGCGATGTCTTCGGTGATGCGGCCGTTGCCCTTGACCTCGGCATAGTCGCGCACGCGGCGCAGCAGGCGGTTGGCGATGCGGGGCGTGCCGCGCGAGCGACGGGCGATCTCGAAGCCGCCGGCGGCGTCGGTCTCCACCTTGAGCAGGCCGGCGCTGCGGCGCACGATGAGCGCCAGTTCCTCGGGCGTGTAGAACTCCAGCCGCGCCACGATGCCGAAGCGGTCGCGCAGCGGGTTGGTCAGCATGCCGGCGCGGGTGGTGGCGCCCACCAGCGTGAAGGGCTGCAGGTCGAGCTTGATGCTGCGCGCCGCGGGGCCTTCGCCGATCATGATGTCGATCTGGTAGTCCTCCAGCGCGGGGTACAGGATTTCCTCGACGACCGGGCTCAGGCGGTGGATCTCGTCGATGAAGAGCACGTCGTTCGGCTCCAGGTTGGTCAGGAGCGCCGCCAGGTCCTTGGGCTTCTCGAGCACGGGGCCGGAGGTCTGGCGCAGGTTCACGCCCAGTTCGGCCGCGATGATGTGCGACAGCGTGGTCTTGCCCAGGCCGGGCGGGCCGAACAGCAGCACGTGGTCGAGCGCCTCTTTGCGCTTGCGCGCGGCGCCGATGAAGATCTCGAGCTGCTCGCGCACCTTGGCCTGGCCGACGTACTCGTCCAGCAGCTTGGGTCGCAAGGCCCGCTCTATCGCCTCTTCGTTGGGCGAAGCAGGTGCCGCGGACACCACGCGTTGGGGAACGGGCGCGAAATCGTCTGTCTGGATAGTCATGAGAGAGGGTTTTTCGCCTACGAGTTTAGTACCTGCACACTGGCAGAATGCTCCGGCCACATAACGAACGAGGGGAAGCCAGCACGTGTCGATCTACGAACTGAAGCCGCGTTTCCAGGCCCTGCTGCGGCCGCTGGTGGTCCGCCTGCATGCGATGGGCGTCACCGCCAACCAGGTCACGCTGGCGGCATGTGTCGTGTCGGTGGTGCTCGGGCTCTGGCTCTTCTTCGCCGCGCCCTCGCTGGCCGCCTTCGGGCTCATTCCGCTGTGGATGTTCCTGCGCATGGCCTTCAATGCCATCGACGGCATGCTGGCACGCGAGCACAACCAGCAGAGCAAGCTGGGCGCCTTCCTCAACGAACTGACCGACGTGGTGTCCGACGCCGCGCTCTACCTGCCCTTCGCGCTGGTGGCGCCCTTCAGCGGCTTCTGGGTCGGCACGGTGATCGTGCTGGCAGGCCTGAGCGAATTCGCCGGCGCGCTCGGTCCCACGGTGGGCGCCTCGCGCCGCTACGACGGCCCGCTGGGCAAGAGCGACCGGGCCTTCGTGTTCGGCGCGCTCGGCCTCTACGTGGCGCTGGGCTGGCCGCTGCCGGGCTGGACGGCATGGCTGATGCCGCTGCTGGCGGCATTGGTGGCCTGGACTACCGCCAACCGCATCCGCCGCGCGCTGGCCGAGGCCGAGGCAGGCATCCCCGCCCGCCACTGACATAAAACAAAGACTCACAGGGATTCAATGACCGACATCACGCAACGCGTTCCGCACGAACACCATTTCCAGACGCACGACGGCGAATCGCTGTTCTACCGCCACTGGCCCGCCACCGGCGGCGCACGGCGCGGCGCCATCCTGCTGTTCCACCGCGGCCACGAGCACGGCGCGCGCATGGCGCACCTGGTCGACGAACTGGACCTGCCCGACTTCGACTTCTTCGCCTGGGACGCGCGCGGCCACGGCCGCTCTCCGGGCCAGCGCGGCTACAGCCCCAGCTTCGGCACCTCGGTGCGCGACGTGCAGACCTTCGTGCAGCACATCGGCGCCGCGCACGGCGTGCCCGAACAAGACATCCACGTGGTCGCGCAGAGCGTGGGCGCGGTGCTGATCGCCACCTGGGCGCACGACTACGCGCCCAAGGTGCGCGGCCTCACGCTCGCCTCGCCGGCCTTCAAGGTCAAGCTCTACGTGCCCTTCGCGCGGCCCGGCCTCGCGCTGATGCACAAGCTGCGCGGGCTGTTCTTCGTCAACAGCTACGTGAAGGCCAAGTTCCTCACGCACGACCCCGAGCGCATCGCCAGCTACGAGAGCGATCCGCTCATCAGCCGGCCCATCGCCGTGAACATCCTGCTCGGCCTGTACGAGGCGGCCGACCGCGTGGTGGCCGACGCCAACGCGATCACGCTGCCGGTGCAGCTGCTCATCTCGGGCGCCGACTGGGTGGTGCACCACAAGCCGCAGCACCGGTTCTTCGACCGGCTGGGCAGCGCGGTGAAGACCAAGACCGAACTGCCGGGCTTCTTCCACGACACGCTGGGCGAGAAAGACCGCGCGCCGGCCGTGGCGCAGATCCGCGAATTCATCCTGCAGCGCTTCGACGAGCCGGCCGTGCCGGTGGACCGCCGCGAGGCGCACCTGAGCGGCGACACGGCCGACGAGTCGCGCGCGCTGGCCGAGCCGCTCTCTCCCCTGTCGCCGCGCGGCGCCTACTGGGCCATGACCCGCGCCGGGCTGAAGCTGGGCGGCAAGATGTCCGAGGGCATCAAGCTGGGTCACGACACCGGCTTCGACTCCGGCAGCACGCTCGACTACGTGTACCGCAACCAGCCCAGGGGCAGCTCGTTCATCGGCCGCTCGATCGACAAGACCTACCTGGAGTCGATCGGCTGGCGCGGCATCCGCCAGCGCAAGATCCACGTCGAGGAGCTACTTCGCATCGCGATGGAGCGGCTGGCCGAGATGCACCGCGAGGTGCGCGTGATGGACATCGCCGCCGGCCACGGCCGCTACGTGCTCGACGCGGTGCTGGCGAGCCCGGTCAAGGCCAGCTCGATCCTGCTGCGCGACTACAGCGACATCAACGTGCGCGACGGCCGCGCGCTCATCGCCGAGAAGGGCCTGGAAGATGTCGCGCAGTTCGTGCAGGCCGACGCCTTCGACCGCATGAGCCTCGCCAGCGTCACGCCGCGGCCCACGCTGGCGGTGGTGTCGGGCCTGTACGAGCTCTTCCCCGACAACGAGATGGTGCGCCGCTCGCTCGCGGGCGTGGGCGACGCGGTGGAAGACCGCGGCTACCTGGTCTACACCGGCCAACCCTGGCATCCGCAGCTCGAGATGATCGCGCGCGCTCTCACCAGCCACCGCCAGGGCGAGGCCTGGGTGATGCGCCGCCGCACCCAGTTCGAGATGGACCAGTTGGTGGAGGAAGCGGGCTTTCGCAAGATCGACCAGCGGGTCGACGAGTGGGGCATCTTCACGGTGTCGCTGGCGGTGCGCACCGAGCGATGAGCGCCCGGCTGGCACGACGGCCCTGGAAGCGCGCCGCCGCATGGCTGGTCTTCCTCGGGCCGTTGTTCTATGCGACCTACGGCTTCGCCAACTGGTGGGCCACCACGCGGGCCCACGTGCCGTCGATGGCCTTCGACTGGGAGCGGCAGATACCGTTCTGGCCGTGGACGATCTTCCCGTACTGGACGATCAACGCCTTCTACGCGCTGTCGCTCTTCCTCGCGCGCGGCAAGCACACGCTCGACCGGCATGCGCTGCGGCTGGTGACGGCCACGCTGGTCGCCTGCACCTGCTTCATCCTCTGGCCGCTCCACTTCAGCTTCGGGCAGCCGCCGGTCGATGGCGCTCCGGCCTTCCTCTTCAACGCGCTGCGCGGCTTCGACCAGCCCTTCAACCAGGCGCCGTCGCTGCATATCGCGCTGGCGGTGATCCTGTGGGACTGGTATCGGCAGTTCATCCGTCCGCTGTGGGCGCGGCTGGTGCTGCATGCGTGGGCCTTCGCCATCTGCGCGTCGGTGCTGACGACATGGCAGCACCACTTCATCGACATCCCGACCGGCGCGCTGCTCGGCCTGTTCTGCGTTTGGCTGTGGCCGCTGGAGCGCAAGGTGTCGATGCCGCGCGCATGGCGCTGTACGCGCGATCCGCAGCGCTGGAAGCTGGCGGGCTTCTACGCCGTGGGCGCGGCGCTGTTCCTGGCGGCCGCGCTCCACGGCGGCGGCATCGCGCTGTGGCTGGCGTGGCCGGCCGCGTCGCTCGCGCTGGTGGCGCTCAACTACGCGGGTTTCGGCGCGCGCGGCTTCCAGATGAACGCGCATGGCCGCATGGGCTGGGCCGCGCGCTGGCTGTTCGCGCCCTATCGCCTGGGCGCCGCCCTCAACGCCTGGCTCTGGACGCGCAAGCTGCCGGCGTCGGTCGAGGTGGTGCCCGGCCTGCGGCTCGGCCGCCGGCCGACGCACGCCGAATGGCTGGCCGCCGGCAAGCCCCGGTTGGTGAGCCTGTGCGCCGAGCTGCAATTGCCGCCCGGCGTGCCGCATGCGCGCTGCGTGCCGCTGCTCGACCTGACGGTGCCGCCCACCGTTCGCCTGCGGCGCGCGGCGGCCGTCATCGAAGGCCAGCGCGGGAGCGCGGACGGTGCCACAGTGTGGGTCTGCTGCGCGCTCGGCTTCTCGCGCAGCGCGGCCGCGGTGATCGCCTGGCTGGGCCGCTACGGCCGGGCCGGCGGCATCGCCCGGGCCGAGGACACGGTGCGCCGGGCACGGCCGCAGATCGTGCTGCGGGACGCCTGGCGCATGTCGCTGGAGCCGCTCACGCCCTTGCAGGAGGTGCCGCCCCATGACCGATGACAACGACAGAACCACCTGCGCCGCGCTCGCGGCGCTGCTGCGCGCCATGACGGTGCTGGCCCTCTGGGGCTTCGCGCTCACCTGCATCTCGGCGCTGGTGCTGGCGCTCACGCTGCGTTCGCTCTCGACCACCTCGACCATGGGCTTCGGCGCGGTGGTGATCCTCGGCGCGCTGGAGCGCTACTTCGCGTTCCGGCTGCGCTTCGACGAGGCGCTGTTCGACGGCCTGGCGCGCAACACCGTCGCCTCGCTCGACGCGCTCGACCGCGCGCTCGCGTCCCTCGGACTGCGCGAGCCGCCGCCGTCCTCGCAGCACGCCGCCCGCCCGCTCGACGACCGCGTGGCCGGCACCCGCCAGCTCATGCAGCGCCATGCCATCGTGGTGGCCTGCCAGAGCGCCATGTTCCTCCTTGCCTTGATGACACAGGACATCTCTTGACCGAAGCAGACGACAACAACAAGAACGACACGCCGCCGTCCGAAAGCACGGTGCTGCGGCGCGGGCTCGCCGTGGTGGCGGGCAAGCTCATCATCGGCGTGGCCGGCCTGCTGACCGGCGTGCGCGCCATCTGGTCGGGCACCAGCCCCAAGGCCGAGCAGACGCTGTACTTCGCCAACCACACCAGCCACGGCGACTTCGTGCTGCTCTGGGCGACGCTTCCGCCCGACCTTCGCGCGCTCACGCGGCCGGTGGCGGGGCAGGACTACTGGGAGGCCTCGAAGCTGCGCAACTTCATCGGCCGCGACGTGTTCAACGCGCTCATGATCCGGCGCGACGGCTCAGGCCAGGGCGGCAACCCGGTCGACCAGATGAAGAAGGCGCTGGAAGGCGGCGACTCGCTCATCATGTTCCCCGAAGGCACGCGCAACACCGGCGACGAGATCCTGCTGCCGCTCAAGAGCGGCCTCTTCCACCTGGCGCGCGCCTGCCCCAACGTGCGGCTGGTGCCGGTGTGGATCGAGAACCTGAAGCGCGTGCTGCCCAAGGGCGTGCTGCTGCCGATTCCGCTGGCCTGCACGGTGCGCTTCGGCACGCCCATCACGCTGGGCGAAGGCGAGGACAAGGTGTCGTTCCTGGCGCGGGCGCGCGCCGCCATGCTCGACATGCGCCCCGAATACGACCGCGTGCCCGAACAAGAAAAAACGAAGACGACGACGCCATGAACATCTCCGCTTCCACCCAGACCACGCTGGAGCTGTTCGGCGGCGTCGCGGGCGTGCTGATCCTGGCCTCGGCCATCGGCGCGCTGCTCAAGTGGCGCGTGGCGCACGGCCAGCCCAACTCGGTGATCGACAACCTCAACGCCCGCGTCAACGCGTGGTGGGTGATGGTGGCGGTGATCGGCATCGCCTTCGCCTTCGGCAAGGGCGGCGTGATCGTGCTGTTCTACCTGATCTCGTTCTATGCGCTGCGCGAGTTCATCAGCCTGGCCTACACCCGGCGCGGCGACCACGGCGCCATCGCGCTGGCCTTCTACCTCGCGCTGCCGGGGCAGTACTTCCTGATCTGGATCGACTGGTACGGGCTCTACGCCATCTACATCCCGGTCTATGCCTTCCTGCTGCTGCCCATTCTGGCGGCGGTGGGCGGCGACACGCAGCGCTTCCTGGAGCGCACCTCGAAGATCCAATGGGGCCTGATGGTGTGCGTGTTCTGCATCAGCCACGTGCCCGCGCTGCTGACGCTGCAGATCCCCGGCTTCGAGGGCCGCAACCTGCTGCTGATCGCCTTCCTCGTGATCGTGGTGCAGGGCAGCGACGTGCTGCAGTACGTGTGGGGCAAGCTCTTCGGCAAGCGCAAGGTGGCGCCCGAGCTGTCGCCTTCCAAAACCTGGGAAGGCCTGGTCGGCGGCGTGGCGAGCGCCACCGCGCTGGGCGCGGCGCTGTACTGGGCCACGCCCTTCAACCCGTGGCAGGCGGCGCTGATGGCGTTGACCATCTGCCTCATGGGCTTCTTCGGCGGCCTGGTGATGTCGGCCATCAAGCGCGACCGCGGCGTGAAGGACTGGGGTTCGATGATCGAAGGCCACGGCGGCATGCTCGACCGGCTCGACTCGGTGATCTTCGCGGCGCCCATCTACTTCCACGCGCTGCGCTACTGGTGGGTGCCGTGAGCAAGGCGGCCAAAGACGCGGAGCGCGTCGCGCACGACATGCCCGTCGAGTGCGCCGACGCGGCCTCGTGGGCGCGCTGGCTCGAGCGCCACCATGGCAACGCCGCCGGCGTGTGGCTGCGCATCGCAAAAAAAGACAGCGGCATCGCCTCCATCGACCACCCGGCCGCGCTGGAAGAAGCGCTGTGCTGGGGCTGGATCGACGGCCAGCGCAAGAGCGACGACGCGCAATACTTCCTGCAGCGCTTCACGCCGCGCACCAAGCGCAGCACCTGGTCGCAGATCAACCGCGCCAAGGTGCTGAAGCTCATCGAGGAAGGCCGCATGCAGCCGGCCGGCCATGCCGAGATCGAACGCGCGAAGGCCGACGGCCGCTGGGACGCGGCCTACGAGGGCGTCGCCGCGGCCACCGTGCCGCCCGACCTGCAGGCCGCGCTGGACGCCAACAAGAAGGCCGCGAAGTTCTTCGCCACGCTCGACTCGCGCAACCGCTTCGCCGTGCTGTTCCGCACCCAGGGCGCGAAGAAGCCCGAGACCCGCGCGCGCCGCATCGCGCAGTTCGTCGAGATGCTGGCCAAGGGCGAGAAGATCCACCCCTGAGCGTCCGGCTCAGGTGCCCGCGGCAATGCGGGCCAGCCGCTCGGCGTTAACGATGCGGATGCGCTTGTAGCGCATGTCGATGGCGCCTTCTTCCACCAGGCGTCCCAGTTCCTTGTTGATGGTCTGGCGCGAGAGCCCGAGCATGGAGGCCAGGTCGTTCTGCGACAGGCGCAGCAGCGGGCCGGCGTCGTCTTCCGCCGCCGCCTGCCCCGGACCCTGCCCGCTGTAGAAGTGGACCAGGCTCATCAGCGTGGCCGCCACGCGGCCGTGGATCGAGTTGAGCATCTGGTTCTGCAGCAGCACGATGCTCAGCCGCTGGCGCTGCAGGCCCAGCTTGGCCACGTCGCGCCACAGCACCGGCTCGGCGTCGAGCACCGCGATCACCGCATCGCTGGGCAAGTGGACGATCACCGAGTCTTCGTGCGCGTGGTAGTCGTAGGGCAGCGGCACGTCTTCCAGCAGGCGCACCAGCGGCGCCACCTGGCCGGGGCCCAGCAGCGCGTTGACGTACTTGCGGCCGTTGCTGCTCATGCTGCTGATCTCGAGGCAGCCGGACACCACCACCAGCAGCTCGCGCCGGTGGCGGTCGTGCGCCAGCACCTGCGTGCGCCGGCTGTAGCGCTCCATGCGCGCCGACTTCATGAGCTCCGCGCGGCGCGCGTCGGGCCAGCGCGAGAACAGTTCGTTCCAGCGCAGCGCGCGTTCCAGGAGCGCGGCGCTCTCCTCTGCGTTGCGGGGGGTGGAAGGGGTCGATCGGGTCAGCGGGTTCTCCCTGCCGTGATGTTCATGAATCTGTCAAAGCGTTGACAGATTCGGGAGGCTGTCGTTTCTATCGTAAGCACCGGACATCGACAAGCACACAAGCGGCACCGGCATGCAAGCGCATGCGGCAAGCCTCACCGGAGACAACAACACATGAAGAAGACAGTCGCCGCCGGCCTCGTGCTGGCGGCCTACTCCTCGCTCACGCCGGCGCAGAGCAGCGTGACCATCTACGGCACGGTCGACCTGTACATGGCCTTCGCCAAGTCGGGCATCACCTCGTCGAAGCGGCTCGAGGACGGCGGCCAGACCGCCTCGCGCCTGGGCTTTCGCGGCACCGAAGACCTCGGCGGCGGGCTCAGCGCGCATTTCACGCTGGAAAGCGGCTTCGCGCCCGACACCGGCAACGGCACCCTGCCCGGGCCCGCCATGTCGTTCAGCCGGCAGTCCTTCGTCGGCCTTTCCGGGCCGTGGGGGCAGATCGACGCGGGCCGCATGTACACGCCGATGTTCTACACGCTGTTCAAGGCCGACCCGTACGGCGTGAACTCGGTGTTCTCTCCGATCAACCTGGTGGCCGCCACCGACGCGCAGCCGGGGCTCACGCCCTTCGCGGCCCGCGCCAGCAACATGATTCGCTACCGCACGCCGGCCAGCAGCGACTTCTTCGCGGACATCGCCTACGCGCCGGGCGAATCGAGCGCGCCCAGCCACCAGAGCGGCAACTTCTACGGCGGCAGCCTGGGCTGGTCGCGCAAGCCCTACTACATCGCCTATGCGTTCCAGCGCGCGCGCTCCGGCTCGGCGTCCGCGCCCGTGGCCGACCCGGCCGCCACCACCTACCAGGCGCTGAGCGGCGCCTACGAGTTGCCGGACATCGGGCTGCAGTTCTATGGCAACTACGTGCGCAACAGCTCCAACCTGCCGCGCGTGCCGACGGCGAAGCTGGCGAGCCTGGGCGTCACCTACAACGTGACGCCCGTCTCGAACCTCATGTTCGAGGCCATGCAGCGCAAGGTGGACGACACCGGCCGCTCGCAGCTGGCCTGGACGCTGGGCTACGACTACTACCTGAGCAAGCGCACGGTGCTCTACGCGCGCTGGCTTCGCCTGCTCAACCGCAACGGCGCATCGGCCTCGCTCGCGACCATCGCGGTCGCGACCGACAGCGGCAACGGCGTGCGCGTGCTCGCCACCGGCATCCGCCACAACTTCTGAAACCTCTACGCCACACTCCATGGATTTCTTCAGTTCCCAGGCCGAGTCGCTCTCGGCCCTGTTCGCGCCGCGCGCCATCGCGGTGGTCGGCGCCTCTTCCAACCCGCAGAAGATCGGCGGCATTCCGGTCGACTACCAGCGCCGCTTCGGCTTCGACGGCGCGCTCTACCCGGTCAACCCCAACGCCGACCGCATCCAGGAGCTGCAGGCATGGCCCAGCCTGCGCGCCATCGGCCAGCCGGTGGACCTGGCCATCCTCGCCGTGCCTGCCGCCCTGGTCGACAGCGCACTCGACGATGCCATCGCCGCGAAGGTGAAGGGCGTGGTGCTGTTCTCGTCGGGTTTCGCAGAAATCGGCGCCGAGGGCACGGCCGCGCAGGCACGGCTGGGCGACAAGGCGCGCGCGGCCGGCGTGCGGCTCATCGGGCCCAACTGCCTGGGCTTCATGAACATCGCGCGCAACGTCTACGCAACCTTCTCGCCCGCGCCCGGCGTGGGCCGCGTGACGGCGGGGCGCATCGGGCTGGTGAGCCAGTCGGGCGCGTTCGGCGCGTATGCGTACTCGATGGCGCGGGCGCGCGGCGTGGGCCTGTCGCTGTGGGCCACCACCGGCAACGAGGCCGACGTGCAGTTCGCCGACTGCCTGGCCTGGCTCGCGCAGGACCCGGCCACCGACGTGATCATGGGCTACATGGAAGGCTGCCGCGACGGCCCCCGCCTGCGCGCGGCGCTGGCCCTCGCGCAGGCGAACGGCAAGCCGGTGGTGATGGTCAAGGTCGGCAGCACGGCGCTGGGCGCGCAGGCCGCCGCCTCGCACACCGCCGCGCTGGCGGGCGACGACGCGGTGTACGACGCGGTGTTCCGCCAATACGGGGTGCTGCGCGCGCGCAACCTCACCGAGTTCTTCGACCTGGCGCACAGCGCGGCCGTGGCCGGCAGGCCACGCGACCGCTCGATCGGCCTGTTCACGCTCTCGGGCGGCGTGGGCGCGCTGATGGCCGACGAGGCCTCGGCGCAGGGCCTGGACGTACAGCCGCTCAGCGATGCAGCGCAGGACACGCTGCGCGGCTGGGTGCCCTTCGCCGCGCCGCGCAACCCGGTCGACATCACCGGGCAGGTGACCAACGACATGAGCCTGCTGGAGCGCAGCGCGCGCGTGATGCTCGACGACCGCGGCTTCGCGTCGTGGATGGGCTTCCTGGCGGCCGCGGGCGCGTCGGATGCGTTCTGGCCGGTGCTGCGCGAGCTGGTGGGCTCGCTGCGCAAGGCCTACCCCGACACGCTGCTCGCCATCAGCACGCTGCTGGCGCCCGAGCGCCGCGCCGAGCTGGAAGCGATGCGCTGCCTGGTGTTCGCCGATCCGTCGGACGGCATCCGCACGATTGCCGCGCTGGCCGGGTTGAAGACCGGCGCGGCGCGCTCGGCGGATTCGACGCCCCCATCGAATCCGCTGAAGCTCGCGCCCGGCACCATGTCCGAGCCCGACGCGCTGTCGCTGCTCGCCGAAGCCGGCGTGCCCGTGGTCGAGCACCGCGTGGTGCGCAGCGCCGACGAGGCGGCAGCCGCCGCCGAAGCCATCGGCGACGCGGTGGTGGTGAAGATCGTGAGCGCGGACATTCCGCACAAGTCGGATGTCGGCGGCGTGGCGCTCGGCCTGCGCGGCGCGGCGCAGGCGCGCGCGGCCTTCGAGCGCACGCGCGACCACGCGCTCACCGCGCGGCCCGATGCGCGGCTCGATGGCGCGCTGGTGGCGCGCATGCTGGGCGGCGGCGTCGAATGCATCGCGGGCGTGCACCGCGACCCGGTGTTCGGCCCGGTGCTGATGTTCGGCCTGGGCGGCATCCACGTCGAGACGCTGCGCGACGTGTCGCTGCGCGCGCTGCCGATCGCGCGCGACGACGCGCTGGCCATGGTGCGCGAACTGCGCGCCTTCGCGATTCTCGACGGCGCGCGCGGCCGTGCGCCGGTCGACCTCGAATCGATCGCCGATGCGCTGTGCGCGCTGGCCGGCTTCGCGCTGCGCGCCGGTGACTCGCTGGACAGCGCCGAGATCAACCCGCTGATCGCGCGGCCGCTGGCCGACGGCGGCTGCGTGGCGGTCGATGCATTGGTCGTCGGACGTGGCGAATGAACAAGCACTGGAGACAGATCGCATGACGACATCGAAAAGACAACGCGCCGTGCTCGGCAGCATCGGCGCCGCCATCGCGCTCGCAGCAAGCAGCGCGCAGGCCGAGGCGCCCTTTCCGTCGAAGCCGCTGCGCATCATCGTGCAGTACCAGGCGGGCGGATCCACCGACATCCTGGCGCGCATCGTGGCGGAAGGGCTGTCGAAGCGGCTGGGCCAGCCGGTAGTGGTCGAGAACCGCAGCGGCGCGGGCGGGATCATCGGCACCGACTACGTCGCCAAGAGCGCGCCCGACGGCTACACGCTGCTGCTGACGGTGCCGGGCCCAGTCACCGCGAACATGGTGCTCTACAGCAAGCTGCCCTACGACCCGCGCACCGACCTGCGCATGGTCTCGGACATCGCCACCACGCGCACCGTGCTGGCTGTACACCCCTCGGTGCCCGCGAAGGACTTCAAGAGCCTGATCGCCGCCGTGAAGGCCGCGCCCGGCAAGTACACGATGGGGTCGTGGGGGCCGGGCACGCAGCCGCACCAGATCCAGGTCTACATGGACAAGACCTACGGCCTGCAGACGCTGCACGTGCCCTACAAGGGCGAAAGCCCGATGGCGGTCGACCTGATCAGCGGCGTCATCAACATGACCGTGGGCTCCGTCACCACGCTGCAGCCGTACATCGCGGCCGGCAAGCTGCGTCCGCTGGCGGTGGCCGGCCCGCGCCGCGCCAAGGCGCTGCCCGAGGTGCCGACCTTCGCCGAGCAGGGTTACGCCGACGAGGTCTATGCGCTCACCGGCCCGACCTCGCTGATGGCGCCGGCGAAGACGCCCGACGCGGTGATCGAACGGCTCGGGCGCGAAGTCAGCGCGGTGGTCCGCCAGCCCGAGGTGAGCCGGCGCATCGAGGAGCTGGGCGCCGAGCCGGTCGGCAACCTGCCGGCCGAGGCCACCGCTGCCTACAAGGCATTCCTTCCCGTGACGCTGCGGCTCACGCAGGCCACGGGCGTGAAGCTCGATTGAGCGCCGCCCACCCGCATCCCCATGAACTCAAGCAAAGAGAACTCCGACATGAACGCTCCCGAACCCCAACTCGCCGTAACCCTCGCGCGCAAGGCGCTCGCCCGCTCGATCGGCCTGGCCGCCTTCGTCTACGGCTACCCGCTCACCGAAACCTACCGCACCTGCGCCATGCAGACAGCGCCGCAGGGCGAGCGCCGCGCCGGCGCCTCGCACGGCTCCGACGTGCGCGCGCCGCTGAACACGCTGCACCATTCCCCGCGCCCCTCCACCCATGAAGACCGCGACGTGGTGACGCCGGCCAACGACCTGCTCTACACGATGGCGTGGGTGCACCTGGCCCATGGGCCGATGCTGCTGACCGTGCCCGCGTCGTCGCGCCATCCGGGGCGCTACTTCGTGCTGCCGCTGTACGACGCCTACACCGAGAACTTCGAGAACCTGGGGCCGCGCAACTGCAACCCCGAGGGCGAGACCGTGGTGCTCGTCGGGCCGAACGGCACGGTGCCGGAATCGCTCGCGGGCCACCGCGTGGTGCGTTGCCCGACCGATCTCGTCTGGCTGATCGGCCGCATCCTGGTGGGCGACGAGAGCGACTGGCCGGCGGCACGCGCGCTGCAAGCGGAGATCAAGCTCGCACCCGCGCCCGGCACGGCACTGCAGGGCCGCCCGGCCGCCATCGAGCACTGGGAAGGCCCGCTGGTGGATGCGATGGCCGCCGCCTTCGAACACGACGAGCCGGCCGCGCAGGTGGCGCCGCGCTTCTTCACCAACATGTGCCGGGAGCTCGCCGAGGCGCCGGGCCGCGTGGAAGACCGCGTGCTGGTGGCCTGGTTCGGCCAGGCCGGGCTTCGGCCGGACACCGCATTCTCGTGGGACACGCTGGACGAAGCCGCGCGCGAAGGACTGATCGAGGGCTTCGCGGAAGGCGTGCAGCTGGTCGGCGCGGCGGGCCGCAACCGCCGCCCCAAGCCCTGGTCGATGGCGCCGGCCACCGGCCGCTACGGCAACGAGTTCCTCGGCCGCGCCCGCACCGCCTACCTGGGCCTGGGCGCACTGGCCACCAGCGAAGCCGTATACGCCGCCGCGCATCACGACGCGAAGCAGGAGCCGCTTGACGGCCAGCGCGGCTACACGATGCGCTTCGAGGCCGACGACCTGCCGCCGGCCGACGCCTTCTGGTCGGTGACGCTCTACGACGCCGACCGCTTCCTCTACCCCAACGAGATCAGGCGCCATGCGATCGGCGACCGCACGCCCGGCCTGAAGCGCGGCACCGACGGCAGCCTGGAGATCAGCATGAGCCACGTGCGTCCGGCCGACACCGCCAACTGGCTGCCCGCGCCGGCCGGGCGCTTCTACCTGATCCTTCGCATGTACTACCCGCGCGAAGGCGTGCAGAGCTGGCGCGTTCCCGCCCTGCAGGCACGGGAGGGCTGAGCCATGCCAGCGACCATCGACAACGAACTGCGCACGCTGGCCGAAGAGGCCGTCGTCTATGCCTTTCCGCTCCACGAGATGAGCCGCATGCGCGCGGCCACCTCGCCGCAGCGCACCGACATCGCCGGAGAAGCGCCGAAGCCCCATCGCTGGTGCAACGTGTTCACGCATGCGCGGCAGCTCTTGGGCGCGGGCAAGAGCCGCGTGGTGACGCCGAACAACGACACGCTCTACACCAACGCCTGGCTCGACCTGGGCGACGGCCCGCTCGTGATCGACGTGCCGGACACGGCCGGGCGCTACTACGTGCTGGGCCTGCTCGACTTCTACACGAACCCCTTCGCGCACATCGGCCAGCGCCTCACGGGCACGGCCGCGCGCTCCTTCCTCGTCACGCCGCCGGGCTGGCGCGGTGAAGTGCCGGCAGCGTTCCGCGAGGCCGGCGCGCACATCGAGGCGCCGACGCGCTGGCTGTGGGTCATCGGGCGCATCCTGGTCGACGGGCCGGACGACGTGCCCGCCGTCAATGCGCTGCAGGAGGGATTCGTCGTTCGCACGCTCGGCGACTGGCAGGCGGGCAAGACGTCTTCGATGCCGAAGCCCTTCGATCCGGCCTGCGATCCGAAGGCGCCGCTGAGCGCCGAGCACTTCGCGGCGCAGGTGAACCGCGCGCTGCGCGAGAACCCGCCGCCCGCGCGCGATGCGGCCTTGCTCGCGCGCTTCGCGCCGCTCGGGCTGGGCCCGGATGCCGATGCACTCGACGAAGCGCAACGCACGGTGCTGCAAGACGCGCTCGACACCGTGCTGCCGCGCCTGCGCAAGGCGCAGTCCGGCGCCACGACTTCCAGCGGCTGGGTGCAAATGCCGCTGGTCGAGGGCAGCTTCGGCGACGACCACCTGGCGCGCGCGCTGGTGGCGCTCAAGTACATCGGCATGCTCGAAAGCCGCGAGGCGACCTATCCGCTGGCATGGCACGACGCCTCGGGCCGCAAGCTCGACGGAAGCGGCTGCTACACGCTTCGCTTCGCGCCCGGCAATCTGCCGCCAGTCGATGCCTTCTGGTCGCTCACCATGTACGACAGCCGCGACTACATGCTGGTGGGCAACCCGATCGACCGCTACGCCATCGGCGACCGCACGCCGGCGCTGCGCCACGATGCCGACGGCGGCCTCACGCTGTACATCCAGCATGCACGGCCCGAAGGCGAAGCTGCGCAGGCCAACTGGCTGCCGGCGCCGGAAGGCGATTTCTATCTCTGCCTGCGCGCCTACGTGCCGCGCGCCGAAATGCTGGACGGCCGCTATGCGCTGCCGGCGCTGGTCCGCACCGGGGAGGCCGCATGAGCACGAACGACAGCACGAACACCGTGGAACAGGAAAAGCCTTTCCTCATCGTCGGCACGGGCACCGAGACGGTCGCGCCGGGCCTGCACATCCTGCGCGGACAAGGGCAGTCCTTCGTGGCCGAGACGGATGCCGGCCTGGTGGTGATCGACGCCGGGCCGGGCGGCCCGGTGACGCAGGGGATGATCGACGCGGTGCGCCAGCTCAGCAATGCGCCGCTGCATGCGCTGTGCTACAGCCACGGGCACGTGGGCTACAACTCCGGCGTGCCGATGTGGCTCGAACACGCCGCGCAGCGCGGCGATGCGCCGCCGCGCGTCATCGCGCACCGCAACGTGCTTCGGCGCCAGGCCCGCTACAGGGAAACCGAGACGCTGCAGCACCGCATGGCCGAGATCCAGTTCAACCGGCCCGCCGGCTTCTTCGACCGCCGGCTCGCCATGCACGCGCCGACCGAGACCTTCGACGACCGGCTGCAGATAGGCCAGGGCGACAGCCACATCGAGCTGCGCTGGGCGCCCTCGGAGACCGACGACGCGATCGCGCTGTGGAGCCCGTCGCAGCGGGTGCTGTACGGCGGCGCGGCGCTGATCGACTCGATCCCCAACATCGGCACGCCCTTTCGCACGATGCGCGACACGGTGCGCTGGGCCGACACGCTCGATGCGCTCGCGGCGCTCGGCGCGCGCAAGGCGGTGCGCGAGTTCGGCGCGACGCTGGAGGGCGAGGAGCAGGTGCGGCACGTGCTCACGCACACCGCGCGTGCGCTGCGCTGGCTGCGCGCGGAGGTGGTGCGGCTCATGAACGAAGGACTGAACGAGCGCGGCATCCTGGCGCGCATCCGCTTTCCCGACGAGCTGTTCGGCGTCGAGTGGATGAAGCCCACCTATGGCGACCCCGGCTACATCGTGCGCGACATCTACCGCTCCGAGAACGGCTGGTGGGACCGCAACCCCACCTCGCTGCATCCCGAGGCGCCCGAAGCCATCGGCCGTGCCGTGGCCGACGCCATCAGCGACAAGCGCGGCGTGATCACGCATGCGCGCTCGCTGGCGCAAGGCGGCCAGTGGCAGCTCGCGCTCCACGTGATCGACCTGCTGGCCACCGCCGACGGCGATGCGCCGGAGATCGCGGAGGCGCGTTCGCTCAAGGCCGAATGGCTGCGCGAGCGCGCGCGGCAGGTGCCCAGTTACGTGTCGCGCAACCTGTATCGCGTGGGCGCGGACATGATCGAGCAGGGAACCCAGGCGCGCTTCGGCATCCACTGACCCCCACATCCCAGGAGACAAGACATGACAACCACATTCCTCGGACACCGCCTGCGCACGCTGGCCCTCGGCGTGCTCGCCGCATTCGCCGCGGCCGCCGGCCACGCGCAGGGCGCCGACACCTACCCCGACAAGCCGGTGACGCTGGTCGTGCCCACGGCGGCGGCGGGCGGCACCGACACCATCTCGCGGCTGATCGCGGACGCGCTCTCCAAGGCGCTGAAGCAGCCCTTCATCATCGACAACCGCCCCGGCGCCAACGGCATCCTCGGCACCGACCTGGTGGCGCGCGGCACGCCCGATGGCTACCGGCTGCTGTTCACCTATGCGGCGGCGATGGTGGTGAACCCCAGCCTCTACAAGAAGCTGCCCTACGACCCGGTGAAGGACTTCGCGCCCGTGGCGCAGATCGGGCGCGGCGGCAACCTGCTGCTGGTGCGCCAGGACCTGCCGGTGAAGACGCTCAAGGAATTCATCGCCTACGCCAAGGCGCGGCCCGACAAGCTCAGCTACTGCTCGTGGGGCAACGGCTCCGGCGGCCACTTGGCGATGGAAAGCCTCAAGAAGCAGGCCGGCCTCGTGATGACGCACGTGCCCTACAAAGGCAGCGGCCCCTGCGTGCAGGACCTGATGGGCGGCCAGGTGGACGCGGCCTTCGCCGACATGTCGTCCACGGTGGAACTGGTGCGCGCCGGGCGCCTGAAGGCGCTGGCCAACAGCGGCCCCTCGCGCATTCCGATGCTGCCCGACGTGCCGACGATGACCGAGGCCGGCTACCCCTTCACCAACTACTCGTGGTACGGGCTGCTGGCGCCCGCGAAGACGCCGCCGGCCATCGTGAAGAAGCTCAACATTGCCGTGAACCAGGTGCTGAAGGACCCCGCCGTGGTGCAGCGCCTGCGCGAACTCAACTTCACCGACCTGCCGCAGAACACGCCCGAGCAGTTCGCCGCGACCATCCAGAAAGACCTGCACGACTGGAGCGTGCTGATCAAGGACATCGGGTTGACGATCGAATGAGCGCTCAGGCGTCGTCCATGGACCGCGACCGGCCGAACCAGAAGCCCACGATCAGGCCGACCGTGCCGAAGCCGATGGCGATCCAGAGGCTCAGGAAGGTGAAGACGTTGTAACGCCCGGGCTGCTGCGCCAGCGCGCTCGCCAGGTCGGGCTCGTTCAGGCCGCCGAGCCCGCGGGCCGCGGCGAAGTCGAAGCCCGCCGAGCCGAGGAAGTTGAGCGTCAGCAGCAGCGGCAGGATGGCGAACAGTGGAAACCACGCGCCGCGCAACTTGCGCCACGACATCAGTTGCGCCGCCACGAACAACGCCGCGCCGACAACGAACAACCCGAGCACGAAGCGGTCGCGGGCCAACGGCAGCAGCCATGGCCAGACCCACTGCAGCGGGTAGAGCGGCCATTCCGCCTGCGGCGCCAGGCCGCCGGGGCGGGCGAAGGCCTGCCAGCCCAGCGCGAGCGTGGCGCGCCCCACCAGCGCGGACGCACAGGCCACGGCCGCGACGCTCAGGCAGCCGATGCGCAAGGGAGACGAACGCGGCTGTGGAAACACATGCGACGGCAGCACCGGCAACGGAAATTGCCCCGGCTGCCAGATCCGCTTCACCACAGTGACCGGCGGCGGCGCCACCGACAGTTCGCCGCGCACCAGCCAGTCGATGGCGAAGATCGCGAGCGCGAAGGCCATCGCGGCCGTCAGCCAGGCACAGGCGCCCGGCATGTCGACGAAGCCGACCGGCGTGAACATCGGCAGGTTGCCGTACACGAGGCCCGCGCAGCCGTAGGCCAGCAGGATCGGCACGCAGCCGATATGGGCCGCCTGCATCAGCAGCTCGTCGCTGCGGACCGACTCCTGGCGCAGCGCCTGGACGCGTGACCAAGCGCCGCGCAGGCTCACTTGGCCAGCGACTTCAGCGCGAGCTTGATGCCCTCGCTCACCGTCGCGTCCTTCGGCAGCGCCTTCAATGCGAGTGCTGCTTCCTTGTCGCTGTAGCCCAGCGCGATCAGCGCCTGAAGGATGTCGGCCTGCGCGTCGGACGCCGTATGCGCGGGCAGGCCGATGTCGGCGCCCAGCTTGCCCTTGAGCTCAAGCAGCAGCCGCTCGGCGGTCTTCTTGCCGATGCCGGGGATCTTCACGAGCCGGCCCAGCTCCTGGGTGGTGATTGCCTGCGCCAGCTCGCCCACGCTCATGCCCGACAGCAGGCCGAGCGCGGTGCGCGGCCCCACGCCGGTGATCTTGATGAGCTGGCGGAAAGCCGCCCGTTCCTCGGCGGTGCCGAAGCCGTAGAGAATCTGCGCGTCCTCGCGCACGACGAAGTGCGTGAGCAGCGACACCTTCGCGCCGACGTTCGGCAGGTTGTAGAACGTGCTCATCGGCACATCGACCTCGTAGCCGACGCCGTTGCAGTCCACCACCACCTGCGGTGGATTGCGTTCGGCCAGCGTGCCGGTGAGTTTGCCTATCATGGGTGCCCTTTTTCCTTGAAATGTCCGGCGTGATTCTGCGACACACCTTTACCCCACTGAACAATTCGCGCCTCGGCCACCTGTGCGGACCTCTGGACGCCCACCTGCGCCGCATCGAGGAAGCGCTGGGCGTGAAGATCGCGCACCGCCACGAGCAGTTCAAGGTCGACGGCCCCAAGGCCGCCGCCCAGCGCGCGATGGACGTGCTGCAGGCGCTGTATGAAATCGCCCAGCGCACGATCGACCCGGCCGTGGTGCAGCTCACGCTGGCCGGCGACGGCTCGATGCTCGAGGGCGACGACGACATCGCGATGCTGGTCACCCGCCGCACCGACCTGCGCGCGCGCACGCCCACGCAGGCGGTGTACCTGGACAACATCGCCAAGCACGACATCACCTTCGGCATCGGCCCGGCCGGCACCGGCAAGACCTACCTGGCGGTGGCCTGCGCGGTCGATGCGCTGGAACGCGCGGCGGTGCAGCGCATCGTGCTCACGCGCCCGGCGGTGGAAGCGGGCGAGCGGCTCGGCTTCCTGCCCGGCGACCTGACGCAAAAGGTCGACCCCTACCTGCGCCCGCTGTACGACGCGCTCTACGACCTGATGGGCTACGAGAAGGTGCAGAAGGCCTTCGAGCGCAACGCGCTGGAGATCGCGCCGCTGGCCTTCATGCGCGGCCGCACGCTGAACAACGCCTTCGTGATCCTCGACGAGGCGCAGAACACCACGCCCGAGCAGATGAAAATGTTCCTCACGCGCATCGGCTTCGGCGCGCGCGCGGTGGTGACGGGCGACGTGAGCCAGATCGACCTGCCCAAGCAGCAGCTCAGCGGCCTGATCGACGCCGAGCGCGTTCTCAAGCGCGTGAGCGGCATCGCCATGACGCACTTCACCAGCGCCGACGTGGTGCGCCACCCGCTGGTGGCGAAGATCGTCGATGCCTATGACGGCCAGCGCAAGCGTGCGGGAGGCCACTGAGATGGCCGCATCGAAGCTCCCGGCGCTTTCGCTGTCGCTGCAGTTCGGCCGCTTCAAGGGCGTGGAGCGCCATCGCGCCGCGCTGCCGCGCCACAGCGTGACACGCTGGGTTCGCCATGCGCTCGACATCGACGGCGAGATCACCGTGCGCATCGTCGACGCCGAGGAAGGCCAGCGCCTGAACCGCGAGTTCCGCGGCAAGGACTACGCCACCAACGTGCTGACCTTCGACTATGCGCAAAGCCCGCTGGTGATGGCCGACCTGGTGCTGTGCGCGCCGGTGGTGGCGCGCGAGGCCAAGGAAAACCGCAAGACGCTGGCCGACCATTACGCGCACCTGCTGGTGCACGGCACGCTGCATGCGCAGGGCTGGGACCACGAGACCAGCGAAGCCGACGCCGACGAGATGGAGGCCTACGAGATCGAGATCCTCGCGGGCCTGGGCATTCGCAGCCCTTACGGCAAGTGACCGGATAGCGGCGGCTATGCCGTCATCTGCAGCGGGATCGTCACCGGGCCATCGTTCAGCAGGTGCACCTGCATGTCGGCGCCGAATTCGCCGGTGGCGACCACCGGGTGCGCGGCGCGCGCCTGCGCCACGAAGTATTCGTAAAGCCGGCGCCCTTCGTCGGGCGGCGCGGCCTGGGTGAAGCTGGGGCGGTTGCCGCCGCTCGCGTCGGCCGCGAGCGTGAACTGGCTCACCACCAGCAGGCCGCCGCCGATGTCCTGCACGCTGCGGTTCATCTTGCCGGCCTCGTCGGCAAAGATGCGCAGCTTGAGGATCTTGGCGAGCATGCGGTCGGCCAGGGCATCGACGTCGCCACGCTCGGCGCACAGCAGCACGAGCAGGCCGGAATCGATGGCGCCGACGGTGCGGCCGGAAATATCCACGCGTGCATTCGCCACGCGCTGAAGTACAGCTTTCATAGGGGGTGATGTTCGCCGGCCTGGGTGGCGCGGGCTTCCATGGTCAGGGGCAGGAGCTGGATGGTGACGCGCAGGCCCGGCACGGCGTCCATCAGGGACTGCTCGAGCTGGTCGCGCATGGCGGCGGCGTGCTGCAGCGTCCAGTCGCCGGGCACGTGCATGTGGAGGTCGGCAAAGCGGCGCTGGCCGGCGCTGCGCGTGACCATGTCGTCGAAGCGCAGCCGGGTGCCTTCGGGCATGCGGGCTGCGAAGGCGTCGAGCGTGGCGCGCACGGTGGCCAGCGTCTCGGGGTCGAGCGCCTGGTCCATGAGCCCCTGCGACGAACGCCACACCAGCTTGGCGCCCTCGCGCACGATGTTGAGCGCCACGCCGATGGCCAGCACCGGGTCGAGCCAGAGCCAGCCGCTCAGTTGCACGCCGATGATGCCGATCACCACGGCGGCCGAGGTCCAGACGTCTGTCATCAGGTGGCGGCCGTCGGCCTCCAGGGCAATGGAGCGGTGCGTGCGGGCCGCGCGGAACAGCACCACGGCCAGCGCGGCGTTGAAACCCGAGCTCACCACCGACAGCGCCAGGCCCCAACCCAATTGCTCCAGCGGCTGCGGCGACAGCAGGCGCTGCACCGACACCCAGAGGATGGCGATGGCCGCGCCGACGATCAGGATGCCCTCGAAACCGGAGGAGAAGTACTCGGCCTTGTGGTGGCCGTAGGGGTGCTCGTCGTCGGCCGGCCGTTCGGCGATGGTCACCATGGCCAGCGCGAACATGGCGCTCGCCAGGTTGACGAAGGACTCCATCGCGTCCGAGATCAGCCCCATCGAATTGGTGATGTAGCCGGCTGTTCCCTTGAGCACGATGGTGATCAGGGCGACTGCGACGGAAACGCGAAGCAGGGTCTTGGGGGTCAGCGTCATGCGGGATCTGCGGTGAATTTGGACGAATGACCACGCGAAAAGCGGTAATAGGCCGCAAGATCCGACTGAATTTTCGGCCTCGTGTCCATATGTAACGCCTTCGCCTTAATATTTGTGACCATTGCGAAACAATCTCTCGCAGAAAAGTCAGGATGATGAAAAAAACCGTGATCGCCTTGTGCGGCCTCGCCATTGTGGGCTCGGCCGCGCTGGCCCAGACGCCCGCCGCTGAACCGAAGGCGGGCTTCGTGAAGTCCGTGCGCGGCAGCGTGCAGTTGCTCGACGCCGGCGGCGCAGTTCGCAACGCCAAGCCCGGCGATGCGCTGGGCGCGGTGGACCGCATCGTCACCGGGCCGGACTCGTCGGCGGCCGTGGTGATGCGCGACGACACGACGCTGGTGGTCGGCCCGCTGTCGCGGCTCGACCTGAAGGAATTCCATTTCGACGGCACCACGCACGAAGGCGGCATGCTGCTGTCGCTGCTGCGCGGCTCGATGCGCATGATCACCGGCCTGATCGGCAAGACCAACCCCGACGCCGTGCGCGTCGAGACCCAGACGGCCACCATCGGCATCCGTGGCACCGATTTCATCGTTCAAGCAGACGGCCGCCCATGAAAACCCGTTTCGCCTTTTTCCCCACCCTCGTTCTTGGCATGGCCGCGCTGACGGCAATGCTGCTCGGCGCATGCTCGACCCCCGGCACCCGCGTGGTGCTGCTGCCTCAAGACGACGGCAAGCCTTCCGCCGTGGTGGTGCGCGCCAAGGACGGTGAAGAAGTCCTGTCCAAGCCTTACCAGCGCGCCACCGCCGCGGTGGGCGCCAGCGGCGCCCCGGTCGTCGACCAGGCCGATGCGGCCAAGGTGCAGGCGGAGAACAAGCAGCTGTTCGACATGCGCCCGCCGCCGCCCAAGCGCTACACGGTGTACTTCGAACTCGGCGGCACCACGCTCACGCCGTCTTCGCAGCTGACCTTGTCCGAGGCGCTGGCCGAAGCGCAGGCGCGCAGCGGCAGCGACATCGTCGTCACCGGCCACACCGACACCAAGGGCACGATCGAGCAGAACGACGAGCTCTCGCGCCGGCGCGCGCAGGAAGTGGTCCAGTTGCTGGTGGAACGCCAGTTCCCGTCCGCCCGCATCGAGGCCGTGGGGCGCGGCGAGCGCGAACTGGCGGTGCAGACCGCGGACGACGTGGACGAGCCGCGCAACCGGCGCGTCACCATCGAAGTCCGCTAGCCCAAGGTCAGCTCAGGGTCACGCGCGCGAACTTGCGCTTGCCGACCTGCACCACGTAGCTGCCCGCGGGCAGCTTCAGCGCCTTGTCGCTGACCACGACGGAGTCGATCCGCACGCCGCCGCCGTCGATCAGGCGGTTGCCCTCCGAAGTCGACGGTGCCAGGTTCGCCTGCTTGAGCAGTTGGGCGATGCCCAGCGGGGCGCCGCTCAGTGCCACCTCGGGAATCTCGTCCGGCACGCCGCCCTTGCTGCGGTTGATGAAATCCTGCTCGGCCGTGTCGGCCGCCGCCGCGCTGTGGAAGCGCGTGGTGATTTCCTTGGCCAGCGCGACCTTGGCGTCCTTCGGGTTGCGCCCGCCTTCGATCTCGGCCTTCAGCGCCGCGATCTGCTCTAGCGACTGGAAGCTCAGCAGCGTGTACCAGCGCCACATCAGGTCGTCGGAAATCGACAGCACCTTGGCGAACATGGTGTTGGCGTCTTCGCTGATGCCGATGTAGTTGTTCTTGCTCTTGGACATCTTTTCGACGCCATCGAGCCCTTCCAGCAGCGGCATAGTGAGGATGCACTGCGGTTCCTGGCCGTATTCCTGCTGGAGATGACGGCCGACGAGCAGGTTGAACTTCTGGTCGGTGCCGCCCAGTTCGAGGTCGCTCTTGAGCGCCACCGAGTCGTAGCCCTGCATCAGCGGGTAGAGGAATTCGTGCACCGAGATCGACTGGCCGGCCTTGAAGCGCTTGTTGAAGTCGTCGCGCTCCATCATCCGGGCGACCGTGTACTTGGCGGCCAGCTGGATCATGCCGCGGGCGCCCAAGGGGTCGCTCCACTCGGAGTTGTAGCGGATCTCGGTCTTGTCGGGGTCCAGCACCAGGCTGGCCTGCTTGTAATAAGTCTGGGCGTTGGCCTCGATCTGCTCGCGGGTGAGCGGCGGGCGGGTGTTGTTCCGGCCCGAGGGGTCGCCGATGGTGCTGGTGAAGTCGCCGATCAGGAAGATCACCCGGTGGCCCAGGTCCTGAAGCTGGCGCATCTTGTTGAGCACCACCGTGTGGCCGATGTGGATGTCCGGCGCGGTCGGGTCCAGGCCCAGCTTGATGCGCAGCGGCGTTCCGGTGGCTTCGGAGCGCTGCAGCTTGCGCACCCATTCGTCCTGCGGCAGCAGTTCGTCAGCGCCTCGGAGGGAGATTTCGAGCGCGCGTCCTACACTATTTGAGAGGCTCATGGATGTAACAGATTCGGCCTTTACGGGCCTTTTTGGCTGATTTTCAAGGTGCCGAAGCTATACTCAGCCCGACTTTTCGAGCGCCGAATTCTAAGCGGCGCTTTTTTCCGCACCGTCTCCTGCCGCCCTGAACGTTACTGGGCCTTGCAGCACGGATTTGCAGAACCTGAGCTGGAATTCAAGTTTGATCAACGGCATTCTTGCCGCCGAGGAGCTTCTCGCTTCCCGCGTGGCTTATACATTCCGGACGTACCCCAAGCAGATCACCGCGGTCATCGCGGCCGCCCTGCTGAGCGCCGGCACCCTCGCGGTGGCATCGCTCGGTCCGGACGCATCCGACCTCCCCGTTCGCCAGATCCTGGAAGCCACGGCCCCCATTTCGGTGGCCGACCAGAGCGAATCGCTGGAAAGCTTCAGCTTCACGCTGTTCCGCACCGACGTCACGCGCTCGAGCGACACGGCCGAGGCGCTGCTCAAGCGCCTGGGCATTTCCGACCCCGCGGCCACCGCCTTCGTGCGCGGCAGCGTCGAGGCCCGCAACGCGCTGTTCTCGCGCGCCGGCCGCACCGTGACGGCCGAGGCCACGCAGGAAAACCAGCTCAAGAAGCTCAGCGCCCGCTGGATTCCGGACGGCGACGGCGGCTTCAAGCGCTACGTCATCGAACGCACGCCCACCGGCTTTGCCGGCGTGACCGAGCGCGACGCGCTCACGGCGGGCACGCGCCTGGCGAGCGGCACCATCCGTACCTCGCTGTTCGCCGCCACCGACGACTCGCGCATTCCCGACGCGGTGGCGAGCCAGTTGGCCGACATCTTCGCGGGCGACGTCGACGTGCGCAACCTGCGCAAGGGCGACCGCTTCGCCGTGGTCTACGAGACCCTGGAAGCCGACGGCCAGGCGCTGCGCAGCGGCCGCGTGCTCTCGGCCGAGTTCGAGAACAACGGCAAGATCCACCAGGCCGTGTGGTTCCAGCCGCCCGGCGCGGGCCAGAAGGGCAGCTACTACCGCCCGAACGGCGACAGCCTGCGCAAGGCCTACCTGGCGACGCCGGTCGAGTTCTCGCGCGTGTCCAGCGGTTTCGCGATGCGCATGCACCCGATCCTGAACAGCTGGCGCCAGCACAACGGCATCGACTACGCGGCGCCCACGGGCACCTCGGTGCGCACGGTCGGCGACGGCACGGTCGATTTCGCGGGCACGCAGAACGGCTACGGCAACATCGTCATCATCAACCACCGCAACAACCAGCAGACGGCGTACGCCCACCTGAGCCGCATCGACGTCAAGGCCGGCCAGAGCGTGAGCCAGGGCCAGACGATCGGCGCCGTGGGCATGACCGGCTGGGCCACCGGCCCGCACCTGCACTTCGAATTCCGCGTGGGCGGGGTCTACCAGAACCCGACCTCCATCGCCCAGGAAGGCGGCGCGCCGATCACCGCGGCGATGCGCCCGGCCTTCGAGCGCATCGCCGTCGGTGCCCGCACCGAACTGGCAGCGGCCTTCTCCGTCATCCAGGCCAGCGCGGACTGAGCACGCGCGGCGGCGGCCCTCTTTTCCCGACCTGACGCCAGGATGGCCGCCGAACTTTTCATCGGCCTGATGTCGGGCACATCGCTCGACGGCGTCGACGGCGTGCTCGCCGACCTTTCAGACGGCCGCATCGCGGTGCGGTCCTACGCCACGGCCGGCTTTCCCGTGGCACTGCGCGCGGAACTGCTCGCGCTCAACACCACCGGCGACAACGAACTGCACCGCGCGGCACTGGCCGGCAACGGGCTTGCGCGGGCCTATGCCGGCGTGGTCCGGCAGCTGCTGGCGGACAGCGGCACCGATGCCCGCGCCGTCACCGCCATCGGCGCGCATGGGCAGACCGTGCGCCACCGCCCGCTGGAGTTCGACGAGGTCGGCTACACGCTCCAGATCAACAACCCCTCGCTGCTGGCCGAGCTGACCGGCATCGACGTGGTCGGCGACTTCCGCAGCCGCGATCTGGCCGCCGGCGGCCAGGGCGCGCCGCTGGTGCCTGCCTTTCACCGCGCGCTGTTCGCCCGCCCCGGCGAGCCGGTCGCGGTGCTGAACATCGGCGGCATTTCGAACCTGAGCCTGCTGCCGGCCGCGGACGCCCCCGAAGGCGCGATCGTGCTCGGCTTCGACTGCGGCCCCGGCAATGCGCTGATGGACCACTGGTGCCAGTCCCACCAGGGTCAACCCTTCGATCGCGATGGACAGTGGGCCGCCAGCGGGCAGGTGCTGCCTGGCCTGCTCGCGCAACTGCTGGCCGATCCTTACTTCGCCAAGGCCCCGCCCAAGAGCACGGGGCGCGACCTTTTCAACCCGGACTGGCTGGCCGCGCAAATCGGCACCACGGCCATGGCGCCCGCCGACGTGCAGGCGACGCTGACCGAGCTGACCGCCAGCGCCTGCGCGGCGGATCTGCGCAGCCACGGCAAAGACGCGAAGTTGCTGATCGTCTGCGGCGGCGGCGCGCTGAACGGCCACCTGCTGGCCCGCCTGCGCGCTCTGCTGCCCGGCGTCAGCGTGGAGGCATCGACCGACCACGGCCTGCCGCCGCAGCAGGTCGAGGCGGCCGCCTTTGCCTGGCTGGCCCGCGCCACCGTGCGGCGCGAACCCGGCAACCTCGCCAGCGTGACCGGCGCGCGCGGAGCGCGGGTGCTGGGCGCCATCTACCCCGCCTGAAGGCGGCCGGCCGTCAGCCCTGGCCGGATACCTCCGGCTGCGCGGGATGCGCCGCGCGCACCTCCGACGGCAGGTGCCAGAAGATCAGCGCGGACGCCACGGTGATCAGCCCCATGGTCGCAAAGGTCGCCTGGAAGGCATCCAGCGTGTGGGCGGCCGTCTCGGTGCCGAAGATGCCGTTGTAGCCCGCCAGCACCGCGCCGGCGGCGGCCACGCCCATGCTCATGGCCAGCATCTGCACCATCGACAGCAGGCTGTTGCCGCTGCTGGCCATGCTGCCGTCCAGGTCCTTCAGGGTGATGGTGTTCATGGCGGTGAACTGCAGCGAATTGACCGCGCCGAAAGCCAACAACTGCAGCACGTGCAGCACCATCGGCTGGCCCGGCGCCGTGAGGCCGAAGCTGGCCATGGTGCAACCCACCAGAGCCGTGTTGACCACCAGCACCCGGCGGTAGCCGTGCCGCGTGATCAGCGGCGTGGCGAAGCGCTTCATGGCCATGCCGGCCAGCGCGATCGGCAGCATCATCAGTCCGGCGCGCACCGGCGAGTAGCCCATCGACACCTGCAGCAGCAGCGGCACCAGAAAAGGCATGCAGCTGCTGCCGAGCCGCGAGAACAGGTTGCCGATCAGGCCGATGCTGAGCGTCGGCACATGGAAGAGCGAGGGCGCGAACAGCGGCTCGGGCGTTCGCGAGGCGCGCAGCCAGTAGGCCGCGATGCTGGCAAAGCCGAAGATCAGCACGACCATCACGCCGCCCTGTCGCAGGCCCACGCCGTCGAGCGAAAGCGAAATAGCCACCATGCCGAAGGCCAGCATCGCGTAGCCGACGCTGTCGAAGCGCTTTTGCACCACGCCGCGCAGGTCGGGCATGTACTTGAGCGTGGCGAGGCAGCCGGCCAGCCCCACGGGCACGTTGATCAGGAAAATCCAGTGCCAGGAGGCGTACTGCACCAGCCACCCGCCCAGCGTGGGGCCCAGCAAGGGCCCTATGAGCCCCGGGATGGCCACGAAACTCATCGCCTGGAGGAACTCCCCACGCGGCACCGTTCGCAGCAGCGACAGCCGCCCCACGGGCAGCAGCAGCGCCCCGCCGAGCCCCTGCACCACGCGCGCCGCCACAAGTTGCCCCAGGCTGTGCGACAGCGCGCACAGCACCGAGCCGAGCGCGAACAGCACGATGGCCGAGAAAAAGATGCGGCGCGTGCCGAAGCGGTCGGCGATCCAGCCCGAGGCCGGGATCAGCATCGCCATGGTCAGCGCATAGGCCACAACCACCGACTGCATGCGCAGCGGGCTTTCGCCGAGGCTGGCTGCCATTGCCGGCAACGCCGTGTTGATGATGGTGGCGTCGAGCGTCTGCATGAAGAAGCCGACGGCGACGAGCCACAGCAGGCTCTTGCGAACGGGTTGGACGGCGGTTTCAGCCTCGGAAGTCATAGGCGGCGGGAAAGGAGCAGGAACGAAAAAGCCGCCCGAAGGCGGCTTTTTGGGGAGGCTTGGTCAGCAGCATCCGGGCATCAGGCCGAAAAGCTCGATCCGCAGCCGCAGGTGCTGGTGGCGTTCGGGTTCTTGATCACGAACTGGGCGCCTTGCAGGTCTTCCTTGTAGTCGATCTCGGCGCCGACCAGGTACTGGTAGCTCATGGCGTCGATCAGCAGCGACACACCGTTCTTGGTCATGGTGGTGTCGTCTTCGTTCGTGATTTCGTCGAAGGTGAAGCCATACTGGAAACCGGAGCAACCGCCACCTTGCACGAACACGCGCAGTTTCAGGTCGGGGTTGCCTTCTTCGGCGATCAGGTCTGCAACCTTGGCTGCCGCACTGTCGGTGAAGACGATCGGCTCGGGCATCTGGGTCTGGATGTTTTCGGCTACGGCGCTCATGGGGTGATAACTCCTGGTGGGCCGAACAGGCGGCCAATGGAACGAATGCTACTGCAATGCCGCAATTTCGGCAGGCGGACTGTGGCGTGCACCCCTACGCAAGTGGGGTCGGGCGGCCATGTGCCAAGACGCCGCAACGAAAAAGCCGCCCGGAGGCGGCTTTCTTGTTCGAAGCGAACAGGATCAGCGCTTGCTGAACTGCTTGCGACGACGGGCGGAGTGCAGACCGACCTTCTTACGCTCGACTTCACGTGCATCGCGCGTCACGAAGCCGGCTTGGCTCAGGACGGGCTTCAGGCTCGCGTCGTAGTCGATCAGCGCGCGGGTGATGCCGTGGCGGGTGGCGCCGGCTTGACCCGATTCGCCGCCGCCGTTCACGTTGACCATCACGTCGAAAGCTTCGAGGTTGTTGGTCAGCGCCAGGGGTTGCTTCGCGATCATGATCGAGGTTTCGCGGCCGAAGAACGCTTGGATGTCCTTGCCGTTGACCGTGATCTTGCCGGTGCCCTTTTTCAGAAACACGCGGGCGACGCTGGATTTGCGACGGCCGGTGCCATTGTTCCATTCACCAATCATTCTCAAGGCTCCTTACAGTTCCAGCACTTTGGGCTGTTGGGCGGTATGCGGGTGCTCAGCGCCACCGTACACCTTGAGTTTCTTGATCATTGCGTAACCGAGCGGGCCCTTGGGCAGCATGCCCTTGACAGCCTTTTCCAGGGCGCGGCCCGGGTGCTTGTTCTGCATGTCGCGGAAGTTCGTCGCGGTGATGCCGCCCGGGTAGCCCGAGTGACGGTAGTACACCTTGTCGATCGACTTGGCGCCAGTGACGCGCAGGTGCGATGCGTTGATGATGACGATGAAGTCACCGGTATCGACGTGAGGCGTGTAAATGGCCTTGTGTTTGCCGCGCAAACGGAGAGCAACTTCGCTGGCTACTCGTCCGAGGACCTTGTCGGTCGCGTCAATCACAAACCACTCGTGCGTCACGTCAGCGGGCTTGGCGCTGAACGTTTTGGTCATGAGTTTTTCTCTTGAAAAGAGGGTTTGGCGAGCCCTTTTCCACGGTCGGCGTTCCTCTGGTGGGAATCTCTTAGGTGGGCTTGAAGTCTTCGCCGCGGGGCTACAAAAACGCTGCGAAGCCCGCGATTATATGAAGAAACGGCCAAATGGCCAATTTCCGGGATTCGGGCCGGTTTCAGCGCTGGATGCGAACGAGTTCCAGGGCTTCGTTCGTTGCGCTGGAATTGCCGCGCCGGTGTTCGCCTTCGAACCTGACGATGCGCCCCAGTTCAGGACTGTAGAGAGCGGAGCCCACGAAACGCGTGCCGACGAGGGAGGGGCTCGTGCCATAGGAGGGGGCATAGATCCATCCCTCGTACGCGACGCGCAACACGTTGAGCTCCACGCCCCCCACCCGGAACGGGCGTTCGCCGCCGACGGTTGCGTCCAATTCGTGCCGCAGCCTGTCCCCGCTCGAGGCGATGTAGTCGAGGTGCCAGCGCATGCCGGGCTGCACGCCCTTGCGGACCCAGCCCCCTGGCGGCGACGAGGTGTCGAACATGCCGCCAGCCGGCGACGCGACCGACACGACTTCGCCGCCGGCCTTCTCGACGCGCCCGCCCATGTTGAACGAGAGCTCGTCGCCGTCGACCTTGTCGAGCCGATAGATCACCGGCGTCCGGTTGCCCGTCAGCTTGTCGATGCGCACATATTCGAGGGCGTCTCCGGGGCGCAGCGGCTCGTTCAGCGGCACTTCGACGCCAGGCACCCGCCGTCCCGATGACCCGGCGGGCTCCCTGGCCCGCGCCTCCAGCATCGCCTTGGCCCGCGCCGGCAACTCCGCAAGGAACTCGACCGGCATCGCGAAATTGAGGCTGCCGCCGTCGCGCGCGCCAAAGCTGGTGATGCCCAGCAGGCGTCCTTCGCTGTCGAACAGCCCGCCGCCGCTCGAGCCCGGCGAGATGGCCGCGGTGGTCTGCAGCAGCCGGGCCTCCGGCTCGCCGGCGCCACCACCGCCGCCGCGCAGGCCCGACAGGATGCCCTCGCTGAGCGTGTTCTCCAGGCCGCGCGGGTTGCCGATGGCATACACCCGCTGTCCCACGCGCGCGCTGCCCGCGGGCGCCAGGACGACCGGGGGCGCCGTGAAATTGGCCACCTTGATCTGACACAGGTCGCGCGCCGGGTCCGGAAACTCCAGCGTCGCGCCGTAGGTGACGTTGTCCTGCTTGATGACGAAGCTGCTCGCCTTGGCCAGCACATGGCAGTTGGTGACGAGCCGGCCGGCCGCGATCACCACCGCGCTGCCGGCACGCAAGGGGCGCTCCTGTGCGTCGAAGGTGCGAACTGCCCAGACGCTGCCCGACACCTTGCTGAACAGCGCCTCCGGCTCCAGCGCGGCGGCCGCCCCCGCCGCCAGGGCCAAGCCCAGGAACGCGGGTGCCGCGCGCAGCGGCAGTGCCCTCGCCGAGCCGCTCATGGCTTGGCCGGCAGCAAGCCGCTCAGGTCATCCATCGAAACCCGCGTTTCGGGCTTGGACTGAGGCTGCGGTGCAGCCGGCGCCAGGGCCTGGCTCGGCGGCGGAGTCACGGGCGCGGGCGCCACCACCTTGACCGGCGGCGGCTCCGGTGCCGGCGCCACGGGAGCCGGACGCGCCTCCTCGGGTGGCTTCACCGCCACCGTCTTGGGCGCCGCCGGCGGTGCCGCGGCCATCTCGGTCGTGCCGATGCGGATGCCCGCCGTCGGCCCTTCGCCCGTCTGCGCGCTGCGATCGATGCTTCGCACTTCGCCGAAAATCAGCTGGATCCAGCTCGGATAGTTGTAGCCCGCCGCCGTGCCGGCATCGACCGCCGCGCCGATCAAGCCGCCGATCAGGATGTTCCCGGCCATGCCCACGTTGGCGCGCGACACGGCCTGTCCGTTGGCCGGCGCGAAGCCGGGCTGGCTGCATTCGATGTTGAGATTGGCGCTCGAGCGCCTGATCGGCACCGTGTCGCCCGAGCGCATCACGGTGTCGTTGCGGTCGTTGGTGACCTGGCATTTGGCGCCGTCGACCACCTTGCCCGCGGCCGTCATGGTCTCGATCTTCACGTTCTGCGTGGTGCCGTGCGTCACCGACGCGCAGCCCGTCAGAATAGACAGAACACCCGCGCCGACGCACAGGCCCCAAAATCGCCATCCAGCTCCTCGCATCTGCAACGCCCTCTTTTTTTGTAAACCGATGTTTCGGCGCGAGAGTCTAGCGTCGTCCATCCCATTTTTTCAGGCCCATTCCCCATGTTCAGTTACCGCCACGCCTTCCATGCCGGCAACCACGCCGACGTGCTCAAGCACACGGTGCTGATTGCCACGCTCGACCACCTGCTCGAAAAAGACGCGGCCCTCACGGTCGTCGACACCCACGCCGGCGCCGGCCTGTACCGCCTCGACGGCGACTATGCCGGCACCAGCGGCGAAGCGGCCGAAGGCATCCTGCGCCTTCTTTCGGGCAAGAAGGAGCCGGCCGCGCCCGCATCGGCTCCTGCACCCGCGGCGAAATCCGCCGCGAAGAAAGCGGCACCCGAGGCCGAAGCCCCGCTGGCCGATGCCATCGCCCGCTATCTCGGCGTGATCAGCGACTTCAATTCCAAGGGCGGCGCGCGCGTCTACCCCGGCTCGCCGTTCATCATCCAGCACCTGCTGCGCGACCACGACAAGCTCAAGCTGTTCGAGCTGCATCCCACCGACTCCCGCACGCTGAGTGCCAACATCGCGCAGCTCGAAGCCGGCAGGCAGATCGCCGTGCTGCTCGAGGACGGCTTCGGCAGCGCCACCAAGTTCCTGCCGCCGCCCTCGCGGCGCGCGCTGGTGCTGATGGACCCGAGCTACGAGATGAAGACCGACTACGGCCGCGTGCTCGACTTCGCGGCCGAGGCGCTCAAGCGCTTTGCCACGGGCACCTACGCGATCTGGTATCCGATCATTCCGCGCCCCGAGGCGCACGACCTGCCGCGCCGCCTCAAGACGATGGCGACCAAGGCCGGCAAGTCGTGGCTGCACGCCACGCTGACGGTCAAGTCGAGCAAGATCACGAAAGACGCCGCCTCGGGCGAAACGCAGCGCCCGGGCCTGCCGGCCAGCGGCATGTTCCTGATCAATCCGCCCTACACGCTGAAGCCGCTGCTCGCGGAAGCGTTGCCGCAACTGGTGGAACGCCTGGGGCAGGACCGCAACGCCACCTTCTCGCTCGAATCGGGCGGCTGAGCAAGCCGGTCGGGCGGCGAGCCCTTCCCTTTATTTGCGGCGGCGCTGCGGCACGATCACCTTGCGCCGCGCCGGCACCTTCACCTGGGCGCGCTGCTGCGGCTCGGCCGACGCCACGGGCGCCTGTGCGTCGCCCGGCTCCACCGGCAGGCCGCCGCAGCGCATGCCGTCGTGGTCCACCACCGTCAGCGCCACCTGCTTGATGCCCAGGCCGGTCAGGCCGATGCGGTCGGCCGCGGCGCGGCTCAGGTCGATCACGCGGCCCAGCGAATAGGGGCCGCGGTCGTTGATGCGCACCAGCACTTCGCTGCCGTTGACGAGGCTGCGCACGCACACGCGCGTGTTGAAGGGCAGAGTCTTGTGGGCCGCCGTCATGGCGGTCATGTCGAAGCGCTCGCCGCTGGCGGTCTTGCGCTGATGGAACTGGATGCCGTACCAGGAAGCGCCGCCGCGCTCGAAGATCTCGCGCGGTCCGTCGTCGGGCACGCCGTCGTCAGGTGTCAGCTCGCCCGTGCCGGACACGGCCAGGTCGTAGCGCACCGAAGGCACGCTCGAGCGCGCGGCAGCGCCGGGCGGCACCGCCAAGGCCCGCGGCAGGGGTTTCAGGTTGCCGCCGCCCTCGGCATCGGTGGCGGGCGGCATGGCGCAGCCCACGAGCGCGCAGGTCGCGGCCACGAGGGCCGCATGCAGCGCACCTCGCAGCGACGCCGCTACCGTCGCTCCGGCCGCGCGCCCTCTCAATCGAGGCGCTCCAGCAGCGCCAGCGTCGCGGCCGACTGGTTCATCGTGTAGAAGTGCATCGCCGGCGCGCCGCCCTCGGCCAGCCGCGCGCACAGGTCCGTGACCACATCGAGACCGAAGGACTTGATCGATGCCGTGTCGTCTCCAAAGCCCTGCAGCCGCAGGCGGATCCAGCGCGGAATCTCGGCGCCGCAGGCATCCGAGAAACGCATGAGCTGCGTCGAACTCGTGATCGGCATGATGCCCGGCACGATGGGCGTGTCGAGCCCCAGCTTGCGCGCGTCGTCGACGAAGCGGAAGTACGCCTCGGGGCTGAAGAAATACTGCGTGATCGCCGAATCGGCGCCCGCCTTCACCTTGGCGGCAAAGGCCTGCAGGTCGGCTTCGGGCGAGCGGGCCTGCGGATGGATCTCGGGGTAGCAGGCCACCTCGATGTGGAAGTCGCGGCCCGTCTCCTCACGGATGAAGGCGACCAGGTCGCTCGCGTACTGGAACTCGCCGCCGATGCCGTAGCCGCTCGGCAGGTCGCCGCGCAGGGCCACGAGGCGCTTGACGCCCATGGCCTTCAGCTCGGCGAGTTGCTCGCGCACCGTGGCGCGGGTGGCGCCGATGCACGAGAAATGGCTCGCCGCGTCCACGCCCTCGGACAGGATCTCCTGCACCGCACCGAAGGTGCCCTGGTGCGTGGAGCCGCCCGCGCCGTAGGTGACCGAGCAGAACTGCGGCTTGCGCGCATACAGTTGCTGGCGCACCGCGCGCAGCTTGACCGCGCCTTCGGGCGTCTTGGTCGGGAAGAATTCGAAACTCAGCGGAAGGCGCACCTGCGTCTCCTTAGGAACCGTTCGCGTGAACAGCGCGCACGGCGTGAATGAAAAACTCGCGGTTGCCGTCGCCGCCGGCGATCGGGCTGTCGAACCACTGCAGCACCTTCAGTCCGAGCGCCTCGCAGGCGTCGTACAGGCGCTTCTCGACCACCGCATACATGGACTCGTCGCGCACGATGCCGCCCTTGCCGACCTGGCCCGGCTGCAGTTCGAACTGCGGCTTGACCAGCATCAGCAGGCGGCCGTCGTCCGCCAGGAACTCGACCACCGCCGGCAGCACCAGCGTGAGCGAGATGAACGACAGGTCGCCCACGATCAGGTCGAAGCGCGACTCGCCTTCATCGCCCAGGTCGTCGGGCGACAGCGCGCGCGCATTGACGCCCTCGATGGGCACCACGCGCTCGTCTTCGCGCAGCTTCGCATGCAGCTGCCCGTGGCCGACGTCGACGCCCACCACCTTCGCGGCGCCGCGCTGCAGCAGGCAGTCGGTGAAACCGCCGGTCGACTGGCCGACGTCGAGGCACAGCTTGCCGGCCGGGTCGACACCGCTCGCGGCCAGCGCGCCTTCGAGCTTGAGGCCGCCGCGCGACACGTAGCGCGCCTCGGCCGCGTCGACCAGTTCGAGCTCGGCCGACTCGGGCACTTCGTCCTTGTTCTTGGCGACGTTGCGCCACGCGTCGCTCGTGCCCGCGTCGCGCCAGCGCATGCCGCCGGCGATGAGCCGCACGGCCTGCGAACGCGACGCGGCCAGGCCGCGCTCCACCAGCAATTGATCTGCGCGCATGCGCTGTCGATCAGTAGCGGTACGTGTCCGGCTTGTACGGACCGTTCTTGCTCACGCCGATGTAGGCGGCCTGCGCGTCGGTCAGCTCGGTGAGCATGGCGCCGACCTTCTTCAGGTGCAGGCGCGCGACCTTCTCGTCCAGGTGCTTGGGCAGCACGTAGACCTTGCCGGCCTGGTAGGCGTCGGGCTTGGTGAACAGCTCGATCTGGGCGATGGTCTGGTTCGCGAACGACGACGACATCACGAAGCTTGGGTGGCCCGTGCCGCAGCCCAGGTTCACGAGGCGGCCCTTGGCCAGCAGGATGATCTTCTTGCCGTCCGGGAAGGTGATGTGGTCGACCTGCGGCTTGATTTCTTCCCACTCGTACTTCTCGATCGAAGCGACGTCGATCTCGTTGTCGAAGTGGCCGATGTTGCAGACGATGGCCTGGTCCTTCATCTTGACCATGGTGTCGTGCGTGATCACGTCCTTGTTGCCGGTGGTGGTCACGAAGATGTCGGCCTTGTCGGCGGCGTATTCCATCGTCACGACCTTGTAGCCTTCCATCGCGGCCTGCAGGGCGTTGATGGGGTCGATTTCAGTGACCCACACCTGTGCCGACAGTGCGCGCAGCGCCTGGGCCGAGCCCTTGCCCACGTCGCCGTAGCCGGCCACGCAGGCCACCTTGCCGGCGATCATCACGTCGGTGGCGCGCTTGATGCCGTCCACCAGCGACTCGCGGCAGCCATACAGGTTGTCGAACTTGCTCTTGGTGACCGAGTCGTTCACGTTGATGGCGCGGAACAGCAGCGTGCCCTTGGCCGACATTTCATTCAGGCGGTGCACGCCGGTGGTGGTTTCCTCGGTCACGCCGATGATTTCAGCGGACTTGCGGGTGTACCAGGTGTCGTCCACGGCCAGCTTGGCCTTGATGGCGGCGAAGAGAATGCGCTCTTCCTCGCTCGTCGGGTTGGCGAGCACGCCCAGGTCCTTCTCCGCGCGCTGGCCCAGGTGCATGAGCAGCGTGGCGTCGCCGCCGTCGTCCAGGATCATGTTCGGGCCTTCGCCCTTCGAGCCCTTGGGGCCGAAGTCGAAGATGGCGTGGGTGTAGTCCCAGTAGTCCTTCAGCGACTCGCCCTTGATGGCGAACACCGGCGTGCCCTTTTCGGCGATGGCGGCGGCGGCGTGGTCCTGCGTCGAGAAGATGTTGCACGAGGCCCAGCGCACTTCGGCGCCCAGTGCTTGCAGCGTCTCGATCAGCACGGCCGTCTGGATGGTCATGTGCAGCGAGCCGGTGATGCGCGCGCCCTTGAGCGCCTGGCCCTTCGAGAACTCTTCGCGGATGGCCATCAGGCCGGGCATTTCGGTTTCCGCGATGCGGATTTCCTTGCGGCCCCAGGCGGCGAGGGACAGATCGGCGATCGCCTGGTCGGCGGTCGAGACGGGGGTGGGCTTGAGAACAGCGCTCATGAGAACTCCAACAAAACTGGTTTGAAAGATGCCACTGCGTTCGGGGAAAAGGACTCACCGCGAGAACAGCGGGTGAGCGTGGTTGCGATGTGATCCGAGCCTCACGCCTGGCGGCGCTGCAACGCTCCTCGGGACGGGGCATTGTAGACGGGGCGGACGACCGAGCCAACCTCGGGGATTTGCACCGATTCGGGCCGTATCGGCTGACATCTGCCAGCCCCGGCGTTAAAGCCCCCTCTTTTTACGATTTGCCCGGGTTCGGTTCAGCAGCCAGCCGGCTCGCTGCCGGGCCCATCAGACAATGAAGAGGGCTCAACACATGAAGATGACGAGATATCTCGCGGGTTGTGGGCTGGTCGCCTTGCTGGCGGCTTGCGGGGGCGGAGGCAGCGGCGGTGGCGGCGCGGGCGGTGGCGTGCCGCTGACGGGCCTGGGCGCCGGGCCACAGGCGGAAGCTCCGGCGGCAACGCCCGAGTCCGCGCCGGCGGCCAGGGCGGGCAAGGCCACGCTGGCCGGCGCCGACGCGCGCAGCGGCACCTACCGCGTCTATGCGTCCAACGGCACGCAGCAGCAACTGGCGCTCGACTTCGACGCCGGCAGCTACACGATGACGGACAACCTCGGCGCGGCCGAGTCCGGCACCTTCGCCGAAGACTTCACCGAACCGGGCACCTACGTCTTCGCCAGCAGCCGCATCACCACGGCCGCCAACACGGCGCGCTTTCGCGTGGCGGCCGACGTGGTCGTCGGCGCGTTCCCGTTCCAGACGGCGTATTCGAGCCCCGCGGCCTACGCCGCGCAGCCCTTCGTGGCGGCGCGCGACTTCGTCACCACGGCGGCGCTGCTCGACGGCACCTACAACCGCTTCAGCGTCACGCGCAGCCCGGGCGGCGCGCAGGACTCGTCGATGCTGGCCATGCGCCTCTCGAGCAGCGGCACCGTGCTGGAAGTCTGCAACGACGCGATCATCTACAAGATCGATCTCTGCCCCGCAGCCTCGAAGCGCACCTATTCGGTAGCGGCCGGCGCCGACGACACCTGGGTCGGCACCAACGTGAGCAACAGCAGCGACATCGCCAACTTCCGCATCGCGCGCGTCGGCGGCCAGAACGTCTATCTCGCCGGGGGCGTCAACCTGGCGCCGGCCGTGCAGTTCTTGCGCATCGGCCTGCCGGAGTCGTCCAGCTGGCCGGCCACCCGCGGCCTCGGCGCGTCGACCACGGGCAGCTGGGGCAGCAACCTGATCGACACCGCGAACTCGGTGCGTACGGCCACCAGCCCGGACGGCACCTACGGCGTCCTGACTCTGCCGGTGGGAGGCACGTTCCCGTTGCAGCCCGAGGGCATCCGCGGCGTCAACACCAACGGCACGAGCAAGTACTTCGCGATGCAGAACGGCCTGCTGTCGGTGCTGGTCGGCTCTCGCAATCCGAACACGCAGGGCTACCTGCAACTCAACCTGATCGACACCGGCACCGCGCCCGATGCGCGCAACGGCCGCTACAAGGTCTACGCAGCCAACGGCTCGCGGCAGACGCTGGCGCTGAACCTGGACAGCAAGCGCTACGAGATGACCGATGCCGCCGGCACCGTCGACTCGGGCAGCTTCACCGCCGACACGTCGGAGGCCGGCAGCTTCGTGTTCGACAGCAGCCGCATCGCGAGCCCGGTGAACACGGCACGCTTCCGGCTGGCCACGGACACCGTGGTCGGGTCGTTCCCGTTCGCGGTCGCTCAGGTCACGCCGGCGAGCTACGCGGTGCGGCCCTTTGTGGCATCGCGCGCGCTGGTGAAGACGCAGGCGGCGCTCGACGGCGTCTACAACCGGCTGGGCATCAACATGACGGCCACCGCCGCCGATTCGTCGATCACGCAGATCCAGGTCGCCAACGGCGGCACCGTGCTCTACCTGTGCAACGACAACACGATCTACCGCATCGACAACTGCCCGTCGCCCTCGGTGCGCACCTACACCGTGTCGCCCGGCTCGAGCGTCGACACCTGGCAGATCGTGAACGTGGCCAACCCGTCGGACAACGGCAGCTTCGGCATCGCGCGCATCGGCGACGAGAACGTGTACCTCTCGGCCGGCATCCTGCCCTCGACGCCCACCACGTCGGTGTTCCGCATCGGCCTGCCCGAGCGCGCGGCGTGGCCCACCGTCACCGCGCGCGGCGGCGCCACCAACGGCGGCTGGGGCAGCACGGCCATCGACGCATCGAGCTATGCGCGCACCCGGGTGCTCCCCGACGGCACGGCGGGCACGCTGAATGCCTCACTGGGCTCCATGGGCACCATCGGCCCGCTCAACATGCGCGCGGTGGGGTTCCCCAACTCGACCTTGCACTTCTCGAGCCAGAGCAGCAAGCTGTTCGCGATGGTCGGCGCGCGCAGCCCGGCCACCGCCGGCGCGCTTGAAATCGGCCTGATCGACTGACGCGCCAGCGCACAGCCCGTCCCGGGGCCGCATGCCGCAAGACCGGCATGCGGCCCTTGCTCATTCAGGCCTAAGTCGGCCGCCAGCAGATTCGGGCGCCGCGGCGTACATTGCCCCGACCCCCACTCCGCCGAAAGCCGCCATGCCGATCCTCCTGCCCCACAACCGCCGGGCGCTGCTCGCCGCCACCGTCATCAGCCTGGGCTTCGCCGCGCTGCCGAACGGCGCATCCGCGCAGCCCGCGCCCGAGACCGTCCGCATCCGCGGCACCATCGTGCGCGTCGACGCCAAGACCCTCGTCGTGCAGGACCGCGGCGGTGAAGTCGTCAGCCTCGCGCGGCCGGCCGACATGCCGGTGTCCGAGGTCTACCGCATCAAGCTCTCCGACATCAAGCGCGGCAGCTTCGTCGGCACGGCCGCTATGCCGCAGGCCGACGGCACGCAAAAAGCGATCGAAGTGGTGGTGTTCCCCGAGGCCGCGCGCGGCACCGGCGAGGGCCATCGCCCCTGGGACCTGCTGCCCGAGAGCACCATGACCAACGCCACCGTGGCCGACCTGGCCGCCGCGCCGAAGTCGGTGCGCGGCGGCCAGCAGATGCGGCTGACCTACAAGGGCGGCGAGAAGATCGTCGTCGTGCCGCCCGACGCGCCGGTGGTCACCTTCCGGCCCGGCACCGAGGCGCTGCTGGTGCCCGGCGCCAAGGTGATGGTGAACGCGCAGGAAAAGAACGGCACGCCCACGGCATTGCGCGTGACCGCGGGCCGCAACGGCTTCGCGCCGCCGATGTAATCCATCGGTACGAGCACGCGCGCGGGAACCCAAGGGAAATCCCGCAGGCATTTTTTTCGCGGCGACATGCCGGTGCGGCGTATCGTGGCGATGGACTTTTGCCGACCGGCCGGTCCTCGCCATCCACCCGTTCACCGTCACAGGAGATTCCGCACCATGGCCACTGCCAAGAAAGCCGCCGCCAAGAAGACCACTGCCAGCAGCAGTGGCAGCAGCAAGGCGGCTGCCCCCAGCGCCGCCGAGATGCTCAACCCGCTGAAGAACCTCAAGAACATGACCGACCGCCTGCAGGAGCTCAACTTGACCGGCGGCGCGGGCAAGCTGCTCGAAAGCGGCCGCAAGGACCTGCAGGCGCTGATGCAGGCCAACGAGAAGTCCTACCAGGGCCTGCAGACGGTGGTGCAGCGGCAGACCGAGATGATCAAGAGCGCCATCACCGAATGGCAGACCGCCGCCAAGGAAATGCCCGGCAAGGACCCGAAGGAAAACCTCGCCAAGCTCGACGAGCTCGGCCGCCAATCGTTCCAGCGCGCCATCGACGACATCAAGGAGCTGGCCAACCTTGCCGCCAAGTCGCAGGCCGACGCCTTCGACGTGGTGCGCCAGCGCATCCAGTCCAACGTGGACGAAGTCACCAAGCTGCTGCAGCGCAAGTAAGAGAAGAACAAAAGCCCGGCCGGCCCATGACCACCGCAGCGCCCCCCATCGAGCGGCGCACGCCCGCCAACCACGTCGAACTGGCCTGGAACAGCTTCGGCGACCCCGGCGCGCCGCCGCTGCTGCTGGTGATGGGCCTCGGCGCCCAGATGGTGGCGTGGGACGACGCCTTCTGCACGCGCCTGGCCGAGACCGGCGGGCACCGGGTGATCCGCTTCGACAACCGCGACATCGGCCACTCCACGCACCTGTCCCACCTGGGCGTGCCCGACATCCAGGCGCTGATGGCGCAGGCCATGACCGGCCAGCCGCTGCGGGTGCCCTACACGCTGCGCGACATGGCCCAGGACTGCATCGGCCTGCTCGACGCGCTCGGCATCGAGCGGGCGCACATCGTCGGCGCCTCGATGGGCGGCGCCATCGGGCAGGAGCTGGCCATTCACCATCCGCGGCGGATGCGCTCGTTCACCAGCATCATGTCGACCACCGGCAACCCGGCGCTGCCGCCGCCCACGGCGGAAGCGATGGCGGTGCTGTTCTCGCCCGCGCCGACCACCTTCGACGCTTACGTGGCGCACCACGCGAAGGTGTGGCGCGTGCTGCGCGGGCCGTCGGCTTTTCCGCTCGACGAGGCCCGCGATGCCGAACGCGCCCAGCTGGTCTTCCTGCGCGGGCTCAACCCTCCCGGCGTGGCGCGCCAGCTCGCGGCCATCCTCGCGTCGGGCAATCGCAAGCCGGCGCTGCGCGACGTGCGCGTGCCGACGCTGGTGATCCACGGCGACGCCGATCCGCTCGTGCCGGTGGCCTGCGGCGTCGACGTGGCCGACGCGATCGCGGGCGCCGCCCTGCTGCGCATACCGCGCATGGGCCATGCGCTGCCGATCGAGATGTGGCCGCAGATCGTCGACGCCATCGCGGCGCACACGGCCCGTCACTCGCACGACTGAAGACGATCCACTCGCACCCAGGGAGCGCACGAATGACCAAGTTCTCCCCGCTCGACCCCATGGCCATGTGGCGCGAGCTCACGGCCCAGTGGGAAAAAAGCACCAACGAGTTCGCCAACGAGACCATGGCCTCGGACCCGTTCCGCCAGGGCATGCACGGCGGCATGAACGCCTCGCTCTCCGCGCAGAAGGCGCTGGGCGACTTGATGGCGCGCTACCTCACGATGCTGAACCTGCCCACGCGCGCCGACATCCAGGCGCTGGGCGATCAGCTGCAGCGCATCGACGACCACCTGGCGCGCATCGCCCGCGCGGCCGAAGGCGCGCGGAGCCCGGCGCCCAAGGCCGATGCGGCGCCCCCGCCGCGTCCGCGCCGCACCAGGCAGCCGTCGGCCAAGCCCACGCCGCCCAAAGCCGCGACCGGAAAACGCGCGCCATGATGCCCACCGCCGAGGCGTTCGCCCTGCCCGACATCCGCGCCGAGATCGAGCGCGCGATCCAGCGCAACATCAAGGGCCTGGAGTTCCTCACGTCGGCCGCGCCCGCCGTCGGCCAGACGCCGAAGGACGAGATCCACCGGCGCGGCACGCTGAGCCTCTACCACTACCGCCCGCTGGTCGACGAGCTCTACCGCGTGCCGGTGCTGATGGTCATGGCCACCACCAACCGCGCCTACATCTTCGACCTCGCGCCGGGCCAGAGCATGGTCGAGTACCTGCTGCTGAAGGGCTACGACGTCTACGTGATGGACTGGAACGCGCCGCGCCCCGACGAGAAGCGCCTGCGCATCGAGGACTACGTGCTCGACTTCATTCCCGATTCCATCCGCCGCGTGCAGGAGGACTCGGGCGAGGAAGACGTCACCGTCGCCGGCTACTGCATGGGCGGCGTGCTCTCCACCCTCTACGCCGCGCTGCATCCCGGCGGGCCGATGAAGAACCTGGCGCTCTTCACCACGCCCGTCGATTTCAGCCGCATGAAGCTGTTCCATGCCTGGTCGGACCGCCGCTACTTCGACGTCGACCGGCTGATCGACACCGTCGGCAACGTGCCGCCCGAGATGCTGTTCGCCTCCTTCGACATGCTGCGCCCCGCGGGCCGCGGCGCGGGCGTGGTGCAGTTGTGGGACAACATGGACAACGACGAATTCGTCAAGTCGTACCGCATGTTCGACCGCTGGGGCGCAGAGATGCTGCCGCTGGCCGGCGAGTACTTCCGCCAGACCGTGAAAGAGCTCATGTGGGACAACAAGCTCCACAAGGGCGAGCTGGAGCTGGGCGGGCGCCCGGTGCGGCTGCAGAACATCAAGGTGCCGGTGCTGCACGCGCTCGCGCAGCACGACCACATCGTGCCGTACGAGGCCGGCCAGCCGCTGATTGCCGGCATCGGCTCGGCCGACAAGGAAGAAGTGGTGCTCAAGGGCGGACACGTGAGCCTTGCCGCCGGCCCCAACGCGGTCCGCAGGCTGTGGCCCAAACTCGACGACTGGCTGGGGGTGCGATCGACATGACCATGACATCCGTTTCCTCCTCGCGCAGCTACCCGCGCATCGTGCCCAACCCGCAGGGCGAGATCGCGCTGCGCCTCATGACCGCGGACGACGCCGACGCGGTGCTCGACTTCGCGCGCGCCCTGCCCGCGCACGACCTGCTCTTTCTGCCGCGCGACATCACCCAGCCCCGGGTGATGGACGCCTGGGTGCGCGCCATCGAGCGCGGCGACATCGACAGCGTGCTAGCGGTGCGCGGCGGCATCGTGCTCGGATGCGCGGCCGTCATCCGCGATCCGCACTCCTGGTCGGGCCACGTGGCCGAGCTGCGGGTGCTGGCGGCGCCCGCGCTGCGCGGCAGCGGCCTGGGCCAGCAACTGGCGCGCGAGGCCTGCGCGCTGGCCATCGAACGCGGGCAGGAAAAGCTCGTCGCCCAGATGACCGTCGACCAGCGCGGCGCCATCGCCGTGTTCCAGGCGCTGGGCTTCCGGCCCGAGGCGCTCTTGGGCAAGCACGTCAGGGACCATAAGGGGCAGGCCCACGACATCGTGGTGCTGAGCCACGACGTGGCGCAGTTCGAGGCCCAGATGCGGGCCTACGGAATGGCCGAGGCGCTGGGCGCCTGAAACCGCCGCCGCGGGTGCTTTGCGCCGGGCCGGCGGGCGGAAATCCCCGGCCTTCTAAAATCGCGGCATTCCCCTGCCCGATTGCCCACCTTGTCTTTTGTTGCCGAAACCCGCCGCCGTCGCACCTTCGCGATCATTTCCCACCCTGACGCCGGCAAGACCACGCTGACCGAAAAGCTGCTGCTTTTCTCGGGCGCGATCCAGATCGCCGGCTCGGTGAAGGCGCGCAAGGCCTCGCGCCATGCCACGTCCGACTGGATGGAAATCGAAAAGCAGCGCGGCATCTCGGTGGCCTCGTCGGTCATGCAGATGCTGTACCGCGACCACGTGATCAACCTGCTCGACACACCCGGCCACAAGGACTTCTCGGAAGACACCTACCGCGTGCTCACCGCCGTCGACTCGGCGCTGATGGTGATCGACGCGGCCAACGGCGTGGAAGCGCAGACGCGCCGGCTGATCGAGGTCTGCCGCCAGCGCGACACGCCCATCATCACTTTCGTCAACAAGATGGACCGCGAAGTGCGCGAGCCGCTGGACATCCTCGACGAGGTGGAGCGCGAGCTGGGCATGCCCTGCGTGCCCATGACCTGGCCCGTAGGCCAGGGCAAGACCTTCCGCGGGATCATGAACCTGCGCACGCAGGCCATGACGGTGTTCGAGTCAGGCAGCGAGCGGCTGCCGCAAGACTTCGAGACCATTCCGCTGAGCGAGCGCGAAACGCTCACCAAGCGCTTCGGCGCCGACTTCGAGACCGCCATGGAAAGCATGGAGCTGGCCACCGGCGCCTCGCCCGCCTGGGACCGCGAGGCCTTCCTGGCCGGCAAGCAGACGCCCGTGTTCTTCGGCTCCGGCGTGAACAACTTCGGCGTGATGGAAGTGCTGGACGCGCTGGTCGACCTGGCGCCTTCGCCGCAGTCGCGCACCAGCACCACGCTGGTCAACCGCCAGCCGGTGGTCAAGGAGATCCAGCCCGAGGACAAGGACTTCGCGGGCGTGGTCTTCAAGGTGCAGGCCAACATGGACGCCAACCACCGCGACCGCATCGCCTTCGTGCGCATGGCCTCGGGCAAGTACACGCCCGGCATGAAGCTCAAGGTGCAGCGCACGTCGAAGGAGCTGCGCCCCACCAGCGTCGTGACCTTCATGAGCCAGCGCCGCGAGGCCGTGGAAGAGGCCTACGCCGGCGACATCGTGGGCTTCACCACCCACGGCGGGGTGCAGCTGGGCGACACCATCACCGACGGCGCGAGCCTGCAGTTCACCGGCCTGCCCTTCTTCGCGCCCGAGCTGTTCATGACGGTGATCCTGAAGAACCCGTTGCGCACCAAGCAGCTGCAGCAGGGCCTGGCCCAGCTCGGCGAAGAAGGCGCCATCCAGGTGTTCCGCCCCGAAGTCGGCGGCCCGATGCTGCTCGGCGCGGTCGGCCAGCTGCAGTTCGAAGTGGTGCAACACCGCCTGAAGGCCGAGTACGACGCCGACGTGCGGCTCGAAGGCTGCCAATACACCGGCGCGCGCTGGATCACGGCCGACACCCCGGCCGAACTGCGCGAGTTCGTGAACGCCTATCCGGTGCGCATGGCCAAGGACGCGGCAGACACGCTGGCCTTTCTGTGCACATCGCCTTACGACGTGCGGCTGGCGCAGGAGCGCTTTCCGAAGATCCACTTCCATCCGCTGCGGGAGCATGCGGGGTTGGCTCTGCAGAGCGCGGGCTGAGAAAGCCGGGCCGGATCAGCTCCCGGTCGACGCATAGTGGCGCAACCCGAAGCGCCACACCCCGAAAGCCGCCGCGAGGAACACGAAACCCGCGAGCGGCGACACCAACCCCATCCATGCGGGCGCGCCGAGCGGATCGGGCTTGCCCAGGATCGCCAGCGCCGGGTAGTACGCCACGCAGGCCAGCGGCACGATGAAGGTCAGCACGCGCCGGAACCACTGCGCGTACAACGCCAGCGGGTATTGCGCCGCCTGCACGCCGCCGTAGGTCAGCACATTGGCGATCTCAAGGCTCTCGACGGTCCAGAACGACAGCGTGCCCTGCAGCACCAGGATGCCGAGGAACAGCGCCGCGCCGCCGGCCAGCGCGAAGAGCGCGATGCCGATGGCTGCCGGCGTCCAGGCGATGTTGGCCTGCACCGTCGCGAACACCAGCACCAGCGCGCCTTGCAGCAGGCGGCCCGCGCGGCTGATGCGGAAGTCGTGCCCCATCAGTTGCAACGCGACGGGGCGCGGGCGCAGCAGCAGCCGGTCGAAGGCGCCGGTGCGAAGGAACTCGGTGCCTAACGTGTCGAACCCGCGGCCCAGCGCGTCGGCGACGGCGAACATGCAGTTCACGAGCCCGTAGAACAGCGCCACTTCGCCAAGCTGCCAGCCCTGCACTTCGCCGAAGCGATGGAACAGCGCCCAGACGGCGATGACCTCGATGCCTGTGCCGAGGAACTGGCCCGTCGTCAGCATCAGTGCCGAAGCGGGGTAACGCGCCTGGCCGCTGAGGGAGGCGGCGACGAGTCTCATGAGTAGGCGGAGCGATCCCATTTGTTTCAGTGGCTCCGGTTCTTGCGGCTTGCGCCGTGGGCGCCGATCAACCAGTGCTCTGAACGACCAGAAGACGAAGACCACACTTCAACCACCCTGCACCTCCAGCCGCCGCATCGTCCGCTGCATCGCCATGCGGCCGAACACGACCAGCACCACGATCCAGAACGACTGCAGGCCCAGCCCCGCCATGGCCTGCCAGCCGCTCATCAACCCGAAATAGATCCGCGCCGGGATGTCGACCACGCCCGCGAAGGGCTGCAGCAGCAGCGCCGTCTGCCATGCATTCGGCAACAGCATCAGCGGCAGCAGGTTTCCCGAAAAGACGATGACCACGGGCCCCGCCAGCGCGTTGATTCCGCGTTCGTTGAGCGCGGCGGTCGCGGCGATGTTAAGCAGCATCACCATCGACGTGGACAACAGCAGCGCCAGCACGGAAGACGCGAGAAACGCGATCGCGGCCGCAAAACTCGCCGGCGGCTTCCAGGCCCAATCGCCCAGCCCGACCAGCGGCAACGCGACAGCCGCGAAGGCCGCCATCAACGCCACGCGCGGCAACACGCGCGCCGCGATCCAGCCCGCGCTGCGCGCGAACCACAGCGCATAAGCATCGACCGGCCTCAGCCGGTCATAGGCCACCGCGCCGGTGCGCACGGCCTGGGCCACCTCCGGGTCGCCGAGCCACGGCACCAGCACCAGCAGGCCCTGCGAGAGCCAGCTGTAGGTGATGGCCTGCGTCAACGACATCGGCGTGCCGGCCATCGACGCGCCGCCGTAGAAGGCGGCCAGCACCATCACCTTGATGCCGCCCCACCAGCACTGCGTGCCGAAACCCGCGAGCGCGGCCGTGCGGTACTGCAGCATCTGCAGGAAACGCGAGGCGAATGCCGCGATGTAGGGGCGCGCCAGTTCGCGCAAGGCCGTCACGCTTCGGCCGCTCCGTGCATCGCGTAGAAGCGCGCGATGACGGCCTCGATGGCCAGGCCCTCGAGGCGGATGTCTTCCACCGCATGGCCGGCCGCGATGCGCGCGATCAGCGCGGGCGCGGTCGTCACCGCGGGATCGAAGTCCAGCACCAGCGTCTGGCCGTCGCGCGAATGCACCCTGGCGCCCTCCACCTGCGCGGGCAGCGCCGCGTCCTGCGCGAAGTCGACCACCAGGCGGCGCTCGGCCATCACCTGCGCGCGCAGCGCCTCCACCGGGCTGTCGGCCAGCACGCGGCCGTGGCCGATGATGATCACGCGCTGCGCCAGCGCCTCGATGTCGTGCATGTCGTGCGTGGTCAGCAGCACGGTGGTGCCGCGCTCCCGGTTGGCGCGGCGCACGAAGTCGCGCACGGCCAGTTTCGACGGTGCGTCGAGGCCGATGGTCGGCTCGTCCAGGAACAAGATGTCGGGCTCGTGCAGCAGCGCCGCGGCGATTTCCGCGCGCATGCGCTGGCCCAGCGAGAGTTGCCGCACCGGCTGGCCGAGCACGCGCTCCAGGCTCAGCAGCGCCACCAGTTCGTCGCGTGTGCGGCGGTAGCGCGCGGGGTCCACGCGGTAGATGTCGCGCAGCAGGTCGAAGCCGTCGCCAACCGGGAGGTCCCACCACAGCTGCGTGCGCTGGCCGAAGACCACGCCGATGCGCCCCACGTGCCGCTCGCGGTCGGCGAAGGGGTCGCGTCCATCGACTTCCACGCGCCCGCCGTCGGCGCGCAGGATGCCGGCGAGGATCTTGATGGTGGTCGACTTGCCCGCGCCGTTGGGGCCTATGAAGCCCAGCAGCTCGCCGCGCTCGAGCGAGAACGACACGCCCGACAGCGCCTCCACCGTGCGATGGCGGCGGTGCACGAGCCCGCGCAGCGCGCCCATCACGCCGGGGTCGCGCTCGGAGATGCGGTAGGTCTTGAGGAGGTTGTCGACGAGGATGTGAGGCATGAAGGGCGCCGCGCCGGGCTCGATGCGCGGCGGGGGCGGGATGCTACACGAAAAGCGCCGCTACGATCACGCCTCTTTTTCTTCTCTTTCCAGCACGCCATGTCCGCGCCGTCTTCCCTGCCCGCTTCGCCGAACCACCTGCTGCCGCTGACCCGTTGGGAGGCATCGGCGCGCGGCGCGCTGGTCGGCGTCTTCACGGACATCGACGACACGCTGACCAGCGAGGGCGCGATCACGCCGGACGCCTTGCAGGCGCTGGCGGACCTCAAGGCCGCGGGCCTCGCGGTGGTTGCGATCACGGGCCGGCCCGTGGGTTGGAGCCTGCCGTTCGTCACCACCTGGCCGGTCGATGCCATCGTGGCCGAGAACGGCGCGGTGGCGCTGCTGCCCGCCGCCAGCGGACAGGTCGAGAAGCGCTACCAGCAGGATGCCGCGACACGCGCCGCCAACCTCGCGCGCATGCAGGCGGTGCTGGCGCGCATCGAACGCGAGATTCCGGGCGCCGCGCGCGCCACCGACTCGCCGGGCCGCGAGACCGACATCGCCATCGACCACAGCGAGTTCGTGCAACTCGACGACGCCACCGTCGCGCGGGTGGTGGCGCTGATGCGCGGCGAAGGCATGCACGCCACCGTGAGCAGCATCCACATCAACGGCTGGTACGGCGACAACGACAAGCTCGAGGGCGCGCGCTGGATCGTGCGCGAGCTGTGGGACCGCATGCTCGACGACGAAATGAACCGCTGGGCCTACGTGGGCGACTCCACCAACGACCAGCTGATGTTCCGCAGCTTCGCGCACAGCATCGGCGTGGCGAATGTGGCGCGCTTCGTGCCGCAGCTCGAACACCTGCCGCGCTACGTGACGCAGGGCGAGCGCGGCGCGGGGTTCGCCGAAGCTGCACGCGCGGTGCTGGCCGCGCGGCGCGCATAGCTCAGGCCCCGGGCGCTTTCCGCAGCGCCGCCCACTGGTTCCACACGCCGTAGACCGCAATCAGGAGCAGCACGGCGGCATAGCCTTCGACCGTTGCCAGAAGACCGAGCGGCTTGACAAGGAACCCCGCCAGCATCGCCGGCAGGCTGAACGCGAGATAGCTCACCACGAAGATCGCCGCGAACAGCTCGCCGCGTTCGTGCGACTGCGCCAGCGGCGCGAGCGTCTGCACCAGCGCCGAGAACGCACCGCCGAAGCCCACGCCCGCCACCGCGGTGCCGACGAAGAACAGCGCGAGCGAGCGCGTGGCCAGCGACGCCAGCAGCAGCACCAGCCCGGCCGCGATGCTGGCCATGCCGACGATGGCGGGCCGCGGCGCGGCGAGGCGCCCCAGCAGCGTCGGCGCGATCGCTCCGACGCCCGACAGCACCGCCACCGTGAGCCCGTTGACCACGCCGTTGTCGACGCCGAACACATGCAGCATCAGCGATGGCGCCAGCGACAGAAACAACCCACCGAGCGCCCACACCGCAATGAACACCGGCAGGCCGCGCGCGAACTCGGCGCGGGCCCGCGCGGGGATCGACACACGCGGCACCAGCGAAGCCCATGCGCCGGGGCGACGCGTCACCGTCTCGGGCATCCACAGCACCACCGCCGCGCCGAGCGCGAACACCACGGCCAGCACGCCGAAAACCAGCATCACGGGCTGGACAGAGAACTTCACCGCCATGCCCGTCAGCAGCGCGCCGAGCGCTAGGCCGGCCAGCGGCGACACGCTGGTGATCAACGCGCCCAGCCGCTTGCGCGATGCCGGCGCGGCCTCGACCACCGCCGCGCTCAACGCGCCGCTCGCGACACCCGTGGCGATGCCCTGCACCACCCGCGCGACGATCAGCCCGCCGATGTCCTGCGCCAGCAGGAAGAGCCCCATCGCCACGGCCTGCAGCGCCAGCGCTCCCAGCACCACCGGGCGCCGCCCGATGTGGTCGGACAGCGAGCCCGCCACCAGCAGCGAGATCAGCAGCGCAATCGCGTAGATCGCGAAGGCCACGGTGAGCAAGGACGACGAGAAGTGCCAGGCGTGCTGGAACACCACGAACAGCGGCGATGGCGCGGCCGCCGCGAAGAAAAAGCCGAACAACACGGCGGCCAGCAAGGGAAACGCCACGCTCGCCGGCAACCGCCGGGGCTTGGCGCGGGCAGAGATGTCGGCGGTGGCGACGGCCAGTTCAGGGCAGGTGGATGGCATGTCGAATCCTTAATGCAACTTTTTTTGCTTTTGTGATTCTAGACCTGGGAATCCTCTAAAGCAAATATCTTTGCGTTAAAGTCCGGACATGAACGACATCACCCTTCCCAACAAGCGTCCCGGTGGCCGCAGCGCGCAGGTGCAGGCGCTGGTGCGCACCGCGCTGGAAGAACTGGTGGCCGAGCAGGGCCGCGAGCGCGTCACCGTGCCGGCCGTGGCCGAGCGCGCCGGCGTCAGCGCGTCGAGCATCTACCGCCGCTGGGGCGACCTGCAGGGGCTGCTGGCCGAGACGGCCACCCACCGCCTGGACCCGAACCGCCCGCTGCCGAACACCGGCACCCTGCGCCAAGACCTGGAAGCCTGGGCGCGCGAACTCATCGGGCACCTGGCCAAGCCGTGCAATACCTCGTTGCTGAAAGCCGCGGCCGCGCTGGCCAACGGCGATTCGGACACCGACTGCCTGCGCAACCGCCGCAAGGAAGCGCTGGCGCTGGTCGAGCAGGCACACGCACGCGGCGAGCGCGCGCCCGAGCCGCAGCAGGTGATCGATCACCTGATCGCGCCGATCGTGTTCCGGCTGGTGTTCGGGGGCGATCCGGTGAAGCCGGAATTGGCGGGGCGGCTGGTGGACGAGCTGTTCGCGCTCAGTTCGTCTTGACTTCCTTCGCCAGCCCCAGTTTCTCGATCACCACCTTCTCCCGCACCACCGTGTCCTGCGCGAACTTGGTGTAGGTGGCCGAGCTCATGTAGTTCGGCAGCATGTCGTAGCGGCCCAGCGCGGCCACGTAGCTGGGTTCTTCCATCGCCTGCTTGAAGGCGTCATGCAGCTTCTTCACCACCTCGGGCGGCGTGCCCTTGGGCGCGCCGATGCCGAAGGGCGAGTTCTGCACCACGTCGTAGCCCAGCTCCTTCAGCGTGGGCGCGTCGGGGAACTTGGCCAGGCGCTTGTCGCCCCAGGTGTTGAGCACGCGCAGCTTGCCGGCCTCGACCTGCGGCGCGAAGCCGGTGCTGTCGGCGGCGGCCATCAGCTGGCCGCTGACCACCGCGAGCATCAGGTCGGCGCTGCCCTTGTAGGGCACGTGCTGCAGTTCGATGCCGGCCTTCTGCGCGACGATCTCGGTGGTCAGGTGCGGGCTGGTCAGCGTGCCGGTCGAACCGTAGGTGAGCTTCCCGGGGTTGGCCTTGGCGTAGGCGACGAAGTCGGCCCAGGTCTTGAACGGACTGTCGGCCGGCACCACGATGCCGAAGGCATAGCCGGTGACGTTCAGCACGTACGTGATGTCCTTCAGCGGGTCCCAGTTGATCTTGGTGGTGTAGCCCAGGCGGAACACGCCCAGCGGGATCTGCGCGACGGTGTAGCCGTCGGGCTGCGCGGTCTGCAGCGCCTGCGCGGGCAGCGTGCCGCCGGCGCCGGGCTTGTTGTCGATGATCACCGGCTGGCCGAGGATCTTGCTCGCGTTGTCGGCGAGCTGGCGCATGGTGATGTCGGTCGGGCCGCCCGCCGGGAAGGCGATGACCAGCTTGACCGGCTTGGTGGGAAAGCCCTGCGCGAAAGCCGCCAGGGGAGAGGCGAGGCCGCACGCGGCAACGAGCGAGGCGGCACTGAGAAAAGTGGAGCGGCGGAGCATGGCTGACTGGATCCTGACTTGGAAAAGCGCCGATTGGGCCCCGCCAGGTCTGCGAAGGCAATCGGGACTGCCCTGATTTCCCGCGCGCCGAGGGGAGATTCGGGCGATCCGAGTCGCCTGCGCGTCAGCCAGCCAGCGGCGGCTACGCCTGCTCGAAGCCTTCGAGCACGTTCACCGCGTTCACGCCCACTTCAGCCACCGCATAACCGCCCTCGAACACGAACACCGTCGGCAGCCCGGCGCGCGCCAGGTCTTCGCCCATGCGCAGGTAGTCGTCGCTCTTGAGCTTGAAGCCCGAGATCGGGTCGCCCTCGAAGGTGTCGACACCGAGCGAGACCACCAGCGCGCCGGCCTTCACCTCGGCGATGCGTGCCAGCGCGGTCTTCAGCGCCGCGCGCCATGTCGGAAAGTCCGTGCCGCGCGACAGCGGCAGGTTGTGGTTGAAGCCCTCGCCCCTGCCCGCGCCGCGTTCGTCGGCGTGGCCCAGGTAGTAGGGGTAGTCGGTCAGCGGGTCGCCGTGCAGGCTCGCGAAGTGCACGTCGTCGCGCTCGTAGAAGATGGCCTGCGTGCCGTTGCCGTGGTGGTAGTCCACGTCGAGCACCGCCACGCGCTCCACGCCCGCATCGCGCAGTGCCTGCGCGGCGACGGCGGCGTTGTTGACGAAGCAGTAGCCGCCGAAGAAATCGGCGCCCGCATGGTGGCCCGGCGGCCGCGTGAGAGCAAAGGCCGCGCGCTGCCCGCCGATGACGCGTTGCGCCGCCGTCCACGCGCAGGCGGCACCATGCCGCGCCGCCGACCAGCTGCCCGCCATCAGCGGCGTGCCGGCGTCGAAAGAGAACAGCCCCATGCGCGCAGGGAAGCTCTTGGGCAGCACGTCGGTGCGCATGCCGCGCGTGGGCCAGTACGACGGCAGCGCGTCGCGCGACACGTTGGACGGGTCCAGCGCCACCCACTCGTCCCATGCATGCGCGATGAAGTCCAGGTAGCGCGGCGCGTGCACCCTGGCCAGCAGCGCTTCGTCGAAGGCATCTGGCGCCTGCAGCCTGCCGACGCCGCGGCGCTCCAGTTCATGCCTCACATGGTCGACGCGGGCGGGCACCTCGAAGCACGGCACGAGCTCGCCGCGGAACATCTCGACTTTGCCCTGGTGAAGAACGTGCTGGTCGTTGTAGATGGTGAGCATGGACAGGAACAGGAGCGGCAGTGGCGAAGCCGCCCATCATGCCGCACGCCGCAGCACCGCCCGGCGCCGGCCGGAGGCCGTGAGGCCGAACAGGTCCTTCGGGTCGTCGAGTTCGGGCACCAGCGCGATCTGCTGGCCGATGCCGCGTTCGGTGGCGATGCGCTGGATGTAGCGCAGCGCCGTGTAGTCCTCCAGCGCGAAGCCGACCGAATCGAACAGCGTGACCTGCGCCGGGCTCTCGCGGCCGGGCACTTCGCCCAGCAGCACGCGCCACAGCTCGTGCACCGGAAAGTCGGCCGCCACCTGCTGGATCTCGCCTTCGACGCGGGTCTGCGGCTCGTATTCGACGAACACGCGCGCCTTGCGCAGCACGTCGGGGTGCAGCTCGGTCTTGCCGGGCGAGTCGCCGCCCACGGCATTGATGTGCATGCCGGGCTCGATCATGTCGGGCGTGAGCACGGTCGCGCGGCCCTGGTAGGCGGTGACGGTGGTGACGATGTCGGCGCCGCGCACCGCGTCGGCCACGGAGCGCGCGCGCACGATGTCCAGCAGCGTGCAGGCCGACAGGTGGCGCACCAGCTTGTCGGTGGCGTGCGGGTCGGTGTCGAACACGCGCACTTCCTCGATGCCCAGCAGCGCATGGAAGGCCAGCGCCTGGAACTCGCTCTGCGAGCCGTTGCCGATCAGCGCGAGGCTGCGCGAATCGGGCCGCGCCAGCGCCTTCGCGGCCATTGCGGATGTGGCGGCCGTGCGCAGCGCGGTGGTGAACGTGAGCTCCGACAGCAGCACGGGGTAGCCCGTGTCCACTTCGGCCAGCACGCCGAAGGCCATGACCGTGGGCAGCCCGACCTGCGTGTTGTGCGGATGCCCGTTGACGTACTTGAAGGCGTAGGCGCCGTCGTCGGCCACCGGCATCAGCTCGATCACGCCGAGGTGCGAATGGCTGGCCACGCGCGCCTTCTTGTCGAACTCCCGCCACCGGAGGAAGTCGTCTCGCAATGCGTCGGCCAGGGCCTCGAGGAATTGCGGAACGCCGGTCTCGTCCACCAGGCGAACGAGGCTGTGAACATCGATGAAGCGGGTCATGACATGGCTCCTTGCGTGGCCCACGGCACGGCGCTTCACCCCTTCACATGGTCTCCACCATGGCTGATTCAGGATGCGCCTGCGCCAAGGGTTGAAGCCATTGTGCGCCGGTTTCGACAACCTTGGCGAGACCCTCTAAAGGCCTATGCGTTCAGGTGGAAGGGCGCGTTCGCGAACAGCTGCACGCCATGCAGCAGCGCGTCTTCGTCGAAGTCGAAATGCGGATGGTGATGCGGATGCACGATGCCCTTGGCCGCGCTGCGCGCACCCACGAACACATAGGCGCCCGGCGCATGCTTCAGGAAGGCGCTGAAGTCCTCGCTGTTCGGCAGGGGCCGGATCGGCTGCAGCGCCGCCGTCGCAATGCCCTGCCGCACCACCGCGCGCATGCGCTCGGCCACGGCCGGGTCATTGACCACCGGGCTGTAGCCGCGGATGTATTCCAGCTCGCAGGTAGCGCCGTGCGCCGCGGCCACGCCATTGGCGATGCGCTCCACCAGCGCGGGCACGCCGGCGCGCACCTGGTCGCTGAAGCAGCGCACCGAGCCCCACAGCTCCACTGCATCGGGGATCACGTTGAAGGCGCTGCCGCCGTCGAAGCGGGTGACCGACAGAATCAGCGCCTCGTGCGGATCGGTGTTGCGCGAGACCACGGCCTGCAGGTTGCCGACGATCTGCGCGCCGATCATGATCGGGTCGATGCAGCGGTCGGGGTTGGCCGCATGGCCGCCGCGCCCGCGCAGGCGCAGCACGAAGCGGTCGGAACTGGCCAGCGCCGGGCCGTCGAGCACCGCGATGCTGCCGGTGTCCAGCGTCGACATGACGTGCGCCGAAATCACCTGGTCGACGCCCTGCATCACGCCCGCGTCCACCATCTGCTGCGCGCCGCCCGGATGCTGCTCCTCCGCATGTTGGAAGAAGAAGCGCACCTCGCCCGGCACCTGCGCGCGCAGGCCGGCCAGGATGCGCGCCGCGCCGAGCAGCATCGCCGCGTGGCCGTCATGGCCGCAGGCGTGCATGACGTTGGCGTTGCCCGAGGCGTAGTCGCAGCTCTTCTGGTCCTGCAGCGGCAGCGCATCGATGTCGGCGCGCATCGCCAACGTGCGCCCTTGCCTGCCGCCGGCCAGCCGCGCGAGCAGGCTGGTGGGCGTGGGGCGGCTCACCTCGATGCCGTCGATGGCCGCGAGCTCGCGTTCGAGGAAATTGGCGGTGTCCACCTCCTTGAACGACAGCTCGGGGTGGCGGTGCATATGGCGCCGCCATGCCACGACCTCGGCATGCTGGCGCTGCGATTGCGCATCGACGGTTTCGGCGATGGCGGAAAGCGAAAGGGGCGTGCTGGATGCGTTCATGGTTCTGTCGCTCATTCGGGACTGATGCCTGCGGCCTGGACGATGCGGCGGTTGCGCGCCAGCCCGCTTTCGATCTGCGCGCGGAATGCCTCCGGTGTGCCGCCGATCGCATCCACGCCCAGTTCCTTCAGGCGCGCCAGCAGCGCCGGGTCGCGCAGAGCGGCCACTGCCGCGTCGTGCAGCTTCTTCTGGATGGCGGTCGGCGTCTTCACGGGCGCCACCAGCCCGAACCAGGTCATCGCAAGCTCGTTGAGGTCGGGCTGGCCGAGTTCCTTCAGCGTCGGCACCGAAGGCAGCGCTTCCAGCCGCTTCGAGGCGCCCACGGCAAAGGGCAGCAGCTTGCCGCTCTTGATGTACGAGGCCGACGAGGGGTACTGGTCGCTCGACACCTGGGTCTCGCCCGCCAGCGCCGCCGTCAGGGCCGGGCCCATGCCGCGGTAGGGAATGTGGCGCAGCTTGAACTTCAGGTCGGTGTTCATCGCCTCGATCAGAAGGTGGCTGATGGAGCCGGGGCCCGACGAGCCCATGTTGTAGGTGTCGGGCTTGGCGCGCACCTCGGCCACCACCTGCTCGAAGCTGCGGCCCGGGAACGACGGATGCACCATGAACACCGCGGGCACGGTCGCCAGCACGGTGATCGGCGCCAGGTCTTTCAGCGGATCGACGCGGTTTGCCTTCAGCATGACCGGGTTCACCGTCAGCGTGCTCACGGTGCCGATGCCGACGGTGTAGCCGTCCGCGTCGGCGCGGGCCACGGCCTCGGAGCCGATCATGCCGCCGCCTCCCGCGCGGTTGTCCACGATCACCGGCTGGCCCAGCGTGGCCTGCATCTTGTCGGCCACCAGACGGGCCACGAGGTCGGTCGAGCCGCCGGGCGCGAACGGCACGATCAGCTTGACCGGGCGCTGCGGATAGCCGTCCTGCGCAAGGGCGGGAAGCGCGAAAAGGCCCAGCATGGCCGCTGTGAGGGCCGCGAGCCGGCGACGAGAGAACTGCATGGCGTGGATGTCCGTGGGAGCCGAAAAGTGGCCGGATTATGTTGACGCCATCGATCGGCTTCCAATAGATTCATCGGCTCTGCGATAAGCAAATCCAATACCCAAAGATGCCCACGGTCACGCCCGCCTCGTCCGTCCTCTATGCCCGGCTGGTCGCCAAGGGGCGGCTGCGGCATCTGCAGTTGCTGGTGTCGATCGCCGATTCGGGCGGCGTGCGGCGCGCGGCCGAACAGATCGGCATGAGCCAGCCCGCCGCCACGCAGGCGCTGGCCGACATCGAAAGCCTGCTCGGCACGCCGCTGTTCGAGCGCCATGTGCGCGGCATGCGGCTCACGGCCGTGGGGCGGGCCGTGGTTCCGATGGCGCGCAACACGCTGAGCGCCCTGCGCGCCTCCGCCGACACGGTGCATGCGCTGCAGGCCGGCGCGGGCGGCGTGCTGCGCGTGGGCGCGATCCCGGCGGCCGTCTCGGGCCTGCTGTGCCGGATGCTGCCGTCGTTCAGCGCGCGCCACCCCGACCTGCGCATCGAAGTGGTGGAAGCCACCGGCGAGCAGCTGATGGCCGACGTGATGTCGGGCCGCGTGGACATGGCGCTGTGCCGCCGCCCGGCGGAAATGCCCGCGCCCTGCAGCTTCGAGGCGCTGGCGCCCGACGTACCGTGGATCGTCGCGGGCCGTCGCCACCCGCTGGCGCGCAAGGCGAAGCCGACGCTGGCCGACCTGCGCGCCGCGCATTGGGCATTGCCGGTCCACGGCATCGGCGTGCGCGACATCTTCGATGCGCTGTTCGAAGCGCCCGACGCGCCGAAGCCCGCGCTTCATTCGATCTCGAGCACCTCGCTGCCGCTGGTGCTCGAAATACTGCGCGGCGACCGCGTGCTGTCGATGGTGCCGCGCAGCCTGATTGCGCCGTTCGTGCAATGGGGCCTGGTCGCGCGCGTGGCCTTCGAACTCGACAGCGAGTTCGAAGGCATCGGCGCATTGCAGGGCCCCGAGAGCGACAGACCGGCCGTGGCCGCCTGCCTCGAAGCGCTGCGCGAGGCGGCCCGATCGGAAGCCGCCTGAAGAGCGGTCAGCGCGCCAGCACCGGTGCCAGCGCCACGCCGGTGTGGGTGCCCAGGCGCACAACTTCTTCCGGCGGCGCCGCCGCGACGATGCGCCCGCCCGCGTTGCCGCCTTCCGGCCCCAGGTCGATGATCCAGTCGGCCTCGGCGATCAGGTCGAGGTCGTGCTCGATCACCACCACGCTGTGGCCGCCGTTCACCAGCCGGTGCAGCACGTGGATCAGCTTCTCGACGTCGGCCATGTGCAGGCCCACGGTCGGCTCGTCGAGCACGTACAGCGTGTGCGGCGCCTTCTGCCCGCGGCGGGTGATGTCGTCGCGCACCTTGCTGAGTTCGGTCACCAGCTTGATGCGCTGCGCCTCGCCGCCCGACAGCGTGGGCGAGGGCTGCCCCAGCGTGAGGTAGCCCAGACCCACGTCCTTCAGCAACTGCAGCGGATGCGCGATGTTGGGCATGCTCGCGAAGAACTCGACAGCCTCGTCGACTTCCATCTTCAGCACGTCGCCGATGCTCTTGCCGCGCCAGCTCACCGCCAACGTCTCGGGGTTGAAGCGCGCGCCGTGGCACACCTCGCAGGGCACCTTCACGTCGGGCAGGAAGCTCATCTCGATAGTGCGCACGCCCGCGCCTTCGCAGCCCGGGCAGCGGCCTTCGCCGGTGTTGAAGCTGAAGCGCGCCGGGCCGTACCCGCGCGCCTTGGCTTCGAGCGTGTCGGCGAAGAGCTTGCGGATGGTGTCCCAGAAGCCGATGTAGGTGGCCGGACAGCTGCGCGGCGTCTTGCCGATGGGCGTCTGGTCGACTTCGAGTACGCGGTCGATGGTCTCGTAGCCGTCTACCTTCCTGCAGCCGGCCCACGCCGGGCGCTTGCCGGCGGCGTCGGCGTCGCGGCCCGCCTTGGTCATGCGCTGCACCACGATGCCCTGCACGCTGGCCAGCAGCACGTCGCGCGCGAGCGTGGACTTGCCCGAGCCGCTGACGCCGGTGACCACCACCAGGCGGTGCAGCGGCAGCGTGGCCGTCAGGTCCTGCAGGTTGTGCAGGTCGGCGCCGTGCACGGTGAGCCATTCGCCGTTGTCCTCGGCCTGCGGGTCGGGCGACGGGATCGAACGGCGCGCCTGCAGCGGGTGCCGGATGGCATCGCGCAGGTAGCGGCCGGTCTGCGAATCGCCGGCATTCTGGATGTCGGCCACCGTGCCCTCGGCCACCAGGCGGCCGCCGCGCTTGCCCGCGCTCGGACCGATGTCGATGATGTGGTCGGCGCGGCGGATGGTGTCCTCGTCGTGCTCCACCACCACCAGCGTGTTGCCCTTCTCGCCCAGCTTGTGCAGCGCGTTCAGCAGGATCTGGTTGTCGCGCGCATGCAGGCCGATGGTCGGCTCGTCGAGCACGTAGCACACGCCCTGCAGGTTGCTGCCGAGCTGCGCAGCCAGGCGGATGCGCTGCGCCTCGCCGCCCGAAAGCGTGGGCGCGCCGCGGTCGAGCGTGAGGTAGCCCAGGCCCACCTCCTCGAGAAACTCGAGCCGGCTCTTGATCTCGGGCACCAGGTCGCGCGCGATCTCGGCTTCGC